>JBHGBF010000075.1:0-27991 GCA_041946865.1 Acidobacteriota bacterium | reverse complement strand
CACCGGCCTCTCTCCTCGTTGCTGCCGCACTCCGAACAAAAAACTGAGGGGTTACCTTCCCTTCGCCCCTTCTCCTTGACCACGGCTCCGATAAACCGGACAATAGGTCGTTTGGGTTATGAGGTACATTTCGGTCCGTGGGGCGCGTCAGCATAATCTGAAGAATCTTGATCTCGACATACCCCGGAACCAACTCGTGATCGTTACGGGACTGAGCGGATCAGGCAAGTCCAGCCTGGCTTTCGACACCCTTTACGCGGAAGGGCAGAGGCGCTATATCGAGTCGCTGTCGGCTTATGCACGCCAGTTCCTGGAGCAGATGGAGAGACCGGATGTCGATTCGATCGACGGGCTTTCTCCGGCTGTTTCGATAGAGCAGAAGACAACCAGCCGCAACGCGCGCTCGACCGTAGGCACGATTACCGAGGTCTACGATTATCTGCGTCTTCTGTTTTCCAGCATCGGGACGCCGCATTGTCCAAACTGCGGGCGTCCTATCAGCCGCCAGTCGCTCGACCAGATCGTCAACCGGATCCTCGAGATGCCTGCCGACTCCCGGGTCATGATTCTGTCGCCGATCGTCCGGGAACGGAAAGGGGAGTTCAAGAAGCTGTTCGAGAAGTACCTGAAGGACGGTTTCCTGCGGGCGCGAGTCGACGGCAACATGATTTTCCTCGAGAACCCGCCCGACCTGGACAAGCGGAGGAATCACAGCATTGACATCCTGGTTGACCGGTTGCTGGTGAAGAAAGAGTACCGGAGTCGCATTGAGACGTCGGTCCGCCAGTCGCTGGACATGTCAAAGGGTCTGGTGACGGTCTCGCAGGTCGGTGCGAACGAACTCACTTACTCGGAAAGGATGGCTTGCGTCGATTGCGGTGTCGACATTCCCGTGCTCGAGCCCCGGAGTTTTTCGTTTAACAGCCGCTTCGGCGCTTGTCCGGCCTGCGATGGCTTGGGATGTGAGTTGGAGGTCAATCTCGATCGCCTGATTTTGGCGCCTGACAGGCCGGTGGCCGACGTTGAGCTGGCCGTGGGTGGGCAAGAACTGCTCAACCTGTTCCGCGAGTCGGCCAGGGCTTTGCTGAGCCATCTGTCTCTTGATTTGGATATGTCCAGCGGGTCTTTCCCCGAGGAGATGAAGAAAGCGCTGCGGCGGGGGGTGGACCGGCCGATTCAGTACCGGTACGGCGACTTCGTTTATCGCTCGAAGTTCGCCGGGCTGAACCGGTGGTTCCTGGACCGGATCGAGAACACTTCGAGCGAGCGCCGGCGTCAGCAACTGATGAGCTTCATGAGCGAAGGAGACTGTCACGAATGCGGGGGCAGTCGCCTGCGGGCGGAGAGCCGGGCGGTCCGGGTCAACGGCTTGTCGATCTCCGACTACTGCCGCATGCCGCTCGACGAATGCCTCGCGGCAGTGACGGCGATCCGGGTTAGCGGTCGCGAGGAGATGATCGCCGGCCAGATCCTGGAAGAGATCCGGAACCGGCTGCGGTTCATGACCGATGTGGGCCTGTCGTACCTGACCCTGGATCGGCAGGCTGCCTCTCTTTCCGGCGGGGAATCGCAGCGGATCCGCCTGGCGACCCAGCTTGGATCTCGTCTGAGGGGCGTCCTATACGTGCTTGACGAGCCCTCGATAGGTCTCCATCCCCGGGACACCGACAGTCTGCTCCGGACCCTGAAGGAGCTGCGCGACCTGGGCAATACCATCATCGTGGTCGAACATGACGAAGAGACCATCCGAAGCGGCGACTGGATCATAGACCTGGGTCCGGGTGCAGGAACGGCCGGTGGTTGGCTTGTGGCGCAAGGGACACCGCCCGAGCTTCTCGCGCGCCAGGAGTCTTTGACCGGCGCCTACCTGCAGGGGCGTCTGCGCATCGAGCTGCCTTCGAAGCGCCGCCAGGGAAACGGGAATGTCCTTCAGGTGCTCGGCGCCCGGCACAACAATCTCAAAGACATCGACGTCAGCTTCCCTCTCGGGCTTTTTATTGCTGTTACCGGTGTTTCCGGCTCCGGTAAATCCTCCCTGGTCGATGAGGTGCTTTACAGGGCCGTCTCCCGGCATCTGTATGGATCACTGCTTGAGCCTGGTTCTCACAGAGGGCTGGTGGGGCTGGAACATCTGGACAAGGTGATCGAGATCGATCAGTCACCGATCGGCCGTACTCCGCGGTCGAATCCAGCCACGTATACCGGCCTCTTCACTCCGATCCGCGAATTGTTTTCAATGCTGCCCGAGTCCAGGATCAGGGGGTATCGGCCAGGGCGGTTCAGTTTCAATGTGAAGGGCGGGCGCTGTGAAGCTTGCCAGGGTGATGGGCTGCGCAAGATCGAGATGAATTTTCTTCCAGATGTCTACGTCGTTTGCGACGCCTGCCAGGGGTGCCGGTACAACCGGGAAACACTGTCGGTCAAGTACAAAGGGCATTCGATTGCCGACATCCTGAACCTGACGATCTCGGAGGCCTATCCGGTTCTTGAGAACATCCCGACTATTCGAGCCCGGCTGCGGACGCTGCTCGATGTCGGTCTCGGCTACATCCGCCTGGGGCAGTCGGCAACCACGTTATCCGGGGGAGAAGCGCAGCGGGTCAAGCTGGCCCGGGAATTAAGCAAAAGGTCCACGGGCAGAACGCTTTACATCCTGGACGAGCCCACGACCGGTCTGCACTTCGAGGACGTCCGGAAACTGCTTGACATCCTCAATGAGCTGGTCAATCTTGGCAACACGGTGATTGTGATCGAACACCATCTTGAAGTGATCAAGTCGGCCGACTGGATCATCGATCTGGGTCCCGAAGGCGGACGGGAAGGCGGCTGGGTCGTCACCGCGGGAACTCCCGAACAGGTTGCGCAGTGCGACGCGTCCCACACGGGACGAGCCCTCAAGTTCTTTCTCCAGTGCCATCACTTCGAAGCGGCAGGTTGAAATGTCCAGATACAAGCAGTTTGAAATCGATCAGATCAGAGATTACCCTCTGGAATCCAGGCCGAGCAAAGTCAACGTGGAGTCCTTCGCTTCGCCCCTGGCCCAGGATAGCTACTCGGCGTTTGTGAGGTCTTTGCCGCACGTCCTGGCGGCGGATCAGCTTCGATTGCTGGCCCGGCGGATCCGGGAAGCACGCGTTCGCCAGAAACCGGTGATCTGGGCTTTCGGTGGCCATGTGATCAAAGTCGGACTGGCGCCGATCCTGATCGATCTGATGGCCCAGGGCTTTGTGACCTCTCTGGCGACGAATGGCGCCGGCATCATCCACGATTTCGAAATCGCTTTAAGCGGCCACACTTCTGAGGATGTCGAGAGAGACATCAAGGATGGGAGCTTTGGGATGGCCCGGGAGACCGGCGAACTGCTGAACCGGGCGATCTGCGACGGGGCGCGGGAGGGCAAGGGAATAGGGGAGTCGGTCGGCTTTTTCCTGGACGGGTATGCCCGGGCCCTTCACCCGGAGTGCTCGGTCGTCCTCGAGGCCTATCGCAGAGGCATTCCAGTGACCGCGCATGTGGCCATCGGCACCGACATCATCCATAACCATCCGGCCGCGTCCGGCGAAGCCTTGGGGAAAGGCTCGCTCATCGACTTTCGAATCTTCACCCAAGGGATTTCAGAGCTGGGAGAGGGGGGAGTCTTCCTCAACCTGGGATCAGCCGTCATCATCCCGGAGGTTCTCTTGAAAGCCGTGGCGCTGGTTCGAAACAGCGGCAGGAATCTCGAGAATTTTACGACCGCGAATCTGGACTTCCTCCAGCACTACCGCCCCACTCAAAACGTGGTCAAGAGGCCGGTCGGAGAGTCGGGAACAGGAATCGCGCTGACCGGCCATCATGAAATCATGGTGCCTTTGCTGGCCGCGATGCTGCGCTTTGCAGGGGAGCAGCCATAGTCGTTTTCCGCCGCCCGATCCGAAGTTCCGCCCTCTATGAGGCTTTTCAAATGCAGGGAAATTCGGGTGGCATTGCCCCAGGGACCGAGAGGCCCATCCGCTACTTCCTGAGCTTCCCGCTTCCCTGGAAGTCATTCTCCTCGTATCGGAACAACAGGTCCTTGAAGGTATAGGACACTTGTTCGGCGGTGTTCGAGAGCTTGCCTGAATTTTCAATCACATAATCAGCGTATTTGAGCTTCTCGAGCAGAGGCATCTGGCTGGCAATCCGCTTGAGCGCTTCCTGTTCGGTCAGATGATCGCGGAGGATCAGGCGCATCAGCTGGACTTCGGGGCGGGCATACACCATGAGGATCACGTCATAGTTACGGTAGGAGCCGGTCTCGACCATCAAAGCGGCGTCGACAACAATCATCGGAGTTCGCCGGTTGATGAGTTCGGCCTCCTCGATCTGCCGCTTCTCTTCAGCAAAAACGAGCGGATGCAGGATCTCATTCAGCTTCTGGCGGGCGCCAACATCGGAGAAGACCAATTCTCCCAGGCGGCGACGATCGAGTTGCGCATCGGCGTTGAGAAACTCCTTCCCGAATGTTTCCACGACCTTCTGATATCCTGCATGCCCCGGCATCAGCAGCTGATGCACGATCTGATCGGCATCAATGGTGTAAGATCCGTGGCGCTGGAGCTCCTTCAGTGTGTAGCTCTTGCCGCAGGCAATCCCGCCAGTCAGCCCCACCATCAACATACTGAGCATGTTACCGGAAAATAAGAGGACCCACCAAATGCCTCCGGCCATTCATTCAAGCGGATTGGGTGGCAAGCGAAGCGGTCGGTGATATATTAGCCCTCCATGCTGCAAGGCAAGAAGATAGCCGTGGTTTTGCCAGCCTACAACGCGGCGGCGACGCTGGAGAGGACCTGTAACGAGATCCCGAAGGACCTCGTCGACGAAATCCTGCTCGTGGATGACGCCAGCCGGGATGACACGGTGGCGGTGGCTCGCAGGCTGGGATTACGGACTATCGTCCATGATCGGAACAAAGGGTATGGAGGGAATCAGAAAACCTGCTACCGGGAAGCTCTCAAGCTGGGAGCTGATGTGTTCATCATGCTCCATCCCGATTACCAGTACACGCCCCGACTGCTGCCTGCCATGGCGGCGATGATCATCAGCGGCGAGTACCAGGTTGTCCTCGGTTCTCGCATCTTGGGCGGCACGGCCTTGCGCGGCGGAATGCCTTTTTACAAATACGTGTCGAACCGCTTTCTGACCGTTTTCGAGAACTTCATGACACTCGCGAAGCTGTCGGAGTATCACACCGGTTATCGTGCGTTTACCCGGGAAGTCCTGCTGACACTTCCGCTACTCGAGAATTCCGACGATTTTGTGTTCGACAACCAGATTCTGGTACAGGCCCTGTATTTCGGTTTCCGGATCGGCGAGATCAGCTGTCCCACCAAATATTTCACCGATGCCTCGAGCATCAACTTCAGGCGCAGTGTCCGGTACGGCCTGGGCGTGATGAAGACGGCGACACAATATCGTCTGCAGCGCCTGGGTGTGGCGAAATTCCCGATCTTTGATCCGGCTGGGCGAAAGCTAACCGACTGACGCTGCCCTCAATATTGGAAACCTCACAGAGCCGGACGGCTCTGCCAGGCATTCCCCCCGCTCCCCTGAAACGCTCTGGTTTTAGCGGTGTTATCATGCTAGTGCGATGAGCAGCTTCTATCTCCGGGTCTACCAGCGGCTCCCCGAATTCCTGAAGCGGCGAATCAACCCGCTCGATTACGCCATCGAAGACTTCGTCAAAACGGCAGCGGCCGGTCAGCCGAGGAAGAGGGTTCTGGATGCGGGGGCAGGAGAGGCCCGGTTTGCCGGTTACTTTTCAGAGCACTTCTACGTGTCCCTGGACTCGTGTATCGGCGATGCTCTCTGGGACTACTCGCGGATCCGGGTGATTGCTGATCTCGCCGCCCTTCCGCTGCGTGAAGACACGGTCGATACGGCATTGAATATTCAGGTGCTCGAGCACGTGCCGGACCCGGCGGCCGTGCTGGGGGAGCTTTACCGCGTGCTCAGGCGTGGTGGCAGGCTTTATCTCACGGCGCCGCAGGGCTGGGCCGAACACCAGCAGCCACACGACTTCTACCGCTTCACCAGGTACGCGCTCAAGCGCTTGCTCGCGCAAGCCGGCTTCAAGCACATAGAAATAGAACCGCTGGGCGGGTATTTTCACTATCTGGGACACCGCCTCACCTACGCTCCAAAAGTGCTTTTTCCGCCGCTGCCTCGAGCAATCCGCGTACTTCTCTTTCCGCTCGAGCTGGCGATGCTGGCTCTGTTCTGCGTGGTCTTCCCGATCACGTGTTATTACCTGGACAGTCTCGATGGGAATCGGGAGTTTACTCTCGGCTACCGCTGCCTGGCTCAGAAGTAGGCTTCAGGTCGTTGAATCGACTCTTTCCGGGGCCTGGGGCTCGTCGCCGGCCAGGTGGCTGAACTGCTGGTACCTTTCCAGCCCTCTTATGGCGCTGACAACGCAGATCACGGTGACTGCCAGCCAGATCGAGCTGGAACCGGAAAGGACGTCGTACCCGACCTTGCCCCCGAGCAGCAGGAACCAGGCGGCATCGGCAAGAAAAAGCTCGCGGCAAGGATGAAGCCAGCCGAGCAGTCGCAACAAGATCAGGCTGAGACCGAGTGCCCCCGAGACCGGGTCGAAGGGAAGCGCCTGCAGATTGGCCTCAGGATCAGCCGGTTTGGGAAGGGAACTGAGCAGCAGAAAGAGTCCGACGCCAATCCCCCAGGCCAGCTGCTGCTTGAGCGTCGCTTTCATGGTGCGAATTGTCGGCGGACCCAGCCAGGCTTTCACGTCGGTAAAATCGTGTCGATCCAGGCGAAAACAGACCTTGCGCTCCTGGCGAACGATAAGGACCGGCCTGCCGAGCAGGGGAGTGTGCAAAACTAATTCTTCAGCTGCTTCGGAGAAGTCCACATCGAAAGATCCGCTGCCTTCGTCGGCCACGAACCGCAAATAATCGGGATAGATAAAGAGAGTCCAATGGCGCCGTTTCGGACTGCTTTCCTCGATCTGCAGCGTGCGCGCGTCTCCCCCCATGAGTGGCCCCCTCGAATCAGAGATTCGGCACGCGGGATTGTAGTCCTTTATTCGACAAAAAGGAACGAGTTTTTCCTACATGTCTTCACCGAATTCTCCTACGCTCCGGACCCCTTTGCTTTGTCGTGCGAGAGAAGCACATCGCGGCAGGTTTCCTTCTAGAAATCGGCCAGCGGTCAATCGCGTTTCGTTGGCGGCCGGCTTTTCCTGCAACTAAATACAACTCGATTTCATCTATAATAGGGATAAGAAAGGGGGCGACAGGCTTCGACGGGAGTAGTTGAGTCAGTTGGTGCATGCCGAGGTGCCTCACCCTCGTAAAACAGTGGCAAAACTATAACTGCCGACGAACAGTTAGCACTCGCTGCGTAATTTCACGTAGCCGTCTTGACCGGTCTCGCCCGCAGGGCAGTCAAGGCGTCGTTCATGCGGGATATGCGGTGCTCCTCCTTCCTTCACGGGAGCACCGGGAATCGTTGTGGAGGGCTTTCGACGGGTTAGTTTGCTGGTTTCAAATGCCCGGCGGAAGTAACCAACGAAACCGGCTAAGCATGTAGAACCGGCTGGCGAAGACTTTCGGACGTGGGTTCGATTCCCACCGCCTCCACCACTTTTCAAACCCAGCTATTGTCTTTACGTAAGCGGAGCCCGCCAGGAGGCGATTTTGGTGAAAATCAGGTGGGGCATGATGAACTCCAAAAGCGCCTGCCGCTTCGCTCGCAGAAAACTGAGCGGTTACTGACTGTGATCTAAATCGCTTGACACTCTCTTGGGGCCTACCTATACTAACGGCGGCTTTTGCGCTGTAAGTCGAGACTGTCAGGATAGTTCCAGTTCCAGAAGGGGGGTGAATTATTGAGGAAGGGTGACCTCACCATAATCCTGGCCCGCTTCGCGGAGACCCCTGCCAAAGCCTATTGTTTCCCCCGCAAGCTGGCCGTCGCCTTATCCGTCATTTTGTTCGTTTTCATCTCGGGTTTTATACTCTCCAGCCTTCATTACTATCAGATGTGGAAGAAGACCTCCGACTACGATCGGCTGCGACTGGAGGTCGACCAACTCCGCAAGGAAAATCAGACCTTCCGCCTGGCCGCAAGCAACCTGGCTGACCAGCTCTCGTCCTTGGAGGTGATCTCCAAGAAAGTCACGATCCTCTCCGGTCTTAACCGGGAAGGAATGGGTGGTCTTGGGGGACCGTCAAATACCAGCCTGGGCAGTCTCACGACTCGAGGCCTGACGGCGCAGCTTCGCCAGATGGGGGTCAAGAGCAGGAGTCTGGAGAACGATTTGCGGCGGCTTCAGGATTTTTACACCAGCCGCAGTATCCTGCTGGCTGCGACCCCGGCGATTCCACCTGTCCATGGCTATCCCTCAGCCTCGTACGGCTACAGGCTCGATCCGTTTACGGGCGTGAGGGATTTCCACTCGGGCATCGATATTTCCGCTCCTGCCGGCAATAAGGTGGTCGCTACGGCGGACGGGCTGGCGATTTTCGCCCAGCGCGAGGTGGGTTACGGCAGACTGGTGGTGATTCAGCACAAATTCGGGTTGTCAACCCGCTATGGCCACCTCAGTCAGGTCGCCGTCAAAGTCGGCCAGCGAGTGAAAAAGGGCGATATCATCGGTTTTGTCGGTTCTACCGGACGGGCCACCGGGCCGCACCTGCACTACGAGGTTCGGCTGAACGGCCAGCCGATGAACCCGCTGCTCTTTTACCGCGACGAAGGGTAGCTGCAGCGCGGCTGCCCCGCCGATTCGCCGAACAAAACCGCCTTACTCCTGAAAGAACCGCGCAGTCGCACGTCTTGCGGACGTGGAGGGTTCTTGGAAACTGCTCGTACCACTCGGCGGGCGGACTTCCCTTCAATTTCAACCGGTTGTAAGGTACAAATGATAGGCAGGGAGGAGATCATGGGTCTTTTTGTGCGTGATGGGATCATGCTGACGCTGGAGGGGGCCAAAGTCATGCTTGAGGCTGCCGAGGCGAAGGCGCGGGAAATCGGAGTCGACATGGATATCGCCGTGGTGGATGCGGGGACCAATCTGCTCGGTTTTCACCGGATGGACGGCGCCAAAATAACCAGCATCGATGTGGCCATCAGCAAAGCGTTTACGGCTGCCGGAACCCGCCTCCCGACCTCGAAATATTCCGAGGTCGCCGGTCCGGGAGGCAAGGCCTTCGGTATCCATGTCAGCAATCGCGGCCGGTTCATGATTTTTGGAGGGGGGCTTCCCATTGTCGTGGAAGGCCAAACGATCGGCGCGATCGGATGTAGTAGCGGAAGCGTCGAGCAAGATACGGAAGTGGCACAGGCGGGAATCGATGCCCTGCTTGCGGCCCTGAATCAGTAGGAGACAGCTCTCAGTTTCAGAAGAGGAGACAGAATGGCGGATCAGGAAACACACGTGGTGATAATCGGGGGCGGGCCGGGCGGATACGCAGCGGCATTTCATTCAGCAGATCTCGGGATGGAAACCACTCTGGTCGATGTCCGGGAAAGGCCCGGGGGCGTTTGCCTGTTCGTAGGCTGCATTCCCTCGAAGACGCTTCTTTACGCGGCCGACTTGATTCAAGACACCCGAGAGGCCAGGCAACTGGGTCTTGATTTTGCTCCGCCCAAAATCGACCTTGACGCGCTCCGCGGCTTCAAAGACAAGGTCATCTTCAAGCTGACTTCCGGGTTGTCGGACATCGCCAAGCTCCGGAAGGTCCGCTATATTCGAGCCAAGGCAACCTTCGAAAGCTCGAATGTTCTGCGGCTGGAAGGAAACGACGCCCCCTCGCGCCTACGCTTCAAGTACGCTGTGCTGGCGACCGGGTCGGTTCCGACGCCGCTTCCCGGGAGCAATCTGAAGAGCCCCCGGCTCATGGATTCCACCGGCGCACTGGCTCTCGAATCGATGCCGGAAAAGTTGCTCGTCGTCGGGGCCGGTTATATCGGGCTCGAGCTGGGTTCGGTCTATGCGGCGCTCGGCAGTCGCGTGACGGTTGTCGAGCTGCTGGACGGCCTCCTTCCGGGTGTAGATCGCGACCTGGTGCGGCCGCTGGACAAGCGCTTACGCCAGCTGTTTGCCGGTGTGCACGTCAAGACCAAGGTGGTTGGTCTGAAGGAAGTCGATAAGGGACTCGAGGTCGAATTCGATGGTGAAATCGAGCCCAAAAAGCAGACGTTTGACCGTGTCCTGGTCTCGGTCGGCAGAAAGCCGAGTTCGCAGAACATCGGACTGGAAAAGACCCGGGCTGAAGTCGATCCGAAAGGTTTTGTCAGGATCGATCGACAGTGCCGCACCGCCGATCCTGCCATATTCGCCATCGGAGACGTCGCCGGTCAGCCGATGCTCGCGCACAAGGCCATGAGAGAGGGCAAAGTCGCCGTCGAGGTCATTGCCGGAAAGAAGAGCGTTTTCGACAATCGCGCCATTCCCGCGGTGGTTTTTACTAATCCTGAGATCGCCTATGCGGGCCTGACAGAATCTGAGGCCCGGGCGGAGGGCCGCAAAGTCAAGGTCGTCCGGTTCCCCTGGGCTGCGTCGGGTCGCGCGGTCACGCTCGGCCGGACCGAAGGGATGACCAAGATGCTGTTTGACGAAAGCAGCGGTCAGATCCTCGGGGTCGGCATCGTTGGGACCAGGGCCGGTGAATTGATCGCCGAAGGGACGCTGGCCATTGAGATGGGCGCAGTTGCCGAAGATCTTGCACTGACAATTCACACTCATCCAACGCTTTCCGAGACGGTCGGTGAAGTGGCCGAGTCTTTCTTCGGACAGGCAACTCACATCTTTCGAAAATAAGTCAGAGGCCGGAGCGGAGATTTCTTTGCGCACGACGTGGCCCGCGCGACCAGGCGCCTGACGGGCCGCCGGCTCGCTTCGCACCAACGCTTCGCTGACGGCTCTGAGAGGACAAAGGCATGGCAAGCATCGATAGTTTCGGGGTCCGGAAGACCCTGACCGTAGAGGCACAAAACTACACCTGTTACAGCCTCCCGGCGTTGCAGGAAAAGGTGGGCGGGCAGGTTGCGCAACTCCCTTACTGCTTGAAGGTTTTGCTCGAGAATCTGTTGAGGCACGAGGACGGCGTGGCAGTTCGCGACGAGGATATTCGTGCCTTTGCTCAATGGGACCCGAAACGCCGGCCGGATCGCGAAATCGCCTTCACTCCAGCGCGGGTGCTGCTGCAGGACTTCACGGGGGTGCCGGCGGTCGTTGACCTGGCGGCCATGCGCGACGCCATGGCAGAGATGGGAGGCGATCCGGCGAAAATCAATCCGCTTGTCCCCGCCGAACTCGTCATTGACCATTCGGTTCAGGTTGACGCCTTTGCCCGTCCTAACGCGATCGATATCAACCTCGAAAGGGAATACGAGCGCAACCGGGAAAGATACGCGTTTCTCCGTTGGGGTCAGGCCGCTTTCAAAAGCCTGCAGGTCGTCCCACCTGGCACCGGGATTTGTCACCAGGTGAACCTTGAGTACCTCGCTAGAGTCGTATTCGGAGCGAGAAATCACGGCGCCGCGACGGAGGCCTATTTTGACACGCTGGTGGGGACCGACAGTCACACGACCATGGTCAACGGGCTGGCAGTGCTCGGATGGGGCGTCGGCGGGATCGAAGCCGAAGCGGCCATGCTGGGCCAGCCGATCACCATGTTGATTCCTCAGGTCGTCGGCTTCCGGTTAGACGGCGCTCTGAGGGAGGGCACTACCGCGACGGATCTGGTCCTGACCATTACCGAAATCCTGCGGAAAAGGGGCGTAGTAGGCAAGTTCGTTGAATTCTATGGGCCGGGGGTCAGTGCCTTGGCGCTGGCCGACCGGGCCACTATTGCCAACATGGCGCCTGAATACGGCGCGACCTGTGCGATCTTTCCAATCGATTTGGAGACGCTGAAGTATCTGCGCCTGACCGCCAGGCGGGAGGAACACGTACGGCTCGTGGAGGCCTACGCCAAGGCCCAGAATGTGTTTCACCATCTCGATGCTCCCGAACCTCTCTATTCGGAGACAGTGGGGCTTGATCTGGCTCGCGTCGAGGCAAGCCTGGCCGGACCCAAGCGACCACAAGACCGGGTGGCACTTGGGCAGGCAGGCAAGGCGTTCGAGGAGTACGTCGCAAACTCGATCAACGGCGCGCCCAAGAGCCAGGGAGTTCGGGTCACTATCACGACTCCGGAACAAAAGGCCGCCCAGTTCGAGCTCAGGCACGGTTCGGTAGTGATTGCGGCCATCACGAGTTGCACCAATACTTCCAATCCGTCGACCATGATCGGTGCGGGAATACTGGCCAAAAAAGCGGTCGAGAGAGGCCTGGAGAGAAAGCCGTGGGTGAAAAGCAGCCTGGCACCCGGATCGAAGGTGGTGACTGAGTACCTGAACAAGGCTGGCCTCACCCCCTACCTCGACCGGCTCGGCTTCCACCTGGTCGGCTACGGCTGCACCACCTGCATCGGCAACAGTGGACCGCTTCCTGAGGAAATATCCGAGGCGGTGAATGCCAACCACCTGATCGTTTGTTCTGTTCTTTCCGGGAACCGCAACTTCGAGGGACGGGTCAACCCTGATTGCCGGGCCAACTACCTCGCATCCCCGCCGCTGGTCGTCGCTTATGCGTTGGCGGGGCGAATGGACGTCGATCTCATCCATGAGCCGCTCGGGCAGGACCGGCAGGGGCGGCCAGTGTATCTCAAGGACATCTGGCCGAGCCATCAGGAGATTCAGGCGGGCATCCAGGAATCCGTAGACACTCGGATGTTCGCCGAAAAATACGGAGAAGTGTACGAGGGCGAAGAGCGCTGGCGGAGTCTGCCGATCCCGAGCGGCGATCGCTACAGCTGGGACGAGAAGTCGACCTACGTGAAAAGGCCGCCCTTTTTCGAGGCCCTTCCGGTCGAGCCCCAGCCGGTCGGCGACCTTGCCGGTCTGCGCGTTCTCGCGGTGCTCGGAGACAGCGTCACTACCGACCACATCTCCCCGGCCGGATCTATCGCCAAGAACAGCCCTGCAGCTCAATATCTTATAGCGCAAGGCGTGACCCCCGATCAGTTCAATTCATACGGCTCCAGGCGCGGAAACCACGAAGTGATGATGCGGGGGACTTTCGCGAACATCCGCCTGCGCAATCTGCTTGTCCCCGGTGTGGAGGGCGGCTATACCCTGCATCCCTCCGAGACCCAGCCACTGTCCATCTACGACGCGGCTATGCGGTATCAGGCCGAGGGTGTGCCCTTGCTGGCCATTGCGGGCAAGGAATACGGCACCGGCTCATCGCGCGACTGGGCGGCCAAAGGAACCCGGCTGCTCGGTATCCGGGCCGTCCTGACAGAGAGCTTTGAGCGGATTCACCGGAGCAACCTCGTCGGGATGGGAGTCCTTCCGCTGCAGTTCGAGCCCGGCCAGAACCGCGAGACTCTGGGCCTGACCGGCCGGGAGACGTTCGATATTATCGGCCTGTCCGAGGGGCTTCAGCCGCTGAAGAAGCTGACGATGAGAGTCTACAAGCCGGGAGGCCATGCCCGGACTTTCACCGTCACGGCCCGTGTTGACACGCCAAACGAGGTGAACTACTACCGCCACGGCGGGATCCTGCCCTTTGTCCTGCGTACACTGCTCGCGCGGCGCTAAGAACACGGCCTGACAGAGCCGCAAGCGCAGCGCTTTTCAGCGGAGCGCGTCGGGTGTGTGCCGTCGCGAGGTTCGTTCGTGGGATACCACACACACCCGACGCGCTCCGCAAAAGGCGCTGCGCTTGCGGCTCTGTTTCGCACGCGGGGCACGCCCTCCCGTTGACACTGTGGACACGACTGCGCCATTCTTGTGACTTTCGGAGTTCGACCATGAAACCGATTTCGACCTACAACGTTGTCCCGCGTCTTCCCGTACCCTTGGAGCGCCTTCGTCCGCTGGCCTATAACTTGCGCTGGGCCTGGGACCACTCAGCGATCGAGCTTTTCCGGCGTCTGGACGCGGATCTCTGGGAGAAGACCAATCACAACCCGGTTCTGATGTTGAGCATGGTAGACCAGGCGCAGCTCGAGGCTGCCGCGGTCGACGAGGCGTTTCTGGCCCATCTCGACCACGTCTATCAGACGTTCGCCGCGCATCTGGAAGGGAAATCGAGCTGGTTCAAGCGCTCGCATCCCAATGTCAATCCCTTGATTGCCTACTTTTCCGCCGAGTTCGGCATTACGGAGTCGTTGTCGATTTTTGCCGGCGGCCTGGGTGTTCTTGCCGGAGATCATCTCAAGTCGGCCAGTGATCTCGGGATTCCGCTCGTGGGCGTCGGCCTGCTCTATCAACAGGGATACTTCCGCCAGTATCTGAATGAAGCCGGATGGCAACAGGAGGCTTACGAGGACAACGATTTCCACACCCTGCCGCTGATTCCCGAAGTGACTTCAGCCGGGCTGCCCGTCATGATTGAGGTCGATTATCCGGGGCGAAAAGCCAAAGCCCGGGTGTGGCGTGCCCAAGTGGGCCGAGTGCCGTTGTACCTGCTGGACACCAACCTCCCGGAAAACCGGGCCGACGATCGGGACATTACCGATCAGCTGTATGGCGGTGACGTCGAAATGCGGATCAAGCAGGAGATTCTGCTGGGCATCGGCGGCTACCGGGCGTTGGCGGCTCTGGGAATCGAGCCGACCGTTTACCACATGAACGAGGGACACTCCGCCTTTCTCGCTCTGGAAAGGGTGCGGCGTCTGATGGAGGCGGCGAAGATCACTTTCGCCGAGGCCAGGGAAGCGGCCTCCGCCGGCCTCGTCTTTACCACCCACACGCCCGTCCCGGCCGGTCACGACTATTTTCACCCGGACCTGATGGAGCACTACTTCGGCGCGTACTATCGCTCCCTGGGCCTCTCCCGTCATGACTTTCTGGCGCTCGGGCGGCAGAATCCGCAAGACGAGGGCGAGTTTTTTTGCATGACGGTTCTCAGCCTCCGGCTCGCGGCGCACAGCAATGCCGTCAGCCGGCTGCACGGCGACGTCAGCCGCCAGATGTGGCGCGGGCTTTGGCCGAACGTTCCCCATAAAGAGATACCGATCGGACACGTGGCCAACGGCGTCCATTATCCAAGCTGGATATCACAGGAAGTCGAACACCTGTACGACCGCTACCTGGGTCCCCGCTGGCGGGAAGAGCCGCTCGATCGGGCGATCTGGGTCCGGGCGCGGCAAATCCCGCCCGAAGAGCTCTGGCGCAACCACGAACGAAGACGCGAACGTCTGGTCGCTTTCGCCCGAAACGAACTGAAGGAAACGCTGCGACGCCGCAATGCCACGGAAGCCGAAATCGAGGCGGCGCAGGAGGTGCTCGATTCGTCCTCCCTGACGATCGGGTTTGCGCGCCGTTTTGCCACATACAAGCGTGCCACGCTGCTGCTCCGCGACCCGGAGCGTCTGGCTCGGATAGTGAATGACCCGAAGCGGCCCGTGCAGATCATCTTCTCCGGAAAAGCCCATCCCCGGGACGATGCCGGCAAAGACTTCATTCGCCAGATTGTCAGCCTCACCCGCCGTCCGGAATTCAGACGGCGGCTGGTTTTTCTGGAAGACTACGACGTCAACACGGCGCGCTATCTGGTGCAGGGAGTCGACGTCTGGCTCAATACGCCTCGCCGGCCCGGCGAAGCGAGCGGCACGAGTGGCATGAAGGCGGCTGCGAACGGCGTTCTGAACCTGAGCACGGCGGACGGCTGGTGGGACCTGGTGCAGTCGATGCTGGGTCAGGATGCTCCTCCTGTCGGCTGGACGATCGGGCGCGGCGAGCTTTACGAGAATTTCGATTACCAGGACCAGCTCGAGGCGGAAGCGCTTTACGAATTGCTGGAACGCGACGTCGTTCCCACCTTTTACGACCGCGGTCCCGACGGCCTGCCCCGACGTTGGATCTCACGCATGAAGACCTCGCTCGAGCACCTCTGCTACTTCTTCAACACTCACCGCATGGTCCGGGAATACGTAGAGACCGCTTATTTGCCTGCCGATCTGCGCTTTCGGCGCCTCAGCGAGAACCAATTCGCCTGCGCCAAGAGCCTGGCCGCCTGGCGACAAAGATTGACCTCCGGGTGGAAAGCTTTCCGGATCAGCGTGCTCGGACCTGAATTGCCGCGACAAGTCAGCATCGGGACCTCGCTGCCGGTCAGGGCCCGCGTGCAGCTCGGGACCTTACTGCCCGGGGACATCCGGCTCGAGTTGTACTACGGGCCGGTTAACCCGGCAGGCGAAATCGTCGATGCCCATACAGCCGCGATGGAGCTGGAGCTCAAGGAGAGTGACAATGCGTGCATCTACCGCGGGCAGGTCGGGGCCGAGGGACGAAGCGGGCTGCAAGGTTTTTCCGTCCGGGCGCTGCCCTTTCACGAATGCATGGCGACCGCCTACCTGCCTGGCCTCATTGCCTGGGCGGAAGGGGTGGCCGAGAGGTAGTGCGATAAAACTTTACCGCAGCGCATCGCGCACCTTCTCCAGCCGCTGGCGGACTTCGTTGCCGAGCTGGTCGATCTCATCCCGTTTGACGAGGCTGAGCACCGCCTCCGGGTCCATGAAGGAAACCGTGACCTTGTTTTCGGCGCCTTTGCGCACGACCACGTTGCAGGGCAAAAGCAGCCCGATGTCCGGGTCGGCTTGAAGCGCCCGGTGGGCCAGCGAGGGATTGCAGGCCCCCAGGATCCGGTAAGGCTGCCCCTCAATCCCCAGCTTCTCCTTCATGGTCGCCTGGACATCGATATCCGAAATCACGCCAAACCCCTGCTCCTTGAGCGCCTGTGTAACCCGCTCGATCGCTTCATCAAATCCGCCCGTCATCTGCACGCTGAATCCGTACATCTCGAAGCTCCTTTCCCTCTATCTGATCACAAACCAGAACGAAGAGGTACTGCGCGCGCCGAGAGAGCCGACAGGGATTGTACTGCTTGAAATAGCACAGCTGTGTTAAAATCCACAATGTGAAGCATGCCAATATTCTGTTGGTTGACGACGACCGCAATTTTCTTCGGGTGCTGACGTATCACGTCCGGGAGTTCGGCTTTCATGCCACCCCCGTGTCTTCGGGAAAAGAAGCGCTCGAACGTCTTGGGTCCGAAAAAGTGGACCTGGTGGTCACGGACCTGAAAATGCCTGAGATGGACGGCCTCGAGCTTCTCGGCGCCCTTCGCCAGTCGTTTCCGCAACTGCCGGTGATTGTCTTGACAGCCCATGGTTCGATCGACAAAGCCGTAGAAGCCATCAAGCTCGGCGCCTCGGATTTCCTGACAAAGCCCTTTGAAAAGGAAGAGATGCGCCAGACCATGTTAAACGCTCTTAAGATGGCGGACCTCATCGAGGAAAACCAGGCGCTCGCCCGGGCGGTCGGAAAGAAATTCGAGTTCGACACGCTGGTCGGTTCTTCCAAGAAGCTGCGCGCCGTGATCGAAATGGCCGAACAACTGGCCGAAGTGGATACGACCGTCCTGATCCTCGGCGAGAGCGGAACCGGCAAGGAGTTGCTCGCACGCGCCTTGCACTTCAACAGCCCGCGCCGCAACCGTCCGTTTATGGTGGTTAACTGCGGCGCCATTCCTGAAAGCTTGATCGAAAGCGAGCTGTTTGGATACCGCAAGGGGGCATTTACCGGCGCTGTCTCCGACAAGAAGGGGAAGTTCGAGGCAGCGGACACCGGCACGGTGCTGCTGGATGAAGTGGCCGAGTTGCCGCCGAACATGCAGGTCCGTCTTCTGAGAGTGCTTCAGCAGAAAGAGATTGACATTGTGGGAGACCCGCAGCCGAAGAAGGTTGATGTCCGGATCATCGCGGCGACGAACCAGGATCTTCATGCCCTGACGGCGGAGGGGAGATTCCGTGAAGACCTGTACTATCGGCTCTCCGTCGCTCCCTTGGTGCTGCCCCCTTTGCGGGAGCGGCGGGAAGACATACCGCTGCTTATTCACCACTTTCTCGAGAAGCTGCGGGAGCGGTTCAGCAAGGAGGTCGTGGTGCAGCCGGACGTGATGCCCGAGCTTCAGAGTTACGACTGGCCCGGCAACGTGCGCGAGCTTGAAAACATTGTCGAGCGCATGGTGGTTTTCAACAGGACTGGGACCATCGAGATGGCGGATGTCCCGTCGCACCTCATCCGGGCCAATCGCTCGCTCGGCTTCGGGAATGTGGTCATGAAACTCCCGGACGATGGATTTTCCCTGGTCGAATTGGAGAGGAATCTCCTGTACGAGGCGTTGAGACGGCACAATTGGAACCAGAGCCAGGCGGCCCGTTATCTTGGTATTACCCGCAACACTCTGATTTACAGAATGCAGAAGTACGGACTCAAGGAAGAAACCCGAACGGAGCGGTTTGAGTGAACAGATCCTTGAAGGATTGGCTGAAATACGGTTCCATACTGGTCCTGATCGTGGTCATTTCCATGTTCCATTACCGGACCAGCGTGGCGCCAGAGTACCGCTATCTGCACGAGATCTACCAGAGGGTTTACTACATCCCGATCCTGCTTGCCGCCTTCTGGTATGGCCCGCTCGGCGGCGCCCTTGCCGCCCTGCTGACCAGCGCCCTGTACGTCTATCACATCCGGGTCCACTGGGCGCATTTCCCGAGCTACGCCTTTAACCAGTACGCCGAGATTATCCTGTATCACGTTATTGCGGTCACCATCGGGTTTCTGTCGCTGCGCGAGCGGCGCCAGCGGGAAAAGCTGGAATCGGCGACTGAAGAGCTGCGCCTTGCCTACGAGCAGATTCAGCAGACTTTTGAGCAGCTGAAGCAGGCGGACCGCCTTGCGGCGTTGGGGCAGCTGAGCGCCGGCGTGGCGCACGAAATCCGTAACCCGCTTGGCTCGATCAAGGGGTCGATCGAAATCCTCGAGAACGAGTTCCCCCAGGACCATCCCAAGAGGGAGTTTGTCGATATCATCAAAGAGGAGACGGTGCGACTCAACAACATCGTCGCCGAATTCCTCAAGTTCGCCCGTCCCGCCAAGCCCGCGATGGAATCGGTCAACCTGCCGGATCTCATCGACTCGACGCTCACGCTTCTAAGACAAGAAGCCGAGGGCTCGCGTATCACACTTGAAGTGCAGCACGATCGGTCGCTTCCGTCCGTGCATCTTGATCCGGATCAGATCAGGCAAGTGCTGCTGAACATTGTGCTGAACGGCATTCAGGCCATGCCCGCGGGAGGAAAGCTGGAGGTCAGCTCCTCTTATCAGGTCAAAGAGAACTCTGTGCTGATCGAAGTGTCTGACAGCGGAAACGGCGAGCCTCCCGCCGATCTGGACCATCTCTTCGACCCGTTTTACACCACTAAACCTCACGGCACGGGGCTCGGCCTGTCCATTTCCTATCAGCTGGTTTACAACCACCGGGGCAGCATTGCCGTCCGCCGCAACGACGAAGGCGGGTTGACGTTCGGGATCACGCTGCCGCTTGATGCGGGGGCAAAGGCCTGAAAACCGGTTTTGTCTCAGGCGACTCCTTCCGCGGTCACCCCGATTCGTTCGGCGAAGGACCGGGCCAGCTCCTCTCGAAACCGGGGCGCAGCGATGCTGATCAGCGCCTTGGCCCGTTCGCGCAGGTTCTTGCCGTGCAGGTACGCGACCCCGTACTCGGTCACCACGTAGTGAACGTCCGCTCGGGTCGTGACCACGCCGGCGCCGGATCGGAGGTAAGGCACGATTCTCGAGACCGTCCCGTGCCTGGCCGTGGCCGGCAGAGCTATGATCGGTTTTCCGCCTTTCGAACGGGCGGCGCCTCGAATGAAGTCCACCTGGCCGCCAAACCCCGAGTAAATATAGGGCCCAATCGAGTCGGAGCAGACCTGGCCGGTCAGATCGATTTCAATGGCCGAGTTGACTGCCACCATTTTTTCGTTCTGCGCGATGACGAACGGATCGTTGGTGTAAGCCGTGGGGTGGAGCTCAAAGATCGGGTTGTCGTCGACAAAATCGTAAAGGCTGCGTGTCCCGAGGACGAAAGTGCCCACGACTTTCCCGGGATGGAGGCTCTTGCGCGCCCCGGTGATAAAACCCTGCTCGATCCCCTCCTTGACCCCGTCCGAGATCATTTCCGTGTGGATCCCCAAATCCTTGTGCGATTTCAAAGCTGAAAGGACGGCGTCCGGGATTCCTCCGATGCCGAGCTGCAGGGTCGAACCGTCTTCGATCAAGGCCGCGATGTTTTCGCCGATTCGTCGTTCCACGTCGGTATACGGCTTCCTGGTCAGTTCCGGAAGAGGTTCGGCCGCCTCGACAATCTTCTTGAAGCGCGACACATGAATGAAGGAATCCCCCAGCGTGCGCGGCATCAGTTCATTGACATGCGCCACCGCAATCCGAGCCGTTTCAACCACGCATTTGGAGGTAAGGACTTCGGCGCCCAGGCTGACGAATCCGTGCTCGTCGGGCGGACTCGTCTGGATGAGAGCGACATCGACCGGCATGAGGCCGGAGCTGAAAAGGGCGGGAATTTCTGAAAGAAAGACCGGGACGTAGTCAGCCCGTCCGGCATTGACGGCCTCTCTGTCGGCTGAACCGACAAACAGGGAATTGTGGCGGAAGATTCCTTCCATTTCGGGCTTGGCCAACGGGTCTTCGCCTATCATCAGTCCGTGGACCAGTTCGACGTCACGCAGCTCATCCTTGCGTTTGGCCAGGCTCCTGAGCAAGAGGTAAGGCGCCGACGCGTTTCCGCTAAGAAACAGCCGCTGTCCGCTTTGGATCACTGAGACGGCCTCTTCCGGAGTGCACCGCCGTTTTTTGTAGTCTTCGAGCCAGCTGGCCATGTCAGCGCCCCTCCAGAAGCGTGTCGACGGATTGGTAGCCTTTTCCACTTTCTCCGAGGGTTGGCCGGGTGATGTAGCCGCGACATGTACAGACTCCGCGGCGAAGCTCTGCCACGCGGCGCAGCCCGTCTTCCCATCCGTCCTCTGCCAATGTCAGCAGATAGGGAAGGACAGCGTTCGATAAGGCATGAGACGAAGTTCTCGGGACCCAGGAAGGGACGTTAGGCACAGCGAAATGGATGACGCCGTTGAGATTGAAGGTGAACTCATCTGTCGGCGTCAATCGCGACGTCTCAACCGCCCCTCCCTGATCGATGGAGAAGTCGATGACCACCGAACCGCGCCTCATGGTCTTGACCATGTCCCGGGTGACGAGGATCGGGGCGCGTTCTCCGGGGACCTGGACCGCGGCCACCAAGACGTCGGCGAAGCTCGCCAGTTTGGCCAGGTTCCGCTGGTTATACGAGACGGTGATCGTCCCCGGAACCTCCTGGCTGACCTTCTCCAGTTGGCGCAGGTCCTTGTCGACAACGTAAACGGAGCACCCGAGTCCTTTAAATGACCGGGCGGCGCAGGATCCGAGGGTGCCTCCCCCGAGGATGACGACTTCAGCGGGAGGGATGCCCTCGATTCCTCCCAGGAGGATTCCCCGTCCACCTTTGATGTTGCCTTGGAGCAGGCGACCGGCAATCTGAGGCGCCATTTGCCCTGCGATCTTAGACATCGGCCGCTGCAGGGGATGAGTCGCGTCGTCGCGCTGCACCAGCTCCATGCCGATCGAGAGGATGCGGCGCTCGAGCAGCAGATCCAGCAGCGACGGGGGTGAGAGGCCGAGGATCAGGAAACCGAAGAGGATCTGGTCCTCCTTGAGGAAATCCCACTCTTCTTCCAGCGGGACCTGGACTTTGACGACAATGTCGGCGCGCCGGTAAGCCTCTTCTTTCGAGTAGACGACGACAGCCCCGGCATCCCGGTAGTTGTCGTCGCTGAAATGCGCGCCCTCGCCGGCGCTCTTCTCCACGAGGACCTGGATCCCGTGGTTGGTTAATTCGCGCACCGCCGGCGGCGACAGGCTGACGCGCTTCTCTTCAAGACCTCCCTTGACCGCAATCTCTTTGGGGATTCCGATGATCATCCGTGTTCCTCTTTCTGTTAAGCGGAAGTATGTTCCAGAGATGCAGGGAAAGCTATCCGCTTTTTTTCATTCTTCCGCGCGCTTTTTCTTCCGCGTCGTTCCGCAGGTATAATCATGCGGATGCCTTGGTGGATTCATCTCTTCGTCGTGCTGTTCGGGCTCGTGATCGGCAGCTTCCTGAACGTCTGTATCCACCGGATTCCCCGCGGAATATCCGTAGTTCGCCCGCGTTCACACTGCCCTCAGTGTAACCACGCGATCCGGGCCTGGGAAAACATCCCGCTGGTCAGCTACCTGATCCTACGCGGCCGCTGCAGCCGGTGTCGGGCGCGGATCTCCTGGGTCTATCCGGCAGTGGAAGCGCTGACCGCCGGCGCTTTCTACCTGCTGTTTTTGAAGTACGGATTGGGCTCTCCTTTCTGGCTTAACGCGGTTTTTTTCAGCCTGATGATCGCCCTGACGTTTATTGATCTGTATCATCGGATTCTGCCGGACGCGCTCACGTTGAGCGGCGCGGTCGTTGGTTTTCTGCTGGTTCCGCTCCAGTCGGCCGAATTCTTTGCCCAACCTGCCACTGCCTCGCCTGGCGATGTGATAGCCACGCGCTATCTCGAGTCCTTCCTGGGAATTGTGCTGGGTGGGGGCCTTCTCTGGGCTGCCGCGAAGCTCTACCTGGTCGTGAAGAAGGTGGAGGGAATGGGCCTTGGCGACGTGAAGATGATGGCGATGATCGGCGCTTTCCTCGGATGGCGATTCGCCTGGCTGACGGTGTTTCTAGGTTCGCTGATCGGGGCCGTTATCGGGATCGCCTTCATCTACCTCTCGGGCCGGGACCGCCGGTACGAGCTCCCCTTCGGAACTTTCCTCGGAATGGCCGGTATGGCCGCCGCGCTCTGGGGGAAAGACCTGATCGACTGGTACACGAGCCTCCTGTAGATCGGCCGGGCAGCCTTCTCTTTCACTCACCGCCTGCGCACCTCCTCAATCGCTTTGTCCCGTGCCCGGCCCTGCAAATTTTCTTTCGTAGATTTTTCAACCAACGTCGCGGCCCTCTCCGAAACCCGCCCCGCCTGAAAAACCCAGCAACCGCAGCGATTTGCTGGGGTCCGGCATTTGCTCGATCTTATCGGATCTTGCCGGGTTTTGCGCGCGTTTTAATCACACCTGCAAGCACACGAGGAGCAGCTGGGGAGCGGGCAGGCGGATAAGGTCGCCGGGGTACTGCGGGGAAGGGACTTCACGGGTCGAGTGTGTCAGACATGCTGATCGCACCGCGCCTTTCCCAGCTTCGCCCGGGCATAGGCATCTTCTCCGGTTCCTGCCGCCGGAAAGGAGGTGACGCAGACGGCAAAACTCCTCCAGACTAGGAAGTGTACAAGGTCAGAGCACTACTACAAAAAAGCCAAACGGGGGCAATGCAGCTCGCCGAAGCACCTGAACATCAACGCGATTGAAAGGATCCTTCCGGCAAACTGAAGCCCCACTGCAGCAACCCCAATTAAGACCAGTTCTCTGTCGAGCTCGGTTCTGCCGATCGCTCATGGTGATCCTGTCCGGGATGTGGCTCGCTTGATGCTTACGGAAGTATTTGAAAATGAAGTGGTGGTCAGGGCTGAGAGATTCGAAACCGCCGACTCCCTGCTCCCAAAGCAGAAACCCGGGAGCGGGCTAAATCCTTCAAAACCCTGCGCCGTATTTTTCAAGCACTTACAGCCAGCCTGTTGAAACTTGTGGAACTTTGTGAGCCTTGGGGATTTGAGTAGCTACAAAATTATCTACAGCAGCGGATAAGCTCGAAAGCGTTCTGCGGCACCGAAGTGAGGTAGGTAGGGACTTAGCAAGTGAGGAAGCGCGCGAGAATAGGGATGTCGTCCGCACTCAGTTCTCTATTCATGTTGAACGTCCTTGTTCATTACCCCGCCATGCTCGTGCCCTACAACTGGCGAAACTCTGTGAGGACAGGCGATTCCGGGGTGCGGGTTGTGCCGTTGTAGCTGATTCTGTAGATAGCGCAAACCCGGCACAACGCGGGATCTTTGAAACGGGCTGAGGCTAAGTTATTTAGTTTAGCAGTTTTTTGGTCGGGGCAGAGGGAATTTGACCCCCCTACACCCTGCTCCCAACCTTTCCCGCTTGCATCAGCCAACCGCTCGGTAATAGATTGACTGGTCTTAGGACTTTCGAATAGGAGACTATTGAGTGTTGTCAAGAACAAGTTCCTCTGAGCAAAGAGGCCTTTGGCTATTGGCAAGTAGTTGGGTCATCAGCTTCCTTCTTCGATTCCCGCACTACCAGCACTCCTTCACGTTCGTCGACGAGTCCTTATGGGCCGTTACGTCACAGGTGCTCGCCTCCGGTGGTCGGCTCTACCAGGATGTGTGGTGCAACAACCAGCCAGCGTTCCCAATCTTTCTCGCACTGGTATTTCATGGTCTCGGGGTGCATCATTGGGTCGTCCACATTGCTTCCTTGTTTCTGATTTTCCTCACTTCGACCCTTCTGTACTGGCTGGGCTCGGCCCACTTCTCGCCGCGAATCGGTGGCCTCGCAGCCGTGATCTTCGCCGTCGCCAGCGCGACGTACTATGCGCCAAGGATTATTGGCTTGGCGTCGGAACAGTTGATGATCGTATTCTCGACTGCCGCGATGTGCTGTTTCCTGGCCGGCGTGAAGCGTTCCTGGTCGCTTGGTCTTTTTGCGGCAGGCTTTTTTGCGGGTTTGGCTTTCCTGACCAAGCCGTTTGCCTTCACCGAGATCGGCTTGTACGCGTTCGTCCTCATCTTCTTTAGTGCCTCTGCGATTGCCTCACGCCTGAAGCATACCCTGATTCTTGGCCTCGGCTATGGTGCAGCCCTCCTGCTACTGCTCGTCTATCTCTGGGGAAACGATACTTTTGACCTGTGGAAGACGATGACGCTGGGCTTTAGCTTCCACTATGTGGGTCAAGTCTCGTTGTCCGACTTCTCTGGAAAGCTCGCTCACGTTCCGTTTTCCTTTGGGCTCATCTACGCCTGGTTGTGGACCTTAATTGCGCTAGGTATCGCGAAAAATCCAAAGGGTCCCTCGTTCCGCGCAATTCATTTCTGGCTTTTGGCTGCCTTTTTGGGCGTGGCGTTCGGCAGACGGTTTTATGCCAACTACTATATTCAGATGCTTCCTGCAATGAGCATTGTTGGAGCCACGGGCTTTGCGCACTTGCTTGATAACGTTCGCCGGTACCGGGCCAGAGTCTACCTGGCCGGCTTTGCCTTGTTGCTCCCCTTTGTCTTCTTCCATACCCGCACCATGGCTCATTGGTACTTTCTCTTTAATCAGGAGGCGCACGAAAAGGTCCAGGTCTGGAGGATGTGCACTGAGGAGAGGAAGTTGGATCGGCTAGCCGCCCACGTCATCGCTTTGAGCAAGCCTAGTGACCCGATATTTGTCTGGGGTGCGCGACCGGAGCTCTATTTTCTGACTCGCCGACCGCTGGCCACGAAGTACTTCGTGTACGATATCAACAGTGAGATTCCCGAGGCTGCCTCAACACGCCTGGATGCGCTTGAAGCACTAGAACGGCGAAAACCACCGCTCATCGTGGACACGGGAGCAGCCTTTGCCATGGAGACGCTGCCCCGGTGGCGAGAATTCTTGTCTCGGTACTACGTACTGGATTCTCGTATCGGCGACGTTCGTTTTTATCGGCTTGCTCGGGGGAACGGGACACTCTCCTTGGGGCAAGCCCCATAGAGGCAAGGGTCTTGGGGCTCGCGAAAGGAGCGCTAGCTGGCAAGATGTTTCGGTTATTGGCAAGGTTCCGAGCGACAAGCAGCGGACGCCTTGGCGATCCTTGGCACCCCCGGGAGTCATCTCTGATTTTCTGCGCGCCCCGCGTGAACAACTCGCTGCCCGAAGGTCTTAGTCATGGATACGTTTCGCCCAACCGTACTGCTCGGCCTACTTTTCTTTGAGTTGTGGTCGACCGCCAGTGGGCAGCCTACGCTCACCAAGCCTGTAGACGTGCTGATTCGAGCGATGGACGAGACGGGAGTGCCGCTCGCGGCGGTGCGAATCATGCTCGCGCAGCCGTCAGGGGAAATCGAGGCACAAGGAGAAACGGACACGACCGGCCGCCTGACGCTTGGACGAATCCCCGAGGGCACGTACGGCGTCCAGGCGGCCAAGGGCGGGTTCTACCCGGTGCACAAGGAACAAGTAGTCGACAGCAACGCACGCGACCCAGTCGAACTGAAATCGTCTTGAATCACGAGCAGGAATTCTCAGAACACGTTGAGGTGATCTACTCTGAGCCGACACTGGACGCGGGAAGACTGGAAAGCTCCCAGGAATTAGGCAGCCAGGAGATGATAAAGGTGCCGGCGGCAGCGACACGCGACATTCGAAAGGTTCTCCCCTTTGTCCCGGGACTGATCACTGACGCCGCAGGCGGCGTCCACATCAATGGCTCGACTGCTTCCCAAGTGCAGTTCCTGCTCGACGGTTTTGCACTTGAGAATCCAGGTACTGACGTATTCGACGCTCGCATCAGCTCAGAGTCCATTCGTTCTTTGGAGGCACTCACCAGCCGGTACTCGGCAGAGTACGGGAAGGCATCCGGGGGCGTCGTAAGGCTCAGCTCTGGTGCACCCGATGACCATTTCCGCTTCTCTGCCACAGATTTTTTCCCATCGTTTCAAACGCGAAACGGCCTTCACCTCGACAACTTTACGCCACGAACCGCGCTCTCTGGCCCTCTGGTTAAAGGAAAGGCGTGGATTTACCAAGCGCTCGAAGGCGAGTTTGGCCAGGACGTGATAGAAGAACTGCCAGAGGGCGCTGATACGAACCAGAGGATCCAGTTCAACTCCCTGACGAAAGTTCAGCTCAATTTGTCGCGGAGCAACATTTTGAGCACCAGCGCGTTTGTGAACGTCCACCGCGAAAACCATTACGGCCTGACGGCGTTCAACCCGCAACAGACAACGATCGAAAAGGACAAGGATTTTTTTCTCGTCGGTGTCAGAGACCAGCTTTTCCTCCCTGCGGGGGTGGTGGAGTTTTCCGGGGCTGCCACTCGCGCCACAGCGTCTGATCGGCCGATGGGGCAAGAGCCGTACGAGGTTGAGTACCAACAGAGCAGAGGAAACTTCTTCAAGTCCTCGACCAGCCGCGCTGACAGCCTCGAGGGTTCAGCAAGCCTGACCGTGCCGCCCGAACGGAACGGCGGACACCAGGTCAAACTGGGAGCCCAAGCGACTTGGAGGGGGTTGGTGGGGCGCGAAGAACGTCGACCGATCACGATGTTGCGAGATGACGGGCGGCCCCTGCGGCGCATTACCTATGACGAGTTCCGGCGCGTCAAGGTCGGCAATGTTGAGTTGGCCGGGTTTGTCCAAGATCGCTGGTGGGTCTTGCAAAACCTGAGTGTCGAACTTGGCCTTCGGTTTGATTGGGACCGACTCCTGCGGGTGCCGGTTTTCTCTCCGCGCTTCGCGGCGAGCGTCCTCGCCAACCCAAAGACGAAGCTGACTGTTGGTGCGGGCCTGTTGTGTGACACCACTAATCTGTCCGTGCTGGCAGCCTCACAATACGCTGCTCGGTCCGACGTTTTTTTCAAAGACGGGGTGGAGTCGCTCATCCATTCTCGATTCGAGGGGGACGTAGGACAGCTTCAACCACCCAAGGCTTTGACGTGGAGCGCGAGTATCGAGCGTCAAGTTGGCTCCTCGCTGCTGGCAGGAGAGCTGACGCAACGAAGAGCCTGGTGTTACGCTGCGGACTGAAACCGGCGCTTAAAGTATTCCCGCATCATCCTCGTCCAGGGGAAGAGCGTCGTTCCTTCCTTCCATATCCTGCCTGATTGCAGCGTGTGCTCCGCTTGAAGACGGGAGCAGAATCCCACGTTTCTCTTGTCGATCGACTTTTGGTTTGGATAGGATAACCGACCGTTTGAACAGGAGCGGGGTGGTGGTGAGACCCTTTTTTTTGCCAGAGACGGTTCACCAACACCCCGGAAAGAACGGTGGTCATTCTATACAGCCTGGCCGAATCTGTCGAGCAACTTTGTGCGCTTGCTCCGGACGCTCCCTCCCTC
>JBHGBF010000074.1:0-20301 GCA_041946865.1 Acidobacteriota bacterium | reverse complement strand
AAGCACCGGCCTCTCTCCTCGTTGCTGCCACACTCCAAACAAAAAACTGAGGGGTTACGCGGCCGGTTCACTTCTCATCGCCAAAAGGTCCATTCCGGCGTATACTTTTTCGTTTACATGAAAGTCATCGCCAATCCCGCGGCGGGGCGCGGCCGTGGCTCTCGTCAGGTGGCTCAACTCCGCCGCTGGCTGGAAGGGCGGAGAATCGAGCACGAGCTTCTGATCACGGAGCGAGCTGGGCATGCTACAGAGCTTGCCCGCCGGCTGGCGGCCTCAGGGACCGCGCGCGTGATTGTAGCGGGCGGTGACGGGACAATCTCGGAAGTCGCCAACGGACTGGCCGGTACCGGCGTCGAGATGGGCATCGTGGCCATCGGAACCGGTAACGATCTCGCGCGTACCCTCAATCTGCCGTACAATGACGTTGCCAGGGCGGCCGGTGTCGCCATGGCCGGGAAAGTACGCCGCATCGACTTGGGGCGGGAAGGCGGCCGCTTCTTCGTCTCCAGCGTCGGACTTGGCTTTGCCAGCGATGTGGTCGAGCAATCCAATCGGCCGGGTCGGCTGGCAGGATCCGCCGCGTTTCTTGTGGCGGTTCATCGGGCGCTGCGCAAGTTGCGGCCCATTCGTATCGTTCTCGAACTGGACGGCACGGCCCGAGAGCTTGACTGCGTGTCCGTTCTGGTTCAGAACACCCCGTACACGGGAGGAGGTCTCCGGATCGCCCCGGGAGCGAAGGTGGACGACGGCTTGCTCGACGTGGCGGTCATTGGGCCGATAGGGAAGTTGAACCTGGTGATCAACTTCCCGAGACTGTACAGGGGAGCTCACTTGAACCATCCCCAGTTTACGCTTTACCGTGCGCGTAGGGTCCGGGTCAAGACGACGACACCGTTGCCGAAGATGCTAGACGGGGAAATCAGGGGCTTTTCGCCGCTGGAGGCCGAGATCGTCACCGGGGCCGTGAAGGTTGTCGTTGATCATGAATAGGATATCCAGCCTGTTAGAAGGCAAAACGATTCTCATAACCGGGGCGACCGGATTTCTCGGCCAGCCGCTGGTCGAAAAGATCCTGTGGGCTGCCCCTGGAGTGAGGCGCATCTATGTCCTGATACGGGCAAAACGGTCCGGCGGACGCCAGCTGTCCAGCCAGCAGCGCCTCGACAAGGAGCTGTTCCAATCAAGCGTCTTTGAGCGAATGAGAGCCGTCTATGGCGATCGGCTCAACGAGCTGCTGCGAGAGAAGCTGGTTGCCGTGCCGGGCGACATCTCTGCCGACAATCTGGGTATGCCGGCCGAACTGGCGGCGACGCTGCAGAACGAAGTCGACATCGTTATTAACAGTGCAGCCGTTGTCTCCTTCGACTCTCCGCTCGATTCGGCCCTGGAGCTGAATGTGCTCGGAGCGCGCCGCGTCGCCCAGTTCGCGAACAGTTGCCCGAAAGCCATCCACATTCATGTTTCGACCGCTTACGTGAGCGGCACGCGCCGGGGCGATATTCCGGAGACCGCCTACCACAACCTGCCCGCCGGCGTTTCGAACGGGCTCTTCCCCCCTTGTGGCTTCGTGGATGTCGACCTTGACATCCAGGAAGTACGGCGATTAATCGATCGGATCTACGAGGAATCCAAAAGCCCCGAGGTCGACAGGAAACTCACCGAGCTGCTGGTCAAACGACGCAAGAGCGGCAACGGCAAGCGTCAGCCCAGAAGGCGTGAGCAGCGGGAGGGCCTGCGGCGCAGGTGGATTGAGACCCGGCTCACCGAAGAGGGCATGCGCTGGTCCCGGCAGCGCGGCTGGAATGACACTTATACCTACACGAAAGCGATGGGCGAACAGGTAGTGGCGCGCGAGCGCGGCGATCGACCCACGGTCATCGTTCGTCCTTCCATCATAGAAAGCAGCCTGTCCGAACCCGGGCCCGGTTGGCTTGACGGTCTGCGAATGGCTGATCCGCTGATCGTAGCCATCGGCAAAGGGCGTCTGAAATCCCTCCCTCTTGATCCGGGGGTCGTGCTCGACCTTGTCCCGGTCGATATGGTGGTCAACGTCTTGCTCGCGTCGCTTCTGGAAGCCCAGCGGCAAAAAGGTCTGCGGATTTATCAGATCGCGACGGGCAGTCTGAACCCCATTACCCTGGGACAGCTCTATCACCTGATCTTCCGTTACTTCAGCCAGAATCCGATGCTCGACAAGGCCGGCCAGCCGATTCAGATCAAGCGGATCCGCTTCCCGCGCCGCAGCACGTTCCGGCTTCAACATCGCCTGAAAGACGTCCCGCTTGACACGGTCGAACGAACCCTGGAAAAGCTGTCCATTTTCTCCGCGACCCAGAGATACCGGAGGAAGATTTCCGCCGCCCGCGCCGCCAATCAGAAGCTTTACTACTACGGCGAGATTTACGAGCCTTATCTGAATCTGTACTGCCGCTTCCAGATTGACAATAGTCTGAGGCTCCTGGAGCGCCTTGACGAGTCCGAAAGGGAAATTTTTGATTTTGACGTCCGCCAGCTGAATTGGCGCCACTACGTCCAGAACGTCCACATTCCCGGGGTCAAGAAGTACATCCTCAAGATGGAGGGGGCGGGGACGCTGGAAATCGAGGACCAGCCGATCGCCGAGTCAGCGGAAGGCGGAAACATCTATCAGCTGTTGGAGCGCAGCGCCGACAAGTTCGGCCACAAGACCGCCATGCAGATCAAGCGGGACGGGCGATGGGAGAGGTTTTCCTTCAAAGAGCTTCTCGAGAAGGCCGATTCTACAGCCGCCCGCCTGGCTCGTTTCGGCCTGACCAAAGGAGATCGCCTCGTCCTCTATTCGGAGAATCAGCCGGAGTGGGGCATTGCCTATTTTGCAGCGGCGTCGCTGGGCTTGGTGGTGGTTCCCCTCGATGCGCAGACGTGGTCCCGGGAAGTCTGGTCGGTGGCGCGGTTTACCGACGCCAAGGCCATCCTCGCCTCAGAGTCTTGTTTCCGCTCGTTTAGTCCTCAGCTCCTTGAGGAAGAGCGCCGGCAGACTCAGCCGGTACTGCTGCTCAACGTGAACTGCGGCTGCCTGCCGTTCGAGCCCGACAGCGTCCCGACGGCCGAAGGGGAAGAAGCGGCGGGGCAGCGGCCTGTAGTTCAGGTGGATCCGGACGACCCTGCCTCCATCATCTTCACGACCGGCACGGCCGTCGATCCGAAGGGCGCGCTTCACACTCACCGGAATTTCCTCAACAATCAGTTTGCCGTCAAGCGTTATCTGCCTCTCACATCCGACGACAACCTGCTTTCCGTCCTGCCGCTCTACCACGCCCTCGAGTTCAGCTGCGGCTTCCTGGCCCCTATCAATGCAGGGGCGACCATCACTTATCTTCGCTCGTTGAAACCGAAGATTATTCTCGAGACGATGCGCGAGACGGGTACGACGACGATGCTCGGCGTGCCGACTCTCTACGCGCTCATCCGCGAGGATATTGAGCGTCGTGTGCTGGGCACATCCAAATCGCTGCTGAAATCGAACGTGATGGAGACCTCGAAGCAGATCAGCCACTCGATCGAGCGGACGCTGGGCAAGAACATCGGGCGGCGCCTTTTTGCGCGAGTGCACGAGGAATTCGGCGGAAGGCTTCGCCTGCCGGTGAGCGGCGGCTCAGCCCTCGGTTGTGACCTCTACGACGACTTCAAGGCACTGGGTCTCACCATTTACGAGGGATACGGGCTGACCGAGACCGCGCCGGTACTGACCGTGAACCCCTGGAACCGGAGCCGGCGCGGGTCGGCGGGCAAGGCCGTGCCGGGTGTCGAGTTGCGCATTTTCCGGCCTGACCGCCAGGGGATAGGAGAAATCATCGCCCGCACGCCGAGCCTGATGAAGGAGTACTTCCGGAATCCGCGTGCCACCGAGGAGGTCATCAAGGAAGGATGGTTCCACACCGGCGACCTCGGCTGGGTGGACGAAGACGGGTACATTTACATCACCGGCCGGATCAAAGACGTCATCGTGACAGGGGCCGGGAAAAACGTCTATCCCTGTGATCTCGAAGCGATTTACCAGAGAATTCCGGAGATTTCAGAGATCTGCGTCTTCGGCATCAGAACCGGGTTGACCGAGGATGTGCACGCGGTCGTCCGGCCTAACGCGGCGCTGGTCGGACAGCTCTCCGCGACCGACATGAAAAAGGCGGTGCAGCGCGAAATCCAGAAACTCGGCCGTGAACTGCCCAGCTATCAGCGCTTTCAGCACGTCCACCTGAAAACCGAGCCGTTGCCGCGCAAAGAAGACGGCACGATCGACCGTGATCAGCTGAAAGCCGAGCTTATCGAACAGCTCGAGGGGAGCAGGCTGCGCGGGGCCGCGCCCGGATCTGTGTCTGCCGGCGCTTCCGCCCAGGAGATCCTGTTCGCTGAGCTGGCGCGCCTGTCCCGGACTCCCGCCAAGGACATTACGCCGGAGACCCACCTCTTTACCGAGCTGGGATTTGACTCCTTGATGGCCATCGAGTTGCTGCTGTTTCTAGAAAACCGTTTTGGAATATCGGTGCCGGACGAAAAGGCATCAAGCTTCCAGACGGTCAAAGAAGTGCTCGATGTCATACGTGCGGGGCCGGTCGGGCAGCCGCCGGCGATCCGTAGAGCCTCCAAGGCCGGCTACGGATCTGCGCTGCCCTACTCCGAGCGTTCCTCCTTGAATCGAATGCTGCTGGCGCTATCCTTCGGCAGCATGAAGATGTTGTATCAGAATTACTTCGATCTGAAATTGGCAAACCCGGAACGGCTGCCCCACGGCACTTCGTACATCATTGCCGCGAATCACGCCAGTCACCTCGATTCAGGCGCAATCATTTCGGCCCTGGGGACAGCGCTCGGGCTTCGGGAAGCGCGCAAGCTCCACGTCCTGGGCGCCCGAGATTACTTCTTTGATTCCCCGGTTAAGAGCTGGTTCTTCAGTACGTTTTTGAACGTGGTTCCGATCGAGCGCGAAGAGACGTCCCTCTCCGGTCTCAGGATGGTCCAATCGATCCTGTCGCAAGGCGAACCGATCCTGATTTTCCCGGAGGGGACCCGTTCGCGGACAGGACAACTGCAAGGCTTTAAGCCGGGGCTCGGGCTTCTCGCCAGGGAATTGAATGTGCCGATCGTGCCCGCTTACATCGGCGGGACACGAGAAGCGTTGCCCGTGGGGAAACTCCTCCCACGACCGAACAAAGTGAAAGTCCTTTTCGGACCTCCGATCTCGATGGAAAAGTACCGGACGAATGGACCTACGCTAAGCCGCGATGAACATTACCGCGCCATCGTCGCCGAAGTCCGCGACGCGATCGAAGAGCTCCGAGGCAAACTGGAGGGAAATTGAGCGCGAGCCGACTGACTTTTTGTCCAGAAGTTTTCACTGGGGACAAAGAAGGGTCAGGGCTTTGACGCCGTAACAAACATGAACGACGATTCAGTCCATCTCACAAGCCGTGGCGAAAAGCTCAGGTTTCATTACGGCGACCGGTTGAGATGGGAGGAGGTTCCGGAAGGATCTCGGGTCATTTATGCGCCCGATCCTCTACCCCCTGTCGAAGACCTGAGAGGCGCCGCAGATTACGCTGTCGAAAATCCACTGGGTTGTGACCCACTGTCAGCCCAGCTGCGCCCCGATATGAAGGTCACCATCGCTTTCGATGACTTATCTGTACCCATTCCTCAGATCCCCGAGCCCGATCCCCGTCAGGTCGTCATCGAGTTGCTGCTCGAGAAGCTCGCCCGGAAAGGAGTGACGGACATTCACCTGATTGCGGCGACAGGTCTTCACCGCAAGATGACGCCTCAAGAGCTTCGCCGGATGCTGGGGGCGCGGATCTTTGATTCCTGCTATCCGGAGACGCTATACTGCCACGACGCCGAGGACAGCGAAGGCAACCAGTTCCTGGGGAAAACCGACTGCGACGAGGTGGTTGAGCTCAACCGGAGAGCGGTCACCTCGGACCTTCTCATTTACGTCAGCATTGTTTTTTCGAGCATGGAGGGCGGACACAAATCGATCCATACGCGGCTCGCCACGTACCGTACTGCCCAGTTTCATCACAATGTCAAGTGCCTGTTGGGTTCCGCCTCGTATATGGACCCGGCCCGTTCGAAAATCCACGCCGTGTTCCAGAGAATGGGCCAGGTGACGGCTCGCAACCTGAACATCTTTCACATCGAAATGACCCTGAACACGGCCGCCTTTCCCGCTGGGCTTTCTTTCTTGAGGATCAGGGAAGACCGCCAAAACCTGCAGGATTCGCTGCGCTTTTACGCCGCCCGGACTCTGCTTCCGATGGTGCCGACCCGTCTGGTGCGCAGCCTGGCCAGGCGCTTTTCCTCCTCTTACGGGGTAACGAGCGTCCAGGCGGGAAGCGAAGATGCGGTCCACCGGGTGACTTTGAAGAACGTCCACAAGCAGCAGATCGTGTCGGTCAAGGGACAGACGGATATCCTGGTCGCCGGGATTCCCAGCCTGAGTCCTTATTGCGTCAACTCCATCATGAACCCCATCCTGGTGGTCAACGTGGCGGCGGGCTACCTGTTCAATCTCAGCCTCGGTAAACCCCTGGTGCGCCGCGGCGGGGCGCTGATCATCATGCACCCGCTCAAGCGGGAGTTCGATCAGACGACTCACCCTTCTTACCCGGAGTTCTTTGATCGGGTTCTGGCCGATGCGCATGATCCTTACCTGATTCAGGATCACGAGGCGGAGTTCGCCTCAAACGAGCGGTACCTCGAGCAGTATCGTCACGGCTATGGGTTTCATGGTGTCCATCCGTTCCACGCCTGGTACTGGGCCATTCAGGGGATGGAGTATCTCAGCCGGGTGATCGTGGTGGGCGCCCGGGACAAGGCTGTGGTCGAGCGAATTGGCTGGGACGCGGCCTCCACGCTGCGAGAGGCCGTGGATATGGCCAAGACCAACCTGAACAAACCGAATCCCAGCATCTCGGTCTTCCACTGGCCGCCGCTGTTTCTGACGAAGGTGAGTTAAGTCCAGCGGATGTCAGAGCCCCGCGCGGGAGCGAAGGCGGGAGCGAGGGATGCGGTGAGAGGGGCAAGTAAGAGGCCCCAGTGGGGCGCTGCCGCCGAACGGCGCTTTGCTGACGGACTAAGCGGCGCTCCCGCTCAGCGCCTGCCTCAGCACTGCTGGCGCAATGTTTCCACCGCTCAATACCAGCACCGTGTTCTTTCGCGGCACCTTCCCTTCCAGTGCGGCCGCAAGCGGAACAGCGCCGGACGGTTCCACCACCAGCCGGTCTTCTTCATGCAAATGGGAGACTGCCTGGAGGATCGCCGCTTCGCAAACGGTGACAACATCGTCAACGTATTGAAGGATCAGCGGAAATGTCACCTTTCCCGGCCGCGTGACCATCAGTCCGTCAGCTACCGTGTGCGCCCTTTCGATGCCGCGGTAGTCACGGACCTGGAACGACAGGTAGGTCGCGTTGGATCCCTTGGGTTGGACGCCCCACACGCGGACGCCAGCCCGCAGGAGCTTGACGGCGGCCGCGATTCCGGCAATCAGACCGCCGCCGCTCACCGGGACAACGATATTCGCGACATCTGGATACTGGTCGACAATCTCCGCGGCGATGGTTGCGCTCCCTAAGACGGCGAAAGGATGGTCGTATGGCGCTATTTCTGTTCGGCCTTCCGACCTGACTATCTGGGCGACGGTTTCGGTGCGGGCTTCGAACCGGTCCGCGCACAGGACCACTTCACCACCGTAGCGCCTGGTGCGCGCGACTTTGACCGGATTCGACGACTCCATCATGACGACCTTGACTGACAGGCCCAGCTGATTTGCCGCATAGGCTGTCGCCAGCGCGAAATTTCCGGAGCTTGACGTGACGATCCCCCACCGAGCTTCAGCAGGCGACAGGCGCAGAAGCTGAGAAAAAGCCGTTCTTATCTTAAAAGATCCGGTCACCTGCAGGCTCTCGGCCTTGTAAACCACCTGGGGATCAAAACCGGACGCCAGAACGGGCGTAAGTCGAAGATAGGGCTCCAGCAGAGTCCGCGTCTCGCTGACGGCCTCCCGGTCGATTTGAAACTTTGGCCCCGACGCGTCCATCATAATGGTGAACATATTACCGGAAGATTGGGGAAGGATGGACATAATCGCCGGAGATCGCGGAAGGAGTTGATATGTCAATGAGGAGATTTTTACTCGCCAGTCTGTTCTTGATCGTACCTGCTGCGTGCAGCCGGTCCGAACCACCCAAGGAAGAACAGAAGCAGGTGGCGACCGCCCAGCCACCGGCCCAGCACCCGGAACAACAACCACCTGCGAGCCAGACGCCTCCCCAGCAGCTCGAGTCAGAGCGCCAGGCCCCGACCGAGACAACGCCGGCGCCAGTCGTGCGTCCCCGGGCTAAACAGCAACCGGCCCGACGGGCGCCCAAGCCGGCCGAGGAAACTTACACGCCTCCACCTGCGAGTCAGGAGACCAGGAGCGACGAGCGTATCGAACGGGAGCCGATCGTTCCGCCGGCCCCCTCTCGTCGCGGTGGTTCAGGAGCGCCGGCCGACAACTCCCTGGATTCAGGGCGTGTCGCGACTGCGCCAGCATCACCGGCGCCTCCGCCGAAGCCGGCCACGGCGGTGCTGCCGGAGGGCACGGTCATTGACGTTCGCCTGAGCGAGCACCTCAGCTCGGCCACGAACCAGGTAGGTGATACGTTCGATGCCATCCTGGATCGCGACTTGATCGTCCACGGCGAGATGCTGGCGCCCAAGGGCAGCCGTGTGACCGGCAAGGTAACCGATGTCGCCGGGTCGGGCAAGGTCAAGGGCCTGGCCCACATGACACTGGCTCTAACCGCCCTCAGAGTTGACGAGGACCGTTATCCGATCAGTACCAGCACGATCAGCGTCCAGGCGGAAAACACCAAGGCGCGAGACGCCAAGACCATCGGCGCCGGAGCAGCCATTGGAGCGGCCATCGGGGCGATCGCCGGAGGCAAGAAGGGCGCGGCAATAGGAGGCGCCATCGGAGGCGGGGCAGGGACGGCCGGAGTCCTCGCGACCAAGGGGAAAGAGATCGAGTTCCAGCCTGAACACAAATTCAGCTTTCGTCTGGAAAGAGACGTCCAGATGAAAATCCGGTAAACTGGCCGGCGACCCGAGCTCGAGTCGCCGGCCCGGCGCCACTGCAGCGCTTGTCCGAGACCGGTGCGCACCATACTCGGCCGGCCGGAAGCGCTGCCAGGCGGCTACGAGAGCGCGCCCGCAGAGTCGTGAGGCAGAGCGTCTTTGGGCAGAGTCCGAGAGGGGGAAGAGCCGGTCTGACGACTGACACATGCTCTGAATCCGGCCGCCCCCTCAGCAAACTCCGTAAGAACCCTGCCCCGGTCGGCAGAGAATCCGTGATACAATACAGCCTTCCGCGACCAGACCGCCCGAGCCGGAGAGGTGCTGGAGTGGTCGAACAGGGCTGCCTGCTAAGCAGTTGTGCGAGCTTAAACTCGCACCGGGGGTTCGAATCCCCCCCTCTCCGCCAGAATCCCCAACTGCCTTCTTGCAATGAGTTCGCATTGTTCAAACGCCCCTGTAACCAAACTGTAACCGGGGAGTGCTCGTCTACTCGTCGGAGTTCGACTCGTACAAGCCGGCAAGGCGTCGGATTTCGCGAAGGCGCGTCCAAAACGGGTCTGAGCTGAGTGTTGAGAATTCCGGCCCGGTTGGGATCGATTTTTGCGACTCGACCTTTCGTTCGGGCGTGGCTTGATGAAGCACAAGCTGCGCAATCAGCGAACCACTGTAAAGCCGCAAGGGCGTGTTGCCCAAATTCACGAGCTCCAGGGTCAGGCAGCCGCGCCAATCGGGGTGAATGAACGTGGCCGTGGCAACGATAAGGCCGATCCGCCCGTAACTGGACCGGCTCAACACGTACCCAGCAAGATCAGGGGGCAAGTGAATAAACTCCAGGGTTGCGGCAAGCACCAACTGGTGAGGATGAAGTACAAACTCCTCGCCAAAGACGAGGTTGCGGCGAAACTGGAAGCGGCGGTGTTGGGGTCTGTTTCGGCGATGTAGGGGAGGAGTCGCTGCTGCATCTGGCGCAGCTGCGAGAGGTACGAAAGCGCTCGTTCGGGGATGCGCCCTAGTCCCAGTGCTGATTGCTGCAAGTCCGCGATCTCCGCCTCGAAGTTCGCCTGAAGGGAGGCGATGATGTCGCAAAGCAGCGTCGTGTAGTGTTTTGGGCCAAAGGATGGCAGTCGATTGCTCAGATCACGGATCAGGTTGGCAAGGTGCGAGAATGTGTTGAGCACCACTACAACCGGATCCGTGGTTGTCATAGCGAGTCGGGGGTGGTCACCTTTTCGGCAGTCTGGTTAAGCTCGGCAAAGAGCACTTGTTTGAGGCCGTTGAGAAACGTCCGAAACTCCTCGATCTTTGGTCGGTCCAACGCTTGGTCTTTGGTAAGGCCAGCAACGGCTCGATGGTACTGACTTATCCGAGAAACCCGCTGTTCCTGCCGACGTGGTCGCCGCCGCCCGTGCCCGGGGCAACCTGCATCCTATGCGCCGCGACACCATCTCCGAACGACGGATGAAGTGCGGGCAGATGTCCTGCGCTTGTCACCAGAGCTCTGAGGCGCGACACGGGCCGTACTTTACGATGAACCGCGTGGTCGCCGGGAAAACTCGTTCGCGGTACTTGACGCCAGAGCAGGCTGAGTTGGCCCGGCAGCAAGCGGCTGCCGGCCAGGAGTTTCGGGCTCAGGTCGAAGCCGCCTGGGAGACCTGTGAACGATGGGGCGACGCCCAACTGGACGCAGTCCAGGCGGCCTCCCAGGGGAAGGCGGCCAAAAAGGGGGCTTCAAAGCGGCCTTCGAGGCTGAAACCGTCGAAGAGATCGAAGCCCTGATCGCACCGGAATATCGTGATTCTTGGTATTGATCAGAAGGCTGCTCCTGTTGGCTCCGAAAGCACGTCGGTTTCCAGTGGGACTATCAGACTAATTCATGTGTTTAACAAAAAGGGCCAGTGGTTGCACTCGGAGGGGGACATCTAGATTCCTGGCGACAGGAATAGCTGGGATCAGCTCATACGCAGTCTTGATCGAGGACTGGCTGTCGACAAAAGAGGTAACAAGTACTTCTTGGCAGGTCCTGATAGGCTAATCTGGGTGGACGGTCGAGGAGCAGCTAGGGAGTTGCGGGTTCCAACTACCCCTGAGGAGGTTCGCGTATTATACGGAATGGTCGTTGATTCCCAACACGCCGATCTACTTCTTTTTTTGCTGAAGGCACAAATCAGTTAACCGATCCGAAAGCGAAGAGGAAGGGATTCTTCGTACTGGAAGACCCTGCATTTCGGGTCTTCGGCCTCCAAGGAAGTAGCTTCATCGAGTTGTATCACGGCCCGATTGATGGCGGGATCATCGGCGAAACACCGGACGGGCGAATAATAAAGGTCAAGAACCTCGGCAATCGTCTAAAATTCTCGACACAGGTACTATTCTAGCCCTTTGAGCAAGACCCTTGGAAGGGAACGTGCTTCGTGTGTCGGACAAATTCCGGCACAACAAACAGACGAGTCCGACTGGAAGCTTGTGCCGGCAAAGGCGTAGACTGAAGTTAATTCAGAGACGATCATCGTCTAGCGTACGCGTTAGAGAAAACAAGAAAAGGGGTGCCTCCTGCACCCCTTTTCTTTTTATGATTCCTGCCCGAGGACTACCGGAAGCGCGTCGAGCAGGGAGCCGCAATAGGCGTGAAGGAGCGGGCGGACACCGCTGCGTTCGATGTTTCCACCGCCAATCCCGACAGCTGCAAAGCCTGCGAGCCGGATAGAAACGACGCCAGCCCCTGAATCCTCCAGTCCGATCACCTTGTGCCGTCGGGTACGATCAACCCCGAGACCGACGTAGGCAGTCTCAGCATACAGCCAGGGATGAGGCTTAGGGGCCAGCTCGCCGAGGGTGCCTGTCTGGCCCTTGGTCAATCGGTCTCCGGCCGTGATGATCGCATCGTAAAAATCGAGCGGATTTCCCAAATTCAGCGTCCGGAAGGCCGACAGAATCTCCGGCCAGGCCTTTTCGTAAAGTCCGGAGGTGACTAACCCGATCTTGATACCTCGCCGCTTTAATTCGAGCAGAAACTCTTTGAGGCCGGGGCTCGGTTGGAACGCATCGTAGCGCCCTCGACCTTCGGCGATCTCTTTCATTTCAAAAGACGTGATCTCAAAATAGTGTCGCCGCGCCTCGGCCAGACTCCCGCCCGGAGCGTATTTATCAATACAGTACTGCAAGTGCGCTGAGACCGAGTGACCCGACACGTGGGGCTCATCTTCCGCCTCCAAACGGAACCCGTCATCGCCCTTCAGGCGGGCAATCGACTGCTCAATAATCCACATCCAGAAGTGCTCGCTTCGAACACTGGTTCCGTCCAAATCCATCAAGACCGCCTCGGCGGGCGGGGAGAAGACGTCATCGAGCAGCGGGTAGAGGGCATGGGGACCAAGAGCCGACTTGACGAAGCCCAGAGTCTTGTCCTTGAAAACGATGAACTCGGCCCGGCGATCGAGAGGCGCAAGAATGGCGCAAACGCCGTCCTGTCCTGCGCGCCAGGCGCCGTCGCCGGCCTCTTCAAGCTCCACGAAATCCTGCTGATACTTTTCGCTGATCGAGCCTATTCCCGGGACTGCGGCGTACTCCTTCATATTTTGAGCTTTGCAGATCTTGTCTCGAAAGACAAACGGCGACCGTATCAAAAGCGGCTGCTCATCCTATGGCAGCCGTCCTGCCGACCAGAGGATCGACCTGCGCACAACTTCCCGAAACACCGGATTCCGGTGAGCCTTGCTGTCATGGCCTGGCTGGACGCAAATCACTCGGGACTTCTCATACGGGCTGACCCAGGCGACCGGCCCGTCGCTCGTCGGGTTGTCCGTCCGGAGCAAGATCTTCACCGCCGGGGAAATCCACATTCCCTTGTACGTCTCATCGGTCAGGCTAAACGGTCCCAACCCGGCGGTCACTGGATGTCCCGCGACTGGAATGATGCGCAGCTCTTCATCATGCTTGTAGGTCGAACCGGGGGTATCCCTTTCCTTTTGCAGCAGGTAGCGGCCTCCCACGACCTCCTTCCACCACCAGGTCCAGGTTTGGTAGTCGGCTATGGCATGGTGCAAGACGATCAGCCCCTTTCCAGCCTCGACGAAGGCTCGCAGGTTCTCCCGGCCTTTTTCGTCGAGGTCTTGCGACATGTCGTATAGAAGAAGCACGTCGTATTTGGGAACGATATTCTGCCTGAAAGCCTCCTGGTTTGACGCCGCATGATCCCAAACCAGATCAGAGGAGCCTTCGAACAGGGAGTAAAAAGAGGTCTCGTACCCATGCCCGCCTGTGACAACCAGCAGACGGACCGGACTCTCCGGGGCGGCCGCAAGAATGCAGGAAACCGCGCAGACTGTGAGTACCAGGCGTTTCATGACGCTAACTATAACCGAAATTGCAGGAACAATGGGGGTGTCTCGTATGGCAGAGCGGTCAGCGATCAGCCGTCACAGCTCAGCGCTCTTACCGCAAAGCTAACCCGTGCGAACCGTCCATCTCAGCAGCCGCGAGGAATTGGCGAGGACACCGATATCGGGCAAGGACTGGGCGGCGGCGGCCAGGATAGGCGGGAGCAGCCCCAGAGCGGCCAGCAGAATCCCGCCCAGGTTGTAGGCCGCCGTGAAGAAAAGGTTGGCGTGCACGACGCGCATGGTTCGCCGCGCGAGCTGAAAGGCCGCAGGTACGAGCAACCAGTTGTCGGTCATCAGCGCGAGATCAGCTGCCTCGAGCGCTATCTCGGAACCGGCAACTCCCATGGCGATGCCCACGTCGGCCCTCTTCAAGGCCGGCGCATCGTTAATCCCGTCTCCGACCATGGCCACGATTCGGCCGGCATCCTGGTGTTCCTGGACCGCCCGGATCTTATCCTCGGGCAAAAGATCGGCTCGATACTCAATGCCCAGGCGGCCAGCCAGTTCACGGGCGCTGCCGGCATGGTCACCCGTCAGGAGCTCCACAGCCGTCAGCCCGCTTTCACGCAGCTGTCGAATGGCGTCCGGAATCTCCGGACGCATGGTGTCTTCGGCTGCCAGGAAGCCTGCCGGCACCCCATCGACACTGAGGAAGATCAGGGTGGCGCCGCGCTCCTCGAGCCGCCGTGCGGCATGCACGACGTCTCCCGGGAAAGACCGGTTCAACGTGGGTCGTTTTCCCACGAAAACGCTCTTCCCGGCCACCGTGGCTCGCACGCCAGTTCCCGGCTTCGATTCGAAGTCCTCCGGCTCGGCCAGGGTCAGTCCTTTCTCAAAAGCGGCCCGCCGGACCGCTTCAGCGAGCGGATGCTCGGAGAAACGTTCGGCGCCGGCTGCGGTCTGGAGCAGGGTTTCCTCGTCAAAAGGAGGAATAGCGAGCACAGTCATGACTCGTGGCTGGCCAAGGGTGAGGGTGCCGGTCTTGTCGAGAAGGAGCTGATCCACGCGAGCGAGGACCTCGAGCGTGCGTCCGCCTTTGACGAGCAATCCCTGCCTGGCCGCCGCGCCCACCGAAGCCAGGATGGCGATAGGAGTCGCCAGCGCGACCGAGCAGGAGCAGGCAACCACCAGGACGGCGACCGTCGCCATCGGGTCGCGTTTAATCAAAAACGTCGCTGCCGCTACCAGGGCGACAAGAGGAAGGAAATACACGGTAAACCTGTCGGCAAAACGTTGCACGCGTGACGGCTTGGATTCTGCCTGCTGCACGATGGCAACCACGCGGCCATACGTGGTTTCCGGCCCGATTCTCTCGGTGGCAATCCGGAGGGAACCGGCCTGGGCAAGAGTTGCCGCATAAACCTCGGAACCCGGGCCGACATCCGCGGGAAGCGGTTCTCCAGTGATCGGGGACTGGTCCACTGCGGCGTGCCCCGAGACGACGCGGCCGTCAACCGGGATCTTCTCACCCGGTCTGACAATCACCACGTCGCCCCGGCCCAGCTCAACTACCGGGATTTCAACTTCCCGGCCGTCTCGTTCGATTCTTGCAGTCTGAGGGCTAAGGGCCAGCAGATCTCTTAAAGCGCCGCGAGCGCGGTCTGTCGTAAATCTCTCCGAGAAAGCGCCCACGCGCATGAAGAACACCACGACGGCCGCAGTGGCCCACTCACCGACAACGAGGGCGGCCACGACACCAAGTGACATCAGGGTGTGCGAGATGACGCGGCCGCCGAGAGTCGCGCGAACGACATCGCGAAAGACCGGATAACCCGCCGTCGCGATCACGATCAGAGAGACCCACCAGGGCACGCGTGAGGCGACGGCCTCGAGCACACCGAACCACTCGCCGAGAATAACGATGAAGAGAACCGCGCCCGAGACCAGGCCAAAAACGGTCAGTGCTCTGGTGGCCGTCGACAATCGAGACGACGTGCGGGCAACGGGGGGCTCGGCACTGTAGCCCGCTCGGGTGACCGCCTCCTGAATACTCCGGTAATCGATGGGTTCGGTTCCGAGCCGCACCAAAGCCTTCTCTGAGGTCAGAAAGACTTCAACGGACTCGACACCAGGGACATTCTCAATCGCCCGGCGGACATGCCGAGTGCACTCCGCGCAATCCATACCGCGTATAGGGATTTCAACGATACGGCCGACGTCAACCACGAGACTATTATGGCAGACAGACCGCCTGGCGAACGAAATGAACAGGATCGACCGGATCCGCCCCCGCAATACAGTCGACTACCTCCACGTCGTCCGCTTCGTCCATTGGCCTAAGCTTCCGTCTTTTCACCCTTACTCTTGCCTCGGGGATTGTAGTGCTCGAGCAGAGCATTCACCTCGGAACCCAGAAGAATGACCAGGCCGGCAAGATAGAGCCACAGGAGCAGGATAATCACCGCTCCGATGCTTCCATATGTGGCGGTGTAGTCACCAAAGTTGGCGACGTAGTAGCTGAATCCGACCGAAGCGGCAATTAGAAGAGCTGAGCCGAGGACACTTCCGGGGGTGATGAACTCGAACCTCTGCTCCACATCCGGCCCAAAGTAGTAAATCGTGGCGAAGCCGAGGAGGATCAAACAGACGATAATGACCCACCGGAGTGTCGCAAAAAAGCCCAGCAAAAGGGGCTCCGGCCCTACAAGAGAAGCCAGCCATTCCTGAACCACGCCACCAAAAACCACAAGGGCAAAGGCGCCGACGATCATGGCGAGGAACATGGCCGTCAGGACTAAGGCAATGCCTCGTACCTTCCAGAAGGAACGGCCCTCCTTCACGTCGTACGTGATGTTCAGCTGCTGCATGATCGCGTAAAGCCCACTCGACGCAGACCAGAGGGTAAAAAGCAGGCCAAAGGAGAGCAATCCGCCGCTGGTATTGGAGGTGACTTCGGAGACGACGTCCCTGAAAAGAGTGCTCGCTTCCCTGGGAAGGGCCTGTCCAAGAAGGTCCATGATGGCGTCCTCCAGATTCGGAATCGGGAGGAACGGCAGAAGGCTCAGCAGAAAGATGGCGGCAGGAAAAATCGCGAGCATCCAGTAATACGCCAGCGCCGCCGCGCCGTTAAAGACATTGTCATCCTCTATCTCCAAATACAGATCGGTCACGAATTGTTTCCGAGTCATGTCGCTGACAAATTGACCCCATAGTCCCACCGTAATACCTCCAACTGCTCAGGACTTTGACTGGATCACGGGCCGATAAAAACGACGGGGGCAGGTGTAATTCAATCGTATAGGGGCGCCCAGGGGCTGTCAACCGCACAGGACGGAGCCGCCATTCGCGTTGATGACCTCACCCTGGACGTTCGAAGCCAGATCGGAGGCCAGGAAAAGGATGACCGCGGCAATTTGATCCGGCTCGGCGATCCGGCCGAGCGGCGTTCCCGCTTCGACGGATCGCCTGAACGCGTGGTTCGCAAAGACGCCGGCAGTCATGTCCGTCAGCACCCAGCCGGGGGCGACGCAGTTGACTCTGATGCCCGAAGGACCGAGCTCAGCCGCCAGAGCCTTGGTGAAAGCGATGATTCCGCCTTTGCTTGCCGCGTAGTGCGAATAGTAGGGCTCACCCCGCTGTCCAGCGGTCGAGCTGACCAGTATGATCGTGCCGGAGCGTCGCGGTTTCATGTGACGGGCAGCCAGGTGACAGAGCAGATAGGCCGACTTAAGGTTCGTGTCAATGGTTTCTCCCCATTGCTGCTCGGTCATTTCGTCAATCGGCGCGCGCTTCCAGATGCCGGCATTCGCAACCGCCACGTTGACTCCCCCGAAACGGCTGACCGCTCGCTCGAAAACCCGTTCCATGTCGGACTTGCTTGCGGCATCCGCCTGCTCAGCCAGCACATTACGACCGAGCCGTTCGATTTCCGCCTGGGTCTGCCGAGCCGCTTGCGTCGCGGCCCTGTAGGTGAAGACGATGTCGGCGCCGGCACGGGCGAGCTGCAGGCAGGCGCTGCGCCCGATCCCACGCGTGCCGCCCGTGATCAGCGCCGTCTGCCCAGTCAGATCAATCAAGTGAGTGTCTTTCATGGAGCCTGGCTCTCTATTGGGATAGCCCGTCGCACCCGTCCTCCCACCTGGTCATCAGAAGGCAGTAACAGGGTGAGGACAAAACCAGGCAGTGTCAAGACGGCCAGGAGCGCGTAAGTGAAATGGAAACCGAGATGTTCAATGCCGACTCCCACCAGCGGAATCAGCAGCCCAGCGGTTCCCCAGGCGAACCCCATGGTGAGAGCCGCCACCGTACTGGCGCCTCGGGGAACAAGTCTTTGCGCCATAACAACATTGACAGGACCTGTGAACAGCAGAACCACAGAAGCGGCGCTGCTGAGAAGCACCGACCACAAGCCATCCGAGATCAGGAAACCGAGGAAAAGGGGAAAGGCTGCGATAAAGGAGAGACTCATCATCCTCTTGCCGCTGTAACGGTCTGCCAGCCAGCCGCCGCCCAGACCTGCGGCCCCGCCGGTAAAAAGAAAGATGCTGAGGAACTGGTTGCCGCGGTAAGCGGAATAGCCGTGCTGGATGTAGTAGAGCGGGAGGAAAGAGCTGATACCAGAGTGCGTGATCGATCGAATGACGACCAGCGCATAGAGAACCAGCAGCGGACGCGCCAACCCCTGAACCTGTTCGCGGAGACTCGCGCCGTGATGGCGCGAGAAGGCCGCCGGGGACGGGCTATACAGGTACAACAAAAGCGTTATCACCAGACCGGGGATTGCCGCCCAAAAAGTCTCGCCCAGGCCCACGGACTGGATGATAGTCGTTATGTAGATCGGGCCAAGCGCAAAACCGACAGTCCCTGCCGTGACGAAAATCGACATGTTGAACGCATGGTTGGTGTCGCTAACCTTGTGAGTCAGAGCAGCGCCCTGAGGATGGTACGAGGCAATCCCCACTCCCGCCAGGAGGAGGAGCAGAAACAGAGTCTTCACGCCGGGAGCGGCGCCCAGACAGGAGGTGAATATTCCGGCCAGAGCAGGCCCGAGAACCACAAACGCCCTGCTCCGAAAGCGGTCCGAAAGCAGGCCATAGATCGGCTGTGAGAGCGAGCTGGAGAAAACCAGGACGCCGGCCAGCAGTCCCGCTTGGGAAAGCGTGAGCCCCAGTTTGTGCTGGAGGAAAGGCAGGAAGGCCGCAAACATGGACGAGTAGAGGTCGACACAGAAATGCCCGGAGGCTAGCAGCAATACCGGCTTTGGGATCTTCATGTCGAGGAGCTCCACGTAACAGAGATTGGCCATTCTGCCACAGTCGGAAGGGTTTGTCAGGTGGGAGCCAGGCGACCCAGGCGCCCCGCAAAGAAAGCCGGCTTGCGGCTCTGCCAGTCAGTACGGGTCATCAACCGGCAACTTGCTAAAATAGCCCCGTGCGGCTTGCCGACTTTGATTACGACCTGCCTTCCGACCTGGTTGCCCAGCACCCGACATCGACTCGTGACACCTCACGGCTCATGGTGGCTGACCGGAAGACAAAGAAAATCACCCATGCCCGGTTCTGCGATCTTCCGGCCTTTCTCGCGCCCGGCGATCTCCTGGTGATCAACAATACCCGCGTCTTTCCGGCCCGGCTCTTTGCCCTGCGCGAGGGTGGGACAAGCGTGCTCGAGGTCCTGTTGCTCAAACGAGTTACAGACGCAACCTGGGAGGTGTTGATCAAGCCGGGGAGAAAAGCCCGGGCGGGTCACCGCCTGTCCTTTGGACCAAAACTGACCGGCTCCGTGCTTGACTCCGCGTCACCGGAGCAGATGACCCGTCTGATCCAGTTCCATTCGGACGGCGACTTCTTCGAGCAGATCCAGGAGCTGGGCCAGATGCCGCTGCCCCCCTATATTGACCGCGAGCCGGGACATGAATCGCCGGAAGACCGGGAACGCTACCAGACGGTTTACGCAGAGAGGACCGGGTCGGTAGCAGCGCCGACTGCCGGTCTCCACTTCACCCCGGCCCTCCTCGAACGTCTCCGTCATGTGGCGATCACGCTGCACGTCGGGTACGGCACCTTCCAGCCGGTGAAGGCCGACCAGGTGGAAGAGCACCGAATGCACTCGGAGGATTATGAGATTGGGCCGGAGGCTGCCTTGGAGATTCAGTCGCAACTCGAACAGGGCCGGAGAATAGTGGCTGTCGGCACCACCTCCACGCGGGTTCTCGAGCACGTCTACCGGGCCAACGGGCGGATCGTATGCGAGCGAGGATCAACCGATATCTTCATTTACCCGGGCTTTGACTTTGGCGTAACAGGCGCTCTCATCACCAATTTCCACCTTCCCAAGTCGACTCTGCTGCTCCTCGTATCCGCTTTTGCCGGAACCGAGTTCATCCGGGAGTGTTACCGGGAGGCCATCCGGCAACGGTACAGGTTTTACAGCTACGGAGATGCAATGCTGATTCTGTAAAACTCGGCAGAGGAAGGAAGGAGGAAGGAAGGAGGAAGTCAGAAGCTCCAGCTGATCAGGGACGGGCTTCTGACTTCTTATTATCGGGTCTTAACGCGATAGTCGTCTTTCTGGCAAACCCAGTACATGCCACCCGGCTGTCCGGCACTCTTGATGACTTTGGTAGGAACCAGCGCGGTGCCACATTGCGGGCAGTTGCGGGCGGCGCCTGCCGAGCCTTTCTGTCCCAGGCTTGCACGAGCGGTCTTGCTGATCTTTTCGGCCATGGCTGTCTCCTTTCTGATACAAAAATGCCCGCCGAAGCGGGTAAAAGCTGCTAATAATACAGCCCTATCTTGGAAAGTCAAGAAGAAAGAACTGCGGCCCCCGTAACCGCTCAGTTTTCTGCGAGCGAAGCGTAGTGGAAACGAGCGCCCATTGTGGCCGG
>JBHGBF010000073.1:0-20387 GCA_041946865.1 Acidobacteriota bacterium | reverse complement strand
AAGCACCCGCCTCTCTCCTCGTTGCTGCCACACTCCCAACAAAAAACTGAGGGGTTACACGTTAACAACGTTGGCCGCGGCGTGAGGCGCCAGGCGCCTGCGCTTCGAGCGGTCAACAGGCAACCAACTGCCTCTCCATCCTCCTCAGGATCCCGTCGGGCTCTCCGACCCCCAGCCGGGCAATCTCATCGGCCCTGGCCTGGCTCCCCGCCACCGCGTAAATCCTGAATTCGTCCGCGTTTCCCGAAGGACGAACATGCGCGATTTCGCCATTCGCAAAGTAGATGCGAACACCGTCCGTATAGTTCATTCTCACGACCGCGTCGAAACCGAGAGTCGCAGGGAAAGAACTGCTCACCTCGGACCGAATGGCGGTCAGGCTGTCGCCGCCGTGAGCGGGGTCTGGAATCTCCCGGCCTTCGCAGTCCAGTAGCCTCACGCCGTTGTCTTCGAACCGCACTTCATTCACCCTTGGATTTGAGGGCGTCAGGCGGCCAACGATCTGGAGAGCCCGTGCCCGGGGAAACTTCCTCAGCAGCGCCGCCTGGCTGAACCTGGCGGGGAGTTGACGGAACAGTCCCGCCAGGTCGATGCCTTTCGCTTTGGCGGCAAACAGCACGGAAAGAATCGGCAGCAAGGCATCGCGTGTGGGAAGGGCACGCAGAACGCGTTCCTCATGCTCGATATCGGACCCGAGCAGGAATCCTCCGTTGGCCTCCCAGCCGCAGATCCGCTGCTTCCCTTTCGCCCTGGCCCTTTGCATGCCGGCAATGACGAACGGCGACCCGATCCGCGTCTTCGGTTCCAGGAGATGGCGCAGGTTCCCCAGATCGACGGCATCGTTACAGCTGATTGGCACGACCACGCTGTCGACCTTCAGAAATTCCGCCACCACCATGCCGACAAGATCACCGCCGAAGAACCGGACTTCCGGCCCTGCCGGTCGTGAATCAACGCCGAGGACCAGCGGGCGGTCACTGTCCCCATCTGTTGAGACGACAGCCTCAATCGGGCCGTATTCCAAAGCAGCCTCGGCCACAAGCAAGCAGATCTTTCTGAGCTGCTCGGCATCGATGTTCTCGGTATCGATCGGGACAAACATGTCGCTGCGCCCGGCCGGCACGACTTCGGCGCCCAAAGCCCGAAGAACCTCGACCAGGATGTCGCGACCGACAGCGGAATGCTGATAGGCGACCAGTCGCAGGCCGGTCAGGTCCCGGCCGCGGAAGAAATCCAGATAACGGGCGATATAAGCCCGCCTGCCCCCGTCATTGACCGGTGAAAGCTCCTGATGTCCGGTCTTGAGCATTCCATTTTCGTTGAACAACGAGCGGGACAGCGGTTCCTGGTACAGTTTCCGGCGCAACTCGTCGACCCGCGCCCCGATCGGCTCTTCGTCCTTTTTGAGCAGTTCTCCCTGGCTGGTGTTGAGCTTGTATCCGTTGCGCTCAAAGGGGATATGCGAGCCCGTAATCATGATGCTCCCCTTCGCGTGCACAAGCCCGTAGTAGGTTAAGGCCGGAGTCGGAATGGGACCCAGGTTGACCGGAACCATCCCCGCATCGCGTATGGCCCGCTCTATGGCCTGGGCCAGCTCTCCCCTGCCCTTCTCTTCCCGGACAAAGGCCGTCGAGCTCGGCCGTAAATCATAGGCGTAATAAAAGACGTCTCCTTTGGAGATCCCTCCCTGTTCGACGGGAAGCGATTGAAGGTATTCGAGCTCGGCCAGAGCATTCAGGTAGACCTCCAGCTGGGTCAGGTCAACCACGCAGCCCCGACGGCCGCTCGTCCCGAACTTGAGTGGAACCGGCTCGTGATCGAGATGAGCGCGAAGCGAATCAATCTTCCAGTTTTCGGATTTCTGCATCTTGGTTCCAATATACGACAGAGGTACACTCTCGGCCATGAACAAAGGGATACGGGCCGCTTTCTCCATTCTCTGCTTTGGCCTCCTTCTTCTGGCTGCTGCCGATCCTGTCGCGAGCGCCCCGAAACGCCCGAACATCCTGTACATCATGACGGATGATCACGCGGCGCATGCCTTGAGTTGTTACGGCAGCAAGGTTAATGAGACACCGCACCTGGACCGCCTGGCTACAGAGGGGATCCGTTTCGATCGCTGCTTCGCCACCAACTCGATCTGTACACCCAGCCGGGCGACCATCATGACCGGCAAGTATAGCCACAAGAACGGGGTGCCTGTCTTTAATCGCTTTGACGGGTCGCAGCAAACGGTGGCCAAGCTGCTGCAGGCGGCCGGCTACTACACGGCTTTAATCGGCAAGTGGCATCTGGGAAGCGATCCCACCGGCTTCGATTACTGGAATATCCTGCCCGGGCAGGGCCGCTACAACGATCCAATCCTGTACGACAAGGATGGTTCGGAGGTCTATCCGGGATATGCCACCGACGTGATCACCGATTTGACGATCAGAGTGCTGAAGAACCGCCCCAAGGACAGGCCCTTTTTCATGATGTCGCACCACAAAGCCCCGCACCGCGAATGGACCCCGGACGAAAAGCACCGGGGTATGTTCGCCGGCAGGCAGATCCCGGAGCCGGCCACCCTGTGGGACGACTACGAGGGCCGAACGGATGCGTTACATGAGCAAAAGCAGTCGGTTTTCAATGACCTGACTCGCCTGGATCTGAAACTCACTCCGCCCCCGGGCCTCAGCCGGCAGGAAAGGCAGGCCTGGCTTGCCGTGAAACCAACTGAGGTCGAGATCGAGGTCGACGGCCAGAAGAAGATCCTGACAGGAACGCAGTTAAAGAAGTGGAAATACCAGCGCTACATGCAGGACTACCTGGCTTGCGTGCAAAGCGTTGACGACAACGTCGGGCGACTGCTCGACTGGCTTGACGCCAACGGACTTCGCGATAACACCGTCGTTATCTACACAAGCGACCAGGGCTTCTTCCTGGGCGATCACGGGCTTTATGACAAACGCTTCATGTACGAGCCGTCGATCAAGATGCCTTTTCTGGTTCGCTGGCCGGGGTCCGTCAAGCCGGGGAGCTTGACTACGGCGCTCGCCACCAACTGCGATTTCGCCCCGACTTTTCTGGACGTCGCCGGAATCCCCGCCCCACCCGGCATGCAGGGCCGCAGCCTGGTACCGCTTCTGCGCGGCGAGCGTCCCTCCGATTGGCGCGACTCCATTTACTATCGCTATTACCATGACCCGGGGCACCACGACACGCGGGCCCATTACGGAGTCAGGACGGAGACGCATAAGCTCCTCTACTTCTGGAGAAAGGACCAGTGGGAGTGCTACGACCTCGTCAAGGACCCGGAAGAGATGCGGAACCTCTACAACGACCCTGCCGCCAGGCCGATCGTGGAGAAACTCAAGCAGGAGCTGTACCGGATGAAGAAAGAAGTGCAGGACGAGGACCAGTTCTCCGGCGAATTGCCTCCCCCCGGCGTCGACGGCCCAGGGCCGCCGCCGCGGCAGCGTGAGACGGTGACAAGGTGACAAGGTGACAGCGTGACAAGGTGAGAGGGCGACGGGAGCAGGGCCGAGAACCCATCGCGATAGTTCCTGGGAATCCGTTCGTGACGCGGGTTTGACCGACTCGCCCTTGTCACCTTGTCACCTTGTCACGTCGCGGCGGCGGTACCAACGAATCAGCTGATTGGTGGAGCTATCGTGCAGCAAGGCCGGCTCCTCTGAACTGGTGAGCTCCGGCAGGATACGATTAGCCAGCACCTTGCCCAGTTCCACTCCCCACTGATCGAAACTGTTCACGTTCCAGATCACGCCCTGGGTAAAGATCTTGTGCTCGTAGAGCGCAATCAGCTTTCCCAGGGTGACAGGATCGAGCCGCTCGGCGAGAATCGTATTCGTCGGTCTGTTTCCGGGAAAAGTGCGATGAGGAACCAGCTCTTCGGCTACCTTTTCGGCCCGGACTTCATCCGCAGTCCTTCCGAAGGCGAGCGCCTCGGCCTGGGCAAACAGGTTAGCCATGAGTTTCCCGTGGTGGTCACCGAGCGGATTCTGGCTCTCGCGAAAGCCGATGAAATCGGCCGGGATCAGCTTCGTACCCTGATGGAGCAGCTGATAGAAGGCGTGCTGGCCGTTGGTCCCCGGCTCTCCCCACACGATCGGACCGGTCTGCCAGTCAACCCCAGTCCCATCACGAGCGGTTGACTTTCCGTTCGATTCCATATCTGCCTGCTGTAGATACGCCGCCAGACGGCCCAGATATTGATCATAAGGGAGGATCGCGTGGCTCTCGGCGCCGAAAAAATTGTTATACCAGACGCCCAGCAATCCCAGGATGACGGGCAGATTCTGCTCGAGTGGCCGGCTCCGGAAATGGCAGTCCATCGCGTGGTAGCCGCCAAGCATGTCGAAGAAGCTCTCCGGGCCTATCGCGACCATCAGCGGCAAGCCGATTGCGGACGGCAGGCTGTACCGGCCTCCAACCCAGTCCCAGAACTCGAACATGTTCTGATCAGCGTCAATTCCAAAGCCGGCGACCGCCCTGGCATTGGTCGAGAGGGCCACAAAATGCCGGCCGACGGCTCGTTCGTCGTTCAGCGCCTGTAGCAGCCAGCGCCGCGCGGAGTGAGCGTTGGTCATTGTCTCCTGCGTGGTAAAAGTCTTGCTGGCGACAATAAACAGGGTCTCATCGGCTTTCAAGTCGCGCGTCGCCTCGACAAGGTGCGTCGAGTCGACGTTCGAGACGAAACGGAAAGTCAGACGGCGGTCGGTATAAGGGCGGAGAGCCTCGCAGGCCATCGCCGGTCCCAGGTCAGAGCCTCCGATACCCAGGTTCACGATCGCCCGAATCGGCTTTCCGGTATGCCCTTTCCACTCGCCACTTCGGATGCTCCGGGAAAATGCGGCCATTTTCTCGAGGACGCGCCTTACTTCGGGCATCACGTCCTTGCCGTCTACCATGACGGGCCGGTCCGAGCGATTGCGTAAAGCAGTGTGCAGCACCGCCCGCTTTTCCGTCAGGTTGATCTTCTCGCCCGTGAACATACGTTCTATGGCGGCCGGCAGGTCTACGGCGCGGGCCAGGGCGATGAGCAGTCCAATGGTCTGGTTCGTTATCCGGTTCTTGGAATAGTCGAGCAGGATCCCTTCGGCTTCCAGCGAGAGCCGAGCGGCCCGGTCAGGATCAGCCCCAAAAAGCTCTCGAAGGTGGATCCTCGAGATTTCCTGGTAGTGCCGTTCCAGGGCTTTCCACTCTCGTCGGTCGGTCAGTTTCATCGTGATACCCTCAAACCCTTGAGGGTATCTGACCGAACGCGGGGTTGTAAACCCCGTGGCGGCCGGCCCTAATCCGGCAATAAGGAGGTTTTTGCGCCGAAGCAGCGGCCCATACGGAGTTCATCATGCCCGACGGTTTCTTAGTGCGGCGTGACTCTACCTACCCGCCCACGCGAAAGCTTGACGCGATATTGTCGAAGACGGGCTGGAAGTCATCGTAGTCGCGCTCGGGCGAAATGAAGAGCAGGTAAACCAGGCGATCGCTATCGGCGTCCAGACGGCGAGTCACCAGCACCACGCGCTCCTGCTGCTCAGTAACCGGTGAGCGGCCGGAAAGGGAAACGGTAAGGCCTCTGGCGCCGTCGATCGACACTCGTCTGAACGCATCGTGATCGCGCCGCAGGTAGTCATTGGAGGCGAGAATCTGAGCCAGCAGTCTCTCGGTCGCATCCTCGAGCGACACCCGGCGGGTCGAACGAGCGCGGGAATCGTTCGCACGGGGATCAAAGGTGTTGATGATTGCCCCGTATACGATCGCTTCCTCGCCTCGCCGGCTGACAACCGCTCCCTCCGGAGTCAGCGTCACGCCTTCCCCGCTGCGCGCTTCACGAGCCTCCCAGTTGGCGGGGAAACGGACTCGAAACGCTCCGTCCCTTTGTTCAAACGTCCGCATGCGGGACGAAGGCCGGTCGACAGTCACGCGAACAGGCCCGCTGTCCTCCTCTCTTGGCCCTCGCCCGCGGTCAGCCGGCTGGTTCCCGGCCAGTTGTTCCATGGACTGGGCCTTGGCCATGCGTCCCAGCCGGGACTGGATCCTCCGGAAGTCGCCGACCGGAGAACGGGCCTCATATCCGCCGATCAACTGGGTCTCCTTCTGAATGCGTTCGGCCCGCTGCGCCGGCGCCGGATGGCTGCTGAAGAACTGCTCGAGCTTGCTCGGGTCCCGCCCGGCGTTCTCCCGAAGAGTCTCAAACATCCTCGCCATCGCCATCGGGTCGTAACCTGCCTTGGCCAGCATCTGGGCAGCCGACACGTCAGCCTGCTCCTCAGCCGAGCGGCTGAATTTGAGGAACAGGGAGTTCATGCCGAAGCCTCCGATCGCGCTCATGATATCGCTGGTGGTTCCACTCCCCAGGACCCCTCCCAGGATCCCCAGACCAGCCTGTCCGAGATAGGCCTTGGAGGCCTGGTTCGTGCCATGGCGCAGAGCCACATGAGACATCTCGTGGGCCATGACTCCGGCCAGTTCCCCCTCGTCCCGCGCGGCTTCCATCAGCCCGCGATTGATGTACATGAAGCCTCCGGGCAGAGCAAAGGCATTGATATCCGAGACATTGACTACCTTGAATTGGTAAGCGAATTTCGGACCCGGAGCAACTTCGGCCAGGCGCTCTCCTATCCTTGAAACATAATTCCGGACTTCCGAATCACGCAGGACAGGGAGTTGCTTCTCCACCTCGGCCGCAGACCGCCGGCCAATTTCCACATCCTGCTCCGGCGAAAAAATGTTAAAGCCCGGCTTGAGTTTTGTCTGCGCCTCCAGAGCCGGCGACCACCACACGACAAGCGACAGAACCAACAGGCAGGGCCAAACACGATCGTCTTTCGTGGGCATGACGCTTTCCTCCACGCTGACAACAGCACGCTGAGAACAGATCCGCTGTCACTATTGATGGTACAGCAAGCGCCGAGGTTGCAGAACTCGCCGCTTTCGCCGCAGTACCCGAAAGCCGCTCGCCGGCTTGCGCTGATTTTCTCACATGACTGCGCGAATTTTTTGACACTTTATCCGGCTGAGCCGCTCTATAATCGTTGTACACTTAAGGAGGCGTCCTTATGAGCGACAGAGACTTCGCCCGCACCTGTCGGATTTTCCGCCTTGGCCTCTTAGCCGCAGCCCTCGTTTTTGCCGGCGGGGCCTTCACCCTGTTGTTGGCTTCACCTCAGTCGCGCGCCCACAGCGCGCAGGCCCTGTTCTGGCACAGCTTCTTCCCTCTCGACACGGGCAATCGCTGGGTGTACGCCGTCCAGGGACCCGGCTCGGCCTCGCGTACCTGGGAAGTGAAAGTGACGGAGAGGCAAGCGATCCCTCCTTTTCGCACTTTCTTTGAGCTATCGGGCTATTTCTCAGGCAAGGACCCGCGCCTGGTCAGATTGTCGATCATGGGAAGGGTCCTGGAGATCGGCGATGACGGCAAGGAATACCTCTGGTATGAGTTCGGGGGCCGGGTGGGGAGAACCTGGGTCATGGACCTTGCACCTGGAAACGCCCCCGTTTGCGAGGACGGGGCTCTTCTTCGGATTGGCGCCCGGGACGAAGTGATCACGGTGCCGGCGGGCCAGTTCAAACAGGTAATCCGGATTGACTTCATGACAAAATGCTCAGACGCCGGGATCACCCGCGAGTGGTTTGCGCCCGGAGTCGGTCTGATTCGCCGCGAGGAGGCGTCGATTGCCGGCCCGGTCGTCAGCGAGCTGGTTTATGCGGAGATCGCCGAAAAAGTCTTTCCCACGTCCGCGTACACGACCGCTCTGCAGTTGTCCAGCTCGCATTTCGTGAATAACCTCATGCCACCGGTCGACCCCTCGAAACTCCCGCGAGTGCGGGGAGCTTTCGTCGTCCGTGACCGGACGGCGGAGCCTTTGGAGCTAGTGTTTCCGACCGCTTGCCGAGGCCTGCTGCTCGAACTGCGCAACGAGGCGGGTGAGGTTGTCCTTTCGATCAACACGATCGAGGGGGTGGCCTGCCTGGCCGTCATAACGCGTGTCAATGTCGGAAAGAAGCCTCTGGTCCTTCCCTTCTCTTTTGCGCTGGCGGACAAGGACGGGCAACCGCTTCCTGACGGCGAATACAGTCTTACGGCGGTCCTCCTGACCAAGGCCGCAGACAGCCCGCTCAATCCTGCCGCAAGAGCCGTGATTCAGGTCACGTCGATCCCCTGAGGAACAACAGTATCGCACAGAGCCGGGAGCACAGCAGAGCAACCCGGCTTTGTGCGGATACAGCCGGCTGCTTCGCCACTCGAGAGCATGGCGACACCGTTCAGCTGGAATCGTGGTACTCTAACGGTAGCGCTGATCCCAAGTGTCGTCCTATGACTCCTGAGCTTCTCATTCGTACCCGCGACGGGGGGACCAGGACGTTTCGGCTGGAGGCCCCGGTCGTGACTCTAGGAAGGTCGCGCGATGCGCACCTGAGTTACCCGGAAGACGCCGCCTTGTCTCGCCATCATTTGGCGTTTGAACAATCCGGCGATGGCGGCTGGGTCGTCCGTGATCTGGGGAGCAAGAACGGGACGCTGCACAACAGCCGGCTTGTAACCGGACCCAGACGGCTTCAACCCGGCGACCGGGTGATGGCCGGCCACCTCATCATCGATTTCTGTACCACGAGAAAGCCGGTTGCGGAGACGCTCGTCTTCGTCGATGAAAGCTCCTCCAACGCGATCGGCGGCAAGACGCTCGTCAGCACGCTGGACGATGCGCTAGCCGACCGGGCGGGCATACCTTCGGGCGCAGCGACCAGCGAGCCGGTCGCCTCGCGCCACATTCAAACACTGATTCGGGCCGGGCGCGAGCTGGCCGGACACCAGCCGCTGTCCGAGCTGTTCCAGACGATCGTCCACCTGGCGACTGACGCCGTTGGAGCCACGCGCGGCCTGCTGGTCACCCTGGACAACGACCAGCTGGTGGTACGGGCCGCGAAGGGCGAGGCGTTTTGCATTTCAACTGCGGTCCGCGATCGCGTCCTGCGGGAAAAGACTTCGCTGCTCGTACAGGACACCGCCCTTGACGAGGCGTTTTGCGCTCGCGAAAGCATTCTTCAGCAGAAAGTCCGCAGCTTCATGGCAGTCCCGCTTCAGACCGATGAACGGGTGATTGGGCTGATTTATGTCGATGCTCCGAATCGCCTTCCGGACTTCACCCGTGACGACCTGAGCCTGCTCACCGTCCTCGCCAACGTCGCGGCTGTCAGGATCGAGCGCGAGCGCCTGGTCGAGATCGAGCAGACGGAGCGAATGCTGGTGCGCGAACTCGAGCAGGCGGCCGAGATCCAGCGCGCCTTGCTTCCCAGCGCGCCTCCCGCTACTCCGGGACTGGATGTGGCCGGCTACAACGCGCCGTCGCGCACTGTGGGTGGAGATTATTACGACTTCATCAGCTACTCGAACGGCGCCACCGGACTGGTCGTGGCCGATGTCGCCGGCAAGGGGATGCCGGCAGCTCTCCTGGTGTCCTGTTTGCAGGCGCGCGTCCGCCTCCTGGAAGAAGAGCCCGGCCCGCTCGCCGGGATGGCCGCCCGCCTCAACCGGAGCATGGTCGCATGCTGTCCCGGCAATCGCTTCGTGACGTTTTTCATCTGCCGGTTCGGCCCCGAAAGCGGGGAGCTGGTCTACTGTAACGCCGGACATAATGCCCCCTTCCTGATTCATGCTTCCGGGGAGGAAAGCGACAGGCTCCAAACAGGGGGACCCATCCTGGGAATCCTGCCTGCCGCCGAATACCGGCAAGGCGAGTGCCGCCTGGCTCACGGAGACCTCCTGGTCCTTTACAGCGACGGCGTCACCGAAGCGGTCCGGCCCGGCACAGACGAAGAGTTCGGCGAGGACAGGCTGGAAAAGCTGGTCCGGGGACACCGCCAGGAATCCGCCGCCACTATCCTCGGAACGATCGTGCAGACGCTGGAATCCTGGAGTGCCGGGGCGCCACCTGCGGACGATCTCACCCTCCTCATCGCCCGCCGCGTCGGGTGACAGGCATCCTGCCTGCAGCTCGGGCTGTCTGAGCTACAACTCCTTCGCCGTTTCTGATTCAATGGATGAAAGGGTTTTTACTCACGCGGCACGTTCAAACCCGGTCTATCCGCTATAGGCATAGCAGATGTTCGTCATGCATGAGGAGAGGCGAACCAACCACCACCGCGATCGCAGACTACGTCCCACGCCCCCCGTTTCTCCTTATCTTTTCCGGGGACGTCGGAGAGGTCCCCGGCGCCAGACTGATGCGCAGCGAAACTACTATGCTGACGTACCTTCTTTTCGCGCGGTGTTGACGGTGGGGGTGCTTTTCGCGTTGTCGCTGCTTGACGGGATTCTGTCACTTCGCCTTTTTGCCCTCGGGAAGAGTTACGAACTGAATCCGCTACTCTCACTCGTGCTCGACCACGGCGACTCGGCTTTCATGGCTTTCAAGTTGGCTTTCAGCTCGCTTTCCTTGCTCGTGGTGTTAATCCATTGGAACTTCATTCTCGGCCGGGTCTCGACCGCCCTGGCCGCCTACTGGCTGGTCGGCGCCTATCTGGGCACCGTGATCTACGAGAGCGGACTGCTTTGGTGGTAGTCTCTGCTGTATGGAACGACCGGCCGTCTTTACCGTCCGCAGGAGATTCGTCGTTTCCGTCACAGCTTGCCTGGCCCTGGCGGGCCTGCTGGCCTTGACCAACGACCCGGCCAGGCCCGGCCGCAAAACGCTCATAGGCCATCGCGGCGCGTCGGCTTACGCTCCCGAGAACACCCTGCCTGCTTACCAGCTGGCGATCGAACAGGGGGCTGATTTCGTGGAACAGGATCTCCAGATTACCCGTGACGGTGTCCTTATCTGCCTCCATGACCTGACGCTCGAACGTACGACCAACGTCGAGGAGGTCTTTCCCGACCGTTCTCGCGAGCGCGAGCGAGACGGCCGGACAGTGAAGGAATGGCCCGCCTCGGACTTTACCCTGGCGGAAATCAGCCGGCTGGACGCCGGCTCCTGGTTTAGCAAGAGATTCAAAGGGACCCGCATTCCGCCGTGGGAGCAAGCCATTGCCGCGATCCGGGGGAAAGCCGGGCTCTTCCCGGAGACGAAAGCACCCGAAGTGTACGGCAAACGCGGGTTTGACATGGAACAGCTGGTTCTCGACGTCTTGCGCCGCAACGGGCTTGATCGGCCGGGTGCGGACCCCAAGACCCCGGTCATCATTCAGTCTTTCAGCGCGGCCAGTCTCCGGAAGCTGCGCCACGAGCGGGGATGTCGCTTGCCGCTGGTCCTGCTGGTCGATCAGTCGGATGAGTGGATCACCGCGGAAGGATTGAAGCAACTGGCAGGCTTCGGCCAAGGGCTGGCGCCCAGCAAGAAACTGATCGCTCAGGACCCCGACCTCGTACGGCGCGCACACCAGGCCGGCTTGACGGTGACCTGCTGGACGTTCCGGTCAGGGCCCGGGACCGACACCGTCAGCGAGCTGGAAGGGGAGATAAAACACTACCTGACGGCCTACGGCGTCGACGGGATTATCACCGATAACCCGGATCGATTCCCCAAATGAAACCGGTTAGGCGCTCGCCTTTTTCAGCCTGAACAAGGCGAGCGCCATGGCGGCCGACCAGGGAAGCGCTTTGAACTGCCCGGCGGCCAACGCCTCTTCGACTTCCGCCCGTGTCAGCAAGACGATTTCCGGTTCCTCGACGTCGCGCGCGGGGGGCTCGCCGGTCTTGACGGCTTCCAGGGCCAGGTAGAAGTGTGCGCGGCCCACCCCGCGGTTGCTGTCGACCGGGAAGTGACCGAGCTCGAGCCAGTCACCTGACTCGTAACCGGTCTCTTCTTTGAGCTCCCGCCTTGCGGCCGCCTCCAGAGCCTCGCCGGCCTCCACATATCCGCCCACGGCTGCCAGTGCAATTCCCTCACACGCGTATTTGTATTGGCGCAGGCAAAGGAACCGCTCATCGGGGGTGACAGCGATGACATTGACAAAATCCGGTGTAATGACCCAGGGCCAGTCCTCGATGATGCGGCCGTCAGGCAGCTGGACCCGGTGGACTTCGAGCGTCAGAAAAGGCTTGTAGGCCAGGACCTCGCGCCGGCTCAGGGTAGTGATAGGTTTCATAACGGGCCGCTTCACTTCCGAGTACGCCGGCTGCCGGACTCGGACATTTCCATTTCACTCCCGGCCATCATGATCGCGCACAGCCCGTGCGGCGAGTTTTGCAGCCGCTTCTTGTTGACGTAGTTCGCGTAATTCACCTGGGCGCCCATTCCTTCGACTGCGTCGGACACGACCGGGGCGCCGTCCGCTCCAAGACTGACTCTTGTCTTCAAGCCTTCCCAGGCTTTCTTTGCCACCTGACGATAGCTCCGATCGAGATATCCCGCCTCAACACCCACATTGAGCGCGTAGACGAACATGCCGCTGCCCGACGTTTCGTGCCAGTTGTCCGGCCGGTCCCCCTTGTCCACCACCTGGTACCAGAGGCCGGACTCCGGATCCTGCGTCTGCTTCACACCGGCCGCCAGTTTTTGGAGCAGAGCGATCAGCTCCGGGCGTCCCGGGTGATCGCCGGGCAGATGCTTGAGGATATCCACCAATGCCATGGCAAACCAGCCCATGCCGCGAGACCACACTTCGGGCGAAAGCCCTGTCTGGGGTTCGGCCCAGGCCGCGTTTCGATCGCAGTCCCAGGCATGGCGTAAAAGGCCGGTTGTCGGATCCTGGGTATGCCGGGCTGCCAGCGTGGTTTGAAAAACCGCGATATCGAAGCAGGCGGGATCGTTCCCGAACATCCGACCGTATTTGACCAGGAACGGCTCTCCCATGTAGATACCGTCGAGCCACATTTCGTTGGGATACTTGGTCTTGTGCCAGAAGCCGCCATCAGCGTTTTTCGGCATGCGGTCAAAAGCCCGCCGGATAAATCCGGCGCCCTTGCGATATCTCTCACTCCCGGTCTCCTGGTAGAGAAACAACAGCAGAATACCCGGCTGGATGGTGTCGATATTGTGGTCTGGACCAAGATCGACGGACCCGTCCTCAGCCACGTAAGCATCGACAAAACGTTTGATGTAAGCCAGGTAGCGCGGGTCTCGGTTCTTCTCATACACCTTGGAGATCCCATGGAGGATGATGCCGTTATTGTATTCCCAGCCTTTGGCGGTGAGCGTGGTGGGATCGGGCCATGTTGAAATGATCCAGTCCGCAAACCGCATGGCAATGGGCGTGCCGGCGGCGCCGGCGACAGACGGCGCGGTCACGAACGACAGGAGGAGAAACAGGAGAAGATTCTTACGCATATGTTCCTCTGGGGCATTTTGATGCCTGCCGTGTGAACCGCGACGCGCTCGCCGGGAGCGCGCCGGGCTCGCAGCCGCCACACGGTCCTCCCTTCACCCCTAGCTGGTGATGGCCGAGGTGATGCTCCGGCAGGCGTCGAGCAACTGGGGAGCGAGAGAATGGGCGTGTTCCACGGTCATTCTAAAGGTCGGGCCGGAAATGCTCAGTGCGGCGACCATCCTCCCGTACGGGCCGAAAATCGGCGCGCCAACACATCGACCGTTCGGCTCATTCTCCTCGTTATCGATCGAGTAGCCTCGCTCGCGGACCAGCTCCAGCTCATCTTTCAATGCGGAAACCGTGGTCAGAGTGTTCGGGGTCAGCTTGGGGAGTCCTTTGACCCGTATCAGGCGCTGCAGTTCCCGGTCCGGCAAACCCGTCAGGAGGACTTTGCCGAGCGCCGTAGAATGCAGATAGCGGCGATTGCCGATCTTGGACGCCATCCGGATTCCCTGGGGACTCTCGATGGTGTTGATTACGACCACTTCCCCGGCGTCGAGAACTCCAAGATTGACCGTTTCCTGGCAGGACTCGACCAGCCGTTCCATGATGGGATGGGCAGCCCTGATGATGACTTGCTCATCGGTGGCCCGTCGCTGCAGCTCGAACAGTTTACGCGATACCTGGTAGCCACCCTCGGAAGTCCTGTCCAGATAACCGCGTGATTCGAGGGTCGAGGTAATCCGGTAAGCCGTGGGTTTCGGCATGCGGACCGACCTCGCCAGATCGGCAAGGGACATGCCCGTCGGGCTGTTCTTGATCGCCTCCAGAATATCGAGCGTTTTGTGCAAGACGAGGACACCGGGTTCGTTGCGCTGGGTTCGTTTCTTCACAGTTTCAGTTCTCGGTTCCTGATTATACACTGGCTGTTTCACGTACCGAAACCCGTAACGGCGATCGAGCGTCTATGCTAGACGCCAGGTGTTTGGTGTGGAGTGGGGCCGAGCCGTGTCCAGGCCCGCCTTCCGCCCTTAACGACCCATCACGACTTTCAGAGGCGATTTCAGCCGCGCGGCAAACTGGCTGAGATAGGCCTCCCAAGCTTCGACTCCCGCAAAATCACCGCTTTTGTCCCAACCGAAGCCGGCATAGTACGACACCGGGACGCCCGCCGAGGCGCGAATCACCAGCAGCTGATTCAGATCATCCTCGGTCGATTCAATCACCGAGGCGGGATCGGCTACGATGCCGCAGCCGACGTTGCCGTTGTCCTTGATCGGCTCCCAAGTTCTGAGCCATCCTTCCATTTTCTGGACTCGCACCGTCGACCCCGGATTCTTTTTGATCCCGGCAGCGATGACCAGATCTTCCGGGACAACCGTGAGGTAGCGGCATTCGAATCGGCTCAGGTTGCTGCCCGCGTCCAGGCTGATCCGTTTTGTCTCCGCGATGCGGCGCCCACTGACCATCCAGGCGCCATAGTCAAGCTCGAAGACCACGCGAATCGGACCGTTGGCCAACACCCTGGAGCTCATGAAATTCCGTGACGGGTGGAGCTTGCCGCCTTCCCAGATCCCGCTCCCTCCGCAGCCTCGACTCTTGCCCGCCGAGTAAAAGTCAGCGCCCTCGCCCGTGTCGGTGTGGTAGTTGTCCATCATGTACCAGTCGTTCAGGACCAGTTTGCGGACCCGCTTGCACCAGATGTCGACGGTGCTGCTCGTGAGCGGTTCTCTTTGCCAGGTTTCAAGCGCGGGTCCGTACATGCGATGGGCCACCCGGTCATTTTCCCAGGCAAAATCGTCAAACCGCTCCCGGACGAAGCGACCGTAAGCCTTGAAGTGCTCCCTGGTCCAATGCTGAGCCGCGCCCAAAGTCACCTGGAACTTCTTCGCCTCCAGCGGCTTGAAATCCGACTGGAAGATCAGCTGTTCCGGTACGGTATCACCCGTCAGGTCGACCGCCTGGACAACCAGCTCCTTGCCTGCGGCTTCGGTCACTTGGACCTTGCGGGCGTCGACGGCGCCAAGCCTTCGAAGCACCTCCGCAGCCGGCACCTCGACGGTTTCGGCAAAGCGAGGCGCATCGAGCGGATTGGTGACGGTGACGACAACTTGAGCACGGACTGAAAAGGAAAAGAAGACCAGGAACAGAATCGGGATCGAAGAGAGTCTTTCAAGCATTTGCGTACCTGTGGACAAGCGCCGGCTTTCCTGGCGGCCGGGCCCTCGGAGCCCGGCGCCGGCCTCTCGATCCGAGAGCCCGGCACCGGGGAAGACGCGCTGTCCTTCCGCGCTAATCCGACTGATTAGAAGACGAACTTCAGACTGAGCTGAATGCGCCGCGCGTAATTGACCTGCGTGCTCGCGCGAATCTTCCCGAAGTTGTCGCTGGCCGGATTGGTGTCCGGCGCTCCAAACTGCGGATGGTTAAACGCATTCAGGAACTCCGCCTTGAAGTGGAACTCCTTGCCTTCGGTGATCGGGGTCTTCTTGACGACCGAGAAGTCGTAATTGTTGATACGATCGGCGCGCAGAGAGTCGAAACGAAGCGGGAAGGTCCGCACGTTGTTGGTCAGCTGCTTTTTCGCGTCCGTCTCCCAGAAACTGGCGTCGGTCTTGAACCAACCTTCGATTGTACGCTCGGAGTAAGGTATGAGCACCTCATCAATGCTGTTCCCCTTGAAGATCACATTGCCGAACTGAATAGGCGAGCCGGACTGGAAGGTGTAAATCCCCGACAGCTGCCATCCCCCGACAATTCTCGACACCACAGGATTGTCGGCCAGGAAAGGCTTGCCGTACCCAAAGGGAAACTCATAGACCCCGCTGATCGTCAAGCGATGGGGCCGGTCCAGATCAGAAATGACCTCCGTCGGCCGCGGATCCCCGGCATTCAGCAGCTCCGTCGCCTGCATAAACTCCGAGTACGTGTAGTTCCCCATGAGCGTGTAGCCCTTGGAGAAGCGTTTCTGGACATTCAGCTGGAACGAGTGATACCAGGACCATCCCTCCTGCTCATCCATGTTCACGTTGTCAAAAGCAAGGAAAGGCCGAAGCAACCGGTAACGGGCTATCTCCCTGCCGGTAAAGCTGCCGGAAGCGCCGGCGGGCAGAATCGTCTTCTTGGTGGCAGGGTCATAGAACGGATTGGGGATACCCTTCGACTGCGTCAGGTAATCGTTCGTCGCGTCATCGCGAACCGGACTGGTGCTCAGGTACTTGTTCGGAGTCGCGTTCAGGTTCCGGAGCGCCACGTTGCCGCTCGACTGGTACTCCAGATGGGTCCCGCGATTGCCGATGTACCCGGCTTCCACCACGTAACCCGCGCCGAGTTCGCGCTGGAAACCCAACTGCCAGCGCTGCATGTACGGAGTCTTCGGATTAGGGTTGAAGAATGTCACGCTGTTCCCCAGGCTGGTCAGCGTGCCCTGCGACGCGCCTATAGGATCCAAAATGCCGTCCGGGAACGGGTTGGACAGGTCGGCGATAAAGCTCACACCGTTGTCGACAGTCGCGATAAAGGGCGTGTTGCGGCTGAAGCCTGTCTGAATCACGTCTCCCCGGCGCTGGCCCAGGAAGCCGAAGAAGATGCCGTAACCGGCTCGCACAACGGTCTTTGGATCCAGCTTGAGGGCCAGCCCGACTCGCGGCATGAACTGCTTCTTCGGAGCGTTCCAGAGCCCGTGCGGCTCCCCGTTGACTCCGGCGAAGGTCAAGCCGCCGCGCACGAAGAACTGCTCGGGCGGGACTTCAGGCGTTGGATTCTTGGCGTAAATCGCCCGGGCCTGCCCTTCGAACGGCTGCACGACGTCGAAGTCGAATCCGCGTACGGTGCGGTCAAATCGCTCGGTCAGGGCGCCCTCGTATTCGTAGCGCAAGCCGAGGTTCAACGTCAGCCGGTCGTTGACCTTCCAGTCATCGTGAAAGTAGAAGCCCCAGGACGTCGATTGCTCGGCATAGCTGGCCGCGCGCGTCACGTAGGAATTACTGTGGCTCGGGAGGCCCAGCAGGAGAGACGCAACCGACTGGCCCAGGTTGCCGGGCGCCGTCGGCGAGTTGTCCAGCGGCCCACGGGTCCAGCTGGCGTCAAAGTTGAAGCGACCAGTCTCGGCAGCGTCGAAAGTGCGATTGGTCTCACGGTAAGCCCGGAATTCCATGCCCGTCTTGAACGCATGAGAGCCGAAGATCTTGTTCACTGTGGCGATGAACGAGTGAGAGTCGTTCGGCCTGAAGTAGCCCGCCGTCGTGGTTCCCTGATAACCCGAGATATCGATTCTGGGGAAGCGCCTGATATCCGGCGAAATCAGGTCGCTGTATTCCTTGGGGAAACCGAGCGTCGTCAGATCCATTCCAATGAGCGAGCTGTTGCCCGCGTCCCCACGGATGAACCGGTTGTACCCGTACCGCAGATTCAGGACCGTCGTCGGGTTGAACGTGTAGACATCGTCAAAGGTAAAAGCCCGGCTAAAGAACTGGAACTCGTTCCCGGTGACTTCGTTATGAAAATAGTTGTTGTACGTGCTGTCGCGTCGATACACGCTGCCGCGGCCGAAGACCTTGTGCTTGTCGCTGAATACATGATCCACGCGTACACTATGCGTGTAATACTTGGCCACCTCCAGCAGGTTCGGCTGGACGTAGTTGTTTTGCCCGTCCGGGTCGCCGGCCTGCAACGGGTCTGGAAAGTATGACAGGATCTTCTTCGCAACCGGGTTGATGAGGCTCGCCGGGATGATGTTGCCTTCGAACGGATCCTGCTCGTATCGACCCGGCGTGGCTGCCGGACGTCGCGTGAAGGGATTGTAGATCTGGTACTTGGAATCCAGATCGAGGAGCTGCGAGAAATCACCGTTCTTCATCGCCGCCGTCGGCACGGTGGGTGTCCCGTTGTTGCGCGGCCGGGACTCGTGAATGCCTTCATACCCCCACATGAAAAAGGTCCGGTTGCGCCCGTCATACAGCTTAGGAATCCAGACCGGGCCTCCGGCAGAACCGCCCCAGCGGTTGTAGTCGAAATCGCCCCGCTCCTGGTTGGTGCGATTCGCCCAAAAGTCGTTGGCGAAAATGCCGGGCGCCATCTTGGTCCAGTAAGCCGTCCCATGGAGCTGGTTGGTGCCGGATTTCATGCTGAGATTCGTCACGCCGCCTTCGGTCTGGCCAAAGCTCGCGTCGAAGGTCGCGGTCTGAACCGCGATCTCCGAGACGATGTCGGCAGGGGGAACGTAAGAAGAAATCACTTCACCCGGGTTGGCTGTGGCCGTCGCCACTACGCCGTCGATCGTCACGTCACTGCGGTTGGCGCGCGTGCCGTCCATGGAGTATCCCACGATGTGCGTGGGCTCGAACGGACGGTCGAGCCTGGGGTCACGCGTAAAACTAACGCCGGAGGCCAGACCGATCAGGAAATATGGGTTGCCGTGCGGAACCGGCAGATCCGCCACACGGCGGGCGTCGACCACCTGACCCATCGAGGCCGAGGTGGTGTTGAGCAGCGGAGTCTCCCCGGTCACGAGAACCGTCTCTGACTGCTCGCCCACCTCGAGTCTGATGTTGAACTCCAGGCGTTCATTAACCCGCAATTCCACGTCGTCCGCGACAAAGGTCTTGAACCCCGGCATCACCGCTTCGATCTTGTACTTCCCGGGAATCAGATAAGCCGCCTGATAGATGCCGGTGTCGTTGGTGACGATGCTGGTAACCGTTCCCATGGCTTTGTTCGTTACCTTCACTTCAGAGCCCGGAACCACGCCGCCACTGGCGTCTTTCACGACGCCGACTATCGTGCCTCGGGCCTCCTGGCCGAAGACACTTCGCACCTGGATAAGCCCTGCCAGGCAGACCAGGAGCATCAGAAAAGCCGTTCTTTTGTTCGTGCTCATCTCCGCCTCCTCCTTCTCGGTTAACTATGCCTGGGATGCCAGTAACCAACGTGTCTCAATAATCGGTTAAGCCAGATCTTCCATCGGAACTGGGTCGGTATCAGAAAACTCCTGGTTCTCGCCTCCCATCGCCCAGATGAAAGAATAGTTCGACGTGCCGACGCCGGCGTGGATCGACCAGCCCGGAGATAACACCGCCTGCCGGTTCCGGACCATGACGTGCCGCGTCTCCTGCGGCCGCCCGAGGCAATGTATCACCAGGCCGTCCTTCGGAAGATCGAAATACAGATAGATCTCCGAGCGGCGTTCGTGAGTATGTGCCGGCATTGTATTCCACACACTCCCGGTTTCCAGCTCCGTCAGTCCCATCACCAACTGGCAGCTTTGCACCCCACCCGGATGAATGTATTTGTGCAGGCAGCGACGATTCGAACTGGCCAGGTCGCCCAGCCGCAGATCTTCCGCGTCCCGCTTCCTGATCAGGCGCACGGGATAAGCCGCATGTGCAGGATAGCTGACCAGGTAATAAGCCGCCGGTCGGTCCGGATCCCCGCTGCTGAACCGGATGTGGCGATTGCCCCGCCCGATGTAGAGGGCGTCACGGTCGCCCAGTTCGTAGCTGTTCTTCTCCACCCCGACAACCCCCGGCCCGCCCACGTTCATGACGCCGAGCTCACGGCGCTCGGTGAAATACTCCGTCCTCAAACCGCCCGCATCATCGAGGGAGATCGTCTCAAAAGATGGAACGACCGACCCGACAACCAGCCGGTCATACTCGCAATAGACCAGCCGCACCGGGGCAGGTCCGAAAAGATCGTCCACCAGAAAGAACTTCCGGATTTCAGTCGTTGTCATGCCTGCAAGCCGATGGTAGTCGGTCGTCGGCACAACCCGAAGCTCGCGTGACGCCGTCTGCATCCGCTTCTCCTCGTTCACTCTCTCCGCATCGCATTGTTTCAACATACGAGACGCCCTATGTCTTAGTTCGAAGTCATATACCGCTGGGGAATGCAGGAAGTCAAGAAGTTTTTGCGGGGATCGGTAATCCCTCAGTCTTGTCTGTAGTGCCGCCTTTAGGCGGCCTTTAGGTGGCCTTTAGGCGGGCTCTTTCGAACCGCAGTTGACCATTGAGAGCGGTTACGGTTCGAAGAAAGCCCGCCTAAAAGCGGCACTACAAACAGGACTGAGGCATTACCCCGCGACGTAACCCCTCAGTTTTTTGTTCGGAGTGTGGCAGCAACGAGGAGAGAGGCCGGTG
>JBHGBF010000072.1:0-45312 GCA_041946865.1 Acidobacteriota bacterium | reverse complement strand
ACAGGCCGACACATTCCAAAAGAGCGCGGCCCCTCCCTTAAGTGAATGCCATTGCCCAGTAGGGGCCGGCGTTAAAGTCAAGTTACGGGGAGCGCAAGGAACGCAGGGCTTCGTTGTGAGGGTGTCTGAAAAGGTCCTCGGACGAGCGGTGGTCCGAGTCCGTCCGTACCGCGTTCAGGCCGGTGTAACAAATGCAGATCCGGCTGCGGCCCAGCTGTGAAAAGCCCGCCTGAACCCGGAACTACGAACCGGTTGCTTGCCTCCCTAAAAGTTGTACGACACACCCACCAGGGGCGTGGCGGTGTCACGCAGGCCGTTGTCGTCGATCGCAAAAATCAGGCTCAAATCCACCAGCACCTGGCTGAACGGGTTCAGCTTCACTCCGGCCGCGCCGTTTGCCATATTGAACGAACCGGTGCGGAAGCCGAAGTCCGGGAAGGTCTGATTTCCAGCCGTGACACTCGTCCAGGTGATTCGTTGGGAGTCGATGATCCGCTGGCCGAGAAGGTCAAAAGCGACGGTCACCCTGGGATGGAAACCGACATCGACGCCGCCGGTAAACAGGAACTGATCCGGTAGATTTCCCTTTATCCCGGTTATCACGTCGCCGGCCAGCTTGCTGTCGCCGTTCCATTGGTAGCCCAGATTTACGTGCGGCGAGAAAATCCCGTATTTCAGCGACACGGCAGCGAAGGGCTTCACCCCGACGGCGCCTGAACCGAGCAGGTTTTCCTCGTCGCCGGTCGGCAGCCGCAGGTCCGCCGCCACGGCGACTCCCCCGTGCTCCCATCTCATGACCGTAGCTTTCCCACGGAACAGGATGTCTCCAATCCCGCTGGCGGTGCCCGCCGTGCTCCAGCTATTGGTCGCTCCCCCGGTCTCACTGAACCGGTGGACATCACTGGCTGCACCGCTGCCGATGCGCTGAATCTCTCCGGTAGAGGTGATGCGGAGATCGGACCGGACAATCGGCATGGCGACAGACACGTCAACGCTGTCTGCCAGGCCGTAGGTCACGAACACCGTGAATTCATCAACCGCGAGGTCGATATTACTGGTCGTCGTGATCAGGTCATGCTCGAGCGGGAGGTCGACGTCCGGGACATCGTCATGGCGGAAGACGGACGTCACCGAGTCGAGGTCTCGTCCCTCGAGTTTGTCAAATCCGAAGTGCTGATAACTGAAACCGATGTTCACGCGGTTCTTGCCAATCGTTTCCGCCCGTTCCGCCAGTATAGGACCGAAGCTCTGCGCCGAGCGCGTCATGGTTCCGAGGGTCGGATCCACTACGTAAGTGAATCCAGAGGCCGGAGACGACAGCGGGAGCGCGGTCAATTGCGTCATCACGCTCGTGTTGAACTGCCGGAGGATGTCCTGAGAGGACTTCTGGAAGTGGGCCCGGTGAGACGGAGCACCAGCCGTGCTCGGGTCAGCCAAAGTGATTCCAGGCCCATACAGGCCCGGCAGAAACTCGGCAAGTTTGGTCTCCTGCTGGGCGGACAAGGCTGCCACAGCAAGGGTGAAGACCGTGCCCGTGAGCACTACTCTTCTTAACATCTTGACTCTCCTCCTTGCGGTGCGCCGCCGCCTGCCGGTGGCGATGACACCCGCCCCGCAAGCGCCTATTTGCTCCGAAAATTCCCGGTAAACGACTGGATGGCCCACGAATTCCCGGCACGGGCCATTTTAAAGGTCGCGGAATCGCTCGATCGGCTGACCCGCCGTTTTTCACCCTTTGGCGTCAACGACAGCTCAGCCCTGCAGACCACAGTGGCCTGTTGATTATCAAATGAAAACCGAACCGGCGTGAAACTCAGACTTATGGATTCGTTTATTTCAAACGTAGCGCGGAAAGACTCGAGGTTTGACTGATCCATTCCGGGCCAGAGATTTCGCAGTGTCTTCAGATCCTTGCCGGAGAAGGCCGCGGCGTAACCGGCAATGATTCTGTCCAGGGCGGCGCTGGCGCTCTTGCTCGAGTGGTAACGGCGGGCGGCGTTCTCAAAGGCGGCGCTCGCCTCTGCCAGGCGCCCTTCTTTCACGTACTGTTGAGCCTTTGCCTCTTCCGCCGTCGCCAGCGCGTCTTCGCCGGCGAAGTCCTGCCGGGCAGCCGCCATCCGCCGCTGGCTCTCCCGGACCAGCTGCAATTGCTGTTGTTGACCCGCCGTTGCGTCGTCAGCTCGCCTGGCGGCTTCCAAAGCCTGTTCCATCAGGCTGCCGGCATCCTGATAGGCTTTCTGCGCGCTGTCAAAATCATTCTGTTGCAGCTTCTGGTCGGCGCTTGACCCAGCCGCCCTGGCACGGGAGAAAAGGCCCGACGCCAGTGTCTCGGCATTCAACTGTTCGGCCGTCGTCCTCAGCTGGTCGAAGGACCGCTTAGCCGACAGCGCCGATTGCCTTTGGCTCTCCACTTGCCGCCCCTGCAGGATCTCGGCCGCCTTCTTGTCGAGCTCAAGGTAAGCGTCCCGCGCCTGATAGGACCGCTCTGCGCTTCCGTTATAGTCACCCGACTGATAGAGGCGGTTTGCCTCGGCATCCAGCCGCTGGGCGGCTGCCAGGCTGACGCCGGCTTCGGCCGCTGACTTTTCAGCCCTTTGCCGCGACTGCTGGAGCCCGGCCCGCGCCGAATCGGCTGCCCGGCGGGTCCGAGTCTGCAATTGTTCGGATAATTCCTGGATCTCGCGATCCGGCTTCGCACGCTGTCGCAGCGATACGAGAACCGCCTGAGCTTCCGGATACTTCCCTGCACTCAGCAGGCTTCTCACGCGTCCTTTGTAGCGCGCAATCTCGCCGAGATGTTTCCTGGCCTGTCTCTGGATCTCTAGCGCCTTCGCATCCTTACCGGAAAGCGCCAACACCTCGGCGGCGAGGCGGTCAGCCGTCGCGTAATCCTTGGCTTGCAGGCTGCTCTGGGCCGCGCCCAGCTTTTGTCCGAGCGCCTCGACCGGCGGCGGCGGGGCCTTGACTTCCGCCGGGGGTGGTGTGGCAGCGGAGGGGGGCGGCACAGGGGATGTCGGGGCTTTCCGGACGACGGGCGGCGCTGCAGGTGTGTCGGAAAGGACTCCGGCCACGTCGGGGTAGCGCAGTAGCCAAACCAGGCCGAGGACCAGGAGCAAGGCGGCGCTTGCAAAGGATGCGAGACGGGTTCGAGTGTGATTCTGAGCGGCGAGCGCCGTCTCGATTTGTGCTTTGGCGGCCAAAGCCTCGGCGTGACCCGGTTCGAGCCTGAGCAGCTCGTTGAACCGGCGGCGCGCCCGCCGGAGCCGCCTCCCCGAAAGATCCTTCCGGGCTGTGGCCAGCAGCTTGTCGGCCCTCTCCCGGCGCTCTTTTTGGGCGCGCTGCTCTTGAAGACGCCCCTCGGCCCAACTCCTCAGCTTCTGAAGCTCCGCATCCCGGGGATCCTGCGCCAAACCCTCGGCGGCCGCCTTAAGGCACGCGTCCGCATCCCCCGCCTGTTGCGCTTTTCCTGCCGCGGCTCGAAGAGATTCCACTTTCGCGCGGCGTTCCGCCTCACGGATTGCGGCGTACGCCTTCTGCTCCAGCTCCAGGGCCCCGGGATGGCGCGGTGAAAGGCGGAGTACTTCCTGGGTGATGCCGAGGACCTCCGGAAACCGTCCCCGATCGAAATCCGCCCGACCCTCCTCCAGCAGCCCGGCGATCTGCCGCTCGAGCGCCAGCTTCTCATTTGCCGTCGCAAGCAGCTGCTCCAGCTCCTCGTGACTACCGGCAAGGGCCACTCCCTCAAGCGCCAGAGCCCGGACAGCCTCGTAGTCCTGTTTCTCGACGGCGGCTCGCGCCTGGACGCTCAGGGCTTCAATCTTGCTTCGCCGTTCCAGCTCAGACCGCGCCTGAGCGGCTGCCTTCACAGCCTCCTCGCACTGCGGGTCAAGAGCCAGAGCCTGCTCAGAGGCCTTCAGGGCAGCCTGGTAGTCTCCCTGCTTCAGGAAGCCGGCCGCATCGGAAGACAATTTCGCCGCCTGGCGTCTGCGCTCCAGGGCTTGAGAAGCCTGACGCTGGAGATCAATCAGCTCCTGGTTGCCCGGCTCGATGCGGAACCCGTCGTTTACCGCGTCCAGGCATTCGCGCCAGCGCTGGTTACGGGCCAACTCTCGCGCTGTGCCAATCAGTTCCTTCAGTCGCTTCTGAGTCCGGACACCCTCCTCTGCCTGCTGCGCAGTTTGAAGCGCCTCGGCGTTTTCCGGAACCAGCTCCAGAGCAGCTTTCGACTGCTTGATCGCCTGTTCGTAATCGCGAGCCAGCAGATACTGCCGGGCGCCGGCGAGCAGCTCCTCGGCCTGTTTCCGCTTTTGGAGCTGAGTCTGAGCCTGCCTCTCGAGCCGGCGAAAGACGCCGCTTACTCCGCCCAGTTTCAGTCCGGCCCGGCAGATTTCGGCACATGCTTCATACCGGCCTTCGGACAGCAACCCTTCCGCTTCGGCGCGCATCTGCCTGATCTGCCGGCGTCGCTGCAGCAACTCGGTCGCCGTCCGACGAATCTCGTTGGCAGCCGACTGTTCCGCATCGACTTCCAGGGCGTGGCCCGCAATTTCGAGCGCTTCTTCGTAATCGCCTCGCTCCAAGCTGCTTGAGGCCTGGCGTATCAGGCTCTCCAGCGTGTCCAGCTTCTCACGGAGCCTTTTCAGGTCCGCGTCATTCGGGACCAGCTCAAGCCCCTTATCCACCAGGTTCCGAGACTCTCCAAACCCGCCCCGGCGGCAACAGCTCTGCGCCTCTGCAAGAAGCGCCCGGGCTTGCTCACGCCGAGCCAGCTCGGCGCACTGCTCTCGAAGTTGCAGCGCTCCGGCCCAGCCTGGTTGCAGGGCAAGCGCCTCCTCCGTTTTCTGCCCGGCCGCCTCATAGCTGCCTGCGGCCAGTGCCTGCCGGGCCTCCTGGAGCACGCCCTCTGCCTGTGCTCGCCTTTCCCGATCCCGCTGCTTGCGCTCGAGCTCTTCGAGGCACCGCTTCTCCATTGCCAGGAGGTCGGGGTTGCGGGGAAAGAGCTTCAGCATCTCGCGGACGTTCGCCAGGCAGTCGTCCCACTGGCCGGCCTGGAGCTGGTGTTTGCAGTGTTCGAAGGATTCAACGAGCGGTTTGACCTTCTTGAGGTCGCGGACCATCGAGTGCAGGACTTTTTCCAGCTGAGCCTTCCGCTGGAGCAGGTGACCGTAATCCTCCTGGACGTGATCGCCTCCCGGCGTCTCCGGCCGCGCCGCGGTTTCGTTCGCCTGGGGGAAAAGCGTGTCATCGAGGAGGGCCGGGTCGAGAAGCGAGGGCAGCGGGTGCTGCTGGGCTTCGGCACGCCGGCGCTCGACTTCGGCCTCGATTTCCTCGACCTTGGCCCGCAACTCCTTTTCCTTTTCGGGCAATTGCGCGATAAAGGCCGATAAGGCGGAAGCCATCTCCTCGCCGCTCGCGAAGCGCTCAGCGGGATCTTTTGCCAGCGCCTTGTCGAGAATGGCTTCGAGCTCCTTGTCGCAGCCCGGAAGATGCGCCGAGAGTGGAGAATGAGGCTCGGCGATAATCTGGTAACAAACGGCCGTGGGGGAATCGGCCTCGAAGGGACGGCGATAGCAGAGGAACTCGTAGAGGATCACACCCACGCTGAAAAGGTCGCTCCTCCCGTCAATCTCCCGCGCTCCCTTAGCCTGTTCGGGCGACATGTAGTAGGGCGTGCCCATCAGAGTGCCCGTTCGGGTCATGTCCGAAGCGCCCAGACGGGCCAATCCGAAGTCCAGGATCTTGACCTGGCCCTCGGTCGTCAGTCGCACGTTCCCTGGCTTGACGTCCCGGTGGATCACGCCATGCCTGTGGGCGTAATGAAGCGCTCGGCAAATCTGGCCGACCAGCTCCAGCTTGCGGGCAAAGGGCACAAAGACCCTCTCGCGAATCAGCGCCTTCAGATCCTCGCCTTCTACAAACTCCATGGCGATGAAGGGGCGATTCTGGTCGTCTCCCATGTCGTAGATAGCGATGATGTGCGGATTACTGAGGCGGGCGGCCGACCGAGCTTCGCGGAAAAAGCGTACCCGCAGCTCGTCATCCATCTCCCCGGAAGTGGTCATGACCTTGATGGCGGCATGGCGCTCGAGCACCGGGTCGTAGGCTTTGTATACCAGACCCATCGCGCCCCGGCCTAACTCGCCCTGGATCTCGTATCTGCCGATTGTTTTCTCGGCCATATCCGAATGACCCAGCTTCCTGACGTCCTGGTCGGCCTCCTGGGTCCTGGCCCCCTATTGGTTTTTCAAGAGAATCACGGTGACGTTGTCTTCACCTCCAGCCGCATTTGCCGAATCGACAAGCGAACGGCAAAGCTCCTCCAGGCCGGCATCCGCGGACAGCTTCTGACAAAGCTCCGCATCGCTCACGCGATCAGTCAAACCATCAGAGCACATCAGGAGGAGGTCTCCCTTTTGCAGTTCCTGTTCCCGGACCTCAACGTCGAGTCTCCCGCGCATGCCGATAGCCCGGGTCACGACATGGCGCATCTGGTGTTGCCTGGCTTCTTCACGGGTGATGACCCCTCGCCGCAGTAACTCCTGGACCAGGGTTTCATCCTCGCTCAGCTGTCTCACCTGGCTGTCGCGAAGCAGATAGAGGCGGCTGTCGCCCACGTAGCAGTAGAAAGCCTTCTCTCCCCTGATCCAGACGGCTAAGAGGGTCGCTCCCATCCCTGCGTACTGCTCCTCAAGCTCGGCCAGGTGGGTGACTTTCAGGTTCGCCAGAGAAACCGCAGTTTTCAGGACGTTGTGCTCGTAAGGAATTCCAGTGCTGTATCCGAAAGGCCAGGTCATCTCCTGGGGCTCGGTAGCGAGGGTGACGAAGTCATTAAGAGCATGCGCGGCGGTTCGGGCGGCGACTTCCCCGGAGGAGTGTCCGCCCATGCCGTCGGTGAGGACAAAGAACGCAGAGGCTTCGTTCAAAATCAGAAAATCCTGGTTGACCTGGCGCCTGCGCCCGACATCCGACAAAGCGGCACAGATAATCATCCGGTCCCCCTGGTGGCGAGCAGCCAAAGGTTCACGTCTTATTTGTCGCGTTATGCAATATTGTAGTTTGATTTACACCAAAGAAGAAGAGAGCCCCCGGCCACCGGCAGCCGGGGGAGGAGAATGGAGGGGGATCTGGCGAAGCGGCTCTGGAGCGCGTCGAAGCTACAACTCCAGCTCCACCACGGTGTCAACCTCGCCGGCCGCCGGCCCGGCGGGCAGAATCAAGACCGTTCCCGCAGGAGACTGCCGGACCTCCACTTTGGCGCCATCTTTCAGCAGCCTGGCCGCTTTAACAGGCCGGCCAAGAGCCGGCAGAACGAGCATGCGGTCAGGCCAATCGAGTATATGCACAAAAACGCGGTTTTCTTTCGCGGTGGTGACACCCCACGGACGCTGGGAAACCGGGCCGCCGCGCGTGCCGTATATAGAATCGCCGTAGACCTTCAGCCAAGCGCCCATTTCTTTCAGCCGCTGGACGAACTCCGGCTGGATCTTTCCGTTGGGCATGGGACCCACATTCAGGAGGAAGTTGGCGTTGTTACCGGCTGCCTTTACCAGGTAGTGGACCAATTCCCGCGTGCTCTTGAAGCGGTTGTCGGACAGGTTGAATCCCCAGCTCCCGTTGATCGTTTCGCACGTCTCGAGCGGCAGGTCGCCGATCTTCGATTCGGCGTTGAAACCGGCTGTGTTTCGACCGGGCAGGTCCTTTTCGAACATCTGGAAATCCTCGCCCGGGAACGGCGCCTGATGGTGGTTGTTGCCGACAAGCGCCTGCGGCTGCAGGTCATGGATCAGCTTGTAGGTTCTCTCCAGCTTCCAGTCACCGTCTTTCTTGTCCCACCAGCCGTCGAACCAGATGCCGCCGATTTCTCCGTAGTTGGTCAGCAATTCGCGGAGCTGGCTGTCCTGGTATTCGAGGTACTTCTGCCAGTCGCCCTGCTCGGCGCGGCCCAGCCCCTCCCCGGTGCGCCCGAGAGGAAAGTAATCAGGATGGCGCCAGTCGAGCTGAGAGTAGTAGAAGAACAATTTAATGCCCTGCCGCCGGCATTCGTCCGCCAGCATCTTGAGGACGTCCTTCTTGTAGGGTGTCCGATCGACGATATCCCAGTCGGAGACCCTCGAATCGAACATGGCAAAGCCGTCGTGATGCTTGCTGGTGATCGTGATGTACTTCATCCCGGCTTCTTTCACGAGGGCGACCCATTCGGCCGGATCAAATTCCGTCGGATTGAAGAACTGGGCAAGCGTTTCGTAGTTCCTAAGCGGTATCCGGTCATTGTAGAGCACCCATTCGGCCCTTCCCCGGACACTGTAAATACCCCAATGGACAAAGAGTCCGAATTTCGAGTCCTGGAACCACTCGCGCGCCTGAAGATTGGCCGGGCTTGGCTGGTAGCCGTCGGCCGCGAAAAGGACAGGCCCAGGGAATACGAGAGAAGCCCAAACGAGGAGTTTCAAGGGCTTCAGAACTTTCAACAGGTTCGCGTCTTTCATAGGTAATCTCCAAACAGAAGGACAAACGGCGAAGGATGAAGCATGAAGAAAGGATGAAGGATGAAGGAAAGGAACAAGGAAAGAAGGAAACGAAGAGGGAAGGACCAAGGATGAAGAGATAAGGCATCCGTCATCCTTCTTATTCGTCCTTCATCCTTTCTTCGTGCTTCTTCCTTAGCATCCTTCCTGCTTCATCCTTCATCCTTCTTTTTCCTTTCATCCTTCATCCTTCATCCTTCATCCTTCATCCTTCATCCTTCATCCTTCCCTCTCCCAGCAGCTCTGCTGCCTTGTGCTCGGCCCACCAGGCCATCCAGACGAGCGGGGCATTGGCATCGATGGCGACTTCCCGTGCTGCCCAGCCTGTCCCGGTCTTAGGCATCATCTTCATGCCAGGCAGCGAGCCGAAGGGTGGCATATCCGGGTCATCGGCGTTGGTCCAGTTGTTCGGACCGAGGGCCATCTTACCGCGCTCGGTGTTGGGGACGCAGCAATCAAAGAGTCGCTCCACCGCGTTTTCCCCGAAGCCGGAAATCATGGACAGCGCCATGGCGTTTGTGCCGAGGAGGTAGTCCATGACGCGCAGGGCGTAGCGTGCGTACCGTGCGGCTGCCGCCCTATCTCCCGCCGCCCGTTTCTCCTCGGCCGCAATGGCCATGACGATGGCGTCATCGAGGATGAGGCGATTCGATCCCCAGCGCCAGTTGTTATCGACGTCATCCTTATCTCCGCTGTCCCAACGGTTCGAACGAACGTCCTTGGTGACGCCCGGGTAGCCGACTCCCATCTGCTTAATGCACTCTTCGGCATAAGCGAAGAGGTTTTTGCGAATGGGGGCCAGGTCCACGCCGCGGGGCTTGAGGGTAAGGAGCGAGACGTTGCCGAGCGGGGCGACTGCGGCCCACCAGAACTCAGAGATATCGCCGAAACGGACGTGGCTGGTGACAAGCTTGCGGAGCGAGTCGGCCTGCGGGTCGTTCAGGGCCAGGGCGCTCAGGAAAACTTCCACGATAGCCGCATACTCATCGTCCTCAATATTATTGCGATCGGGATGGCAGGGGTTGCGATTGCGCCGGGGGTGGCGCCACAAAGCGTAATTGTCATTATCGGGGTAGATTCCGCCTTCACCGCCGAAGTCCTTGAAATCCCGACAGACAGGAGGCTCGTTACGGGCATTGTCGAGGGCCTGCCGGGCCTGGTGAAAAGCCTGGCGCGCCGCTTCAGGCTGCTTCTGGGCGAGGTGCAGGCGAGCCAGCTGAGCCAGTGTCCTGGCAACGGCGAAAGTCGCTTTGGTCTCGGGTTTCGAGATGCAGGAGGTGCCTCCGTTGTACGGGGGGCATGGTCCCCAGCTGGGCACATGGGTGTGCAGCTTCGGGATGGCCAGCTTCTGGCCCGGCAGGATGACTTTGTGCATCAGGTCGGTACCCACGAGGAGCTCGTCATACAGGGTCACACCAGTGCCGAAAGAGCCGTCGGCTTCGGCGTATCTTTCGTAAAGGTTCATGAGAAGCCAGGCGGCCAGCGCGGTGTTGGTCGTGTAAAAGCCTTTGTCGCCCGCGTCGTTCCAGAAAGGCCCCTTGATGCTCCCCGTGGCCCAGTTATGCAGGAACTGGTCAAAGGTGTATTCGGGAGTCCGATGGTCCTTGAAATAGTCGAAGCTCTGCGCAGCCAGGTCTCCGTAAGGGCAGCCGGGGGTGATGTCAAATGGCTCGGAACGGATATTATCTACAGCCAGCCTGAAACCGGCGCCTGTCCCGGTAAAGGTGGAGAAATCGATCCGGAAGAAGCTGTCGCCGGAGGCAAAGTCACGACTCACGTAATCCTGGGAAGTACCGGAGGCGACGACCCTTCCGGACGAGTCAACCACCTGCCAGGTTTTGGAGCCACCGATTTCCGAGAGGAACAGGGCGATTTTGTCGGCCCGTGCGAAGTAACCGAGATAATTCAGGCGGAATCTGGAGTCCATCTGGCTCCCGTCGTCCTTCGCCCAGGCGGTTGACGCCAGGAGAAGAGCGAAGACCACTGCGGCGCTGGTATGTGATTTCACGAGTCCTCCTCCATTGAATCTGCCTAACATGATAGTGAACCAGGGGATGTGGCGATACCGGTATTTTGTGTTGACGTCTCTCCCGGTCAGGGATGTTGGAATTTCATGACGAAATTCGGTTTCTTTCGCTTGAATTGCGAGTATGATGTCTGGCATCAAGAGCCAGATTTTGAGGCTGTATAATGACACGGGGAGTGTTTTCCGGCGAGGAGCATAGTCACCCGGGACAATCGTCCGGGGCCCAGTAGCACGGACCTACTGCTGCTCAGCACGAGAAGAGTGGCACGGATTGGCTCACGCCCCGTTTTTTAGGAAGTCCCCAAAACGCAACGCTTTGGCTACTGGTACCCCAAGTGGGTCCTGCTTCGGAGCGATGTGAACCAACGGCTCTCGTTTGCTCAGACAGCGAAGGCAGGTTCAAGGCAACTGTTGGTCATTGATGAGAACGCGGACGACTGCGCTCTGATGACCTTCGTTCTTAGCCGGGAGCTTCCGGCTACGGAAATCCTGCGTGCTACGGACGAAGACTCATTGGCGCAGATCCTCGGAAGCCATCCGCTTGCCGGCGTGATTACGGAATACCGCTTGAGCTGGACCGATGGTTTTCATGTCCTTGACGCGGTCCATCGGATCCTGCCGCAGTGCCCGGTTATCCTGTTCACGGGTTCCGGCAGCGAGGAAATCGTCCGTCGGGCGCTCAGAAGCGGATTTGCCGACTATGTGGCGAAGTCGCCCAGGGGATATCTGCGGCTGGTGCAAAGGCTGGAAGCTTGCCTGGGATCCCCGTCCGCCGTGGAATCCGACCCGATCATCCCGGATCCGCGTCCCTCGACGAACCAATCCATCGAGCTGCTTCATGCCGTTTCTCACGACCTTCAGGAACCGCTTCGCGGCATATCCCGGTTCAGCCGTCTGCTGGAAGAAAAGCTGCTTGACTCCGACCCTGACATGAAGCGGTATTTGCGCCATGTGATCGAGGCCTCCGACCGGATGCGGGGCATGCTGGACGACTATCTCGAGTACCTGGATGTCGGCAAGAACAAGAAGGCAGCCAAAGAGACCGACTTGGAAGCGGCGCTGGACAGCGCCATCGTGAATCTCAGGGCCAAGATCGAGGACTCGGGGGCCGTGATAAAGCGGGGAAGATTGCCGGTCGTCGACGCCGGATTCAACGACATGGTCCGGTTCTTTCAAAATCTTTTAGAGAACGCGATCAAGTTCCGATCGCAGGCCACTCCTGAAGTCCAGGTCGCTGCCCAGCGGATGCAGGGCGAGTGGCTGGTGTCGGTAAAGGACAACGGAATAGGCATAAACCGAGCTGATTTCCAGCGTGTCTTTCAGATGCATAGACGTCTGAACCCTGCCGCCCAATACCCGGGCAGCGGAATGGGACTGGCGATTTGCAAGCGGATAATCGAAGAGTACGGAGGGCGGATCTGGGTTGATTCGCAGCCCGGGGCCGGTTCTACCTTTTTCGCGACGCTCCCGGCGGCTGATAAGTCGATTGCGAAGGGGGGTCTTTGAAAGTGCTTCAAAGAGGTAGCCATGCAGCCCAGCTGTCGCTGGCCGAGCCACAGGTTGAGGCCCGGGCCGCCGGCGCACTTTTGTGCAGCGGAGAAGGCAGTCACAAGGTCCCGGGCGCGCCGCAGCGTCCCGTTCACATCCTGCTGGTCGAGGACAGCCCGAGCGATGCGGACTTCCTCAAGGAGATCCTCTCCCGGTCTCAGTCGCGCTACGAGGTGACCTGCGTGGACCGGGTCGGCCTGGCGACGGCGGTACTCAAGGGACCCTCGCTGATCGACCTTGTTTTGCTGGATTTCTCGCTTCCCGACAGCGAGGGAATCAGCACTTTCGAGAAGATTCAGGCGGTGGCCTCGCGGTTGCCGATTATTGTTCTGACGAGCACACGGGACAATGAGCTGGCTTCCGTGGCCGTTAGCAAAGGGGCCCAGGACTATCTGATCAAATGGGAAGTCGATTTGGATCTCATCGAGCGGTCCATCCGGTATGCGATGGCGCGCAAGACGGCCGAAGAAGCGCTGCGCGAGAGCGAGGAGCGTTATGCGCTTGCGGTGCAGGGCGCGAATGACGGGCTTTGGGACTGGGACTTGAGGTTGGATCGGATCTACTTTTCGCCGCGTTATGCCGCCATGCTGGGCTGGCAAGAGGACGATCAGCCGAGCACGGCCGCCGACTGGTTTGCCACCATTCACTCCGAAGACCTGCCGGTGGTGCAGGAGGCCATTACCGCGCACCTGGAGGGCGGCACTCCGCATTTCACCATCGAGTACCGGAGTCGCCACCGCGACGGCTCTTATCGCTGGATACTGGCCCGGGCGCTGGCGGTCAGGGACCAGGCCGGACGACCGTACAGGATGGCTGGCTCACTCACTGACGTAACAGGTCGCAAGCGCGTCGAGGAAGAGCTGGCGTACAGCGCTTTTCACGACCCCCTGACCGGGCTTCCGAACCGCGCGTTGTTCCTGGACCGGCTTGGCCAGCTGATGGCCCAGTCACGAAGGCGCTCCGGTTACTCATACGCCGTTTTCTTCATGGACCTTGATCGCTTCAAGAACATCAATGACAGCCTGGGCCACAATGTCGGCGACAGGCTGCTCATCACGATTGCCCATTCGCTCCAGGCCTTCGTGCGTCATGGCGACACCATTGCGCGGCTGGGAGGGGACGAATTCGCCATGCTGGCCAATGACGTGAGCGGCGAGGGGGATCTGAGCCGGATTGCCGAGCGCCTGCTGGAACGTCTCAAGGCGCCCTACCGGGTCGGCGAGCATGAAATCTTCACATCCGCGAGCGTGGGAATAGCTGCCGGAGCGGCTCACTACAAGCATCCGGATGAGATTCTGCGGGACGCGGATACGGCCATGTACCGCGCCAAGGCGAGGGGGAAGGCCTGTTACGAACTGTTTGACGGTACGATGCATCACCGGGCCGTGGCGCTCCTGGCCCTCGAAAATGATCTCCGCCGGGCGCTCGAACGCAAAGAGTTCATGATCCAATTCCAGCCGATCGTCGATATCCGGAAAGGACGGCTGCACAGTCTCGAGGCCTTGGTGCGATGGCGACATCCGACTCGCGGCCTCCTGCAGCCCCGCGAGTTCATTGCGGTGGCGGAAGAAACGGGCATCATCGTCCCGATCGGTATCTGGGTCCTGACGGAGGCCTGCCGTTACGCGCACGAATGGCAGAAGTACCATCCGACAGCGTCCGTTTCCGTTAATCTGTCACCCCGGGAGCTGCAGCAGGCGAACATCGTGGAGACCGTGGCCAACATCATTCAGCGCACAAAGGTCACGCCCTCGACCGTGATACTGGAGTTGACGGAGGGAGCGTTGTCCGAAGATCCCGCCGGAGTGGGTGAAAAACTGGTCCGGCTTCGGGCGCTCGGCGTGAAGGTTTACATCGATGATTTCGGCACGGGCTACTCCTCGCTGAGCCACCTGCAAAGGCTGCCCTGCGACACTCTGAAAATTGACCGCTCCTTCGTCGGCCGGCTGGGGACCGAGAAAGGGAGCGGCGAAATCGTCCACGCGATTGTTTCCCTGGCGCGCAATCTGGGCATGCACGTCGTGGCCGAAGGAATCGAAACCAAGCAGCAAGTGGATGCGCTTCGCAAACTGGGCTGCGAATTGGGTCAGGGATTCTGGTTCTCAGCTCCGCTCGAGCCGGAAGCCGTATTGGCACTCGTACAGAAGGAAAACATTTAGAAACCGAGAGGCCCGGATCACTGGTCCTTGGTGAAGGCCGGACGTATTCTACAGTTCCTTCGACCTGCGGCGTAGAGGAGGCAGTCATGGAGACCCTGAAACGCTTTGTTCTGGCGCACTTTGAAGAAATCCTGGTGACCGTGATCCTGCTTGCGGCGTTCCTGGGTACGCTCTTCGTTGACAACACCTCCGTCGTGCTCGATTTTTACTTCCTGCCGGTTTTAACCGCCGGCTATTTCCTGGGTAAACGCTCGGGCCTACTTGCCGCCGTTCTTTCCATTCTGATCGTTCTGCTGTGCGCCCTCTTGTTTCCGCAACGTACGTTCGCAGCAGTCAGGGTTTGGCATGACACCGCGGCGCTCTGCGGCTGGGGCGGCTTCCTGATCCTCACCAGTGTGGCTGTCGGGAGCCTGTATGAAAAGAAGGAACAGCGGCTGCAGGATTTGAAAAACGCGTATGTCGGTGTTCTCGAAATCCTGTCCAAGTACCTCGAGTCCACCGATCCGTATACGAGCGGGCATTCAGTGAGGGTCTCGGAGCTGGCCACTGCCATCGCCGCCGAGATGCGGTTGACCGCTACTGAAACGGACAATGTCCGAGTCGCGGGCCTCCTTCACGACATCGGGAAGATCGAGATCAGCGGCGAAGTGCTGCGCAAAGCCGCGACGCTAAGCAGCAACGACCAGGCCTACCTTGAATCGCATGCCCAGAAGGGAGCCCGTCTCCTGTCCTCGGTCGGCGCAGTCCTGAGGGAGGTCGTCCCGATCGTCCTGGCCCATCACCAGTATTTCGTGAACAAGCTGGAATCCGGGAACGGCACGGGTCCCGACGCGGTTCCCCTGGGGGCACGCATCATCGCGGTCGCCGACGCCTTCGACGCCATGACCAGTGATCGGCCCTACCGGCGCGCCATGCCGCCCTGGCAGGCCCTGGAAGAGATCGTGTCCAACTCAGGCCGGCAGTTCGATCCGGGAGTCGTCGAAGCCTTCAGGAAAGTGGCAGCACGGAGGCTCGAGACCGTCTAATTGCGCTGAACTGAATTGGGCCCTCGGCCCTGAACCCCTCACCTTGTCACCGTGTCACCTCGTCACCCTGTCACGCACCGGCTGGTCGAAACTTCCACTCACTCCCTGGAACCCGCGCAGCGCCTGGCGGGCCACCCACCGGATGGCGCGGGTATCGTTGTAGGAAAACGCCAGATTGTGGTTAAGCGTCGAGAAGCAGTGCGGCTGGCAGCCTCTCTTCATTTCGTTCAGCTGCCGGACGTCGAACTTGTGATTTTCGATCGTTCCCCAGTCATAGGTCGCCGAATACATCGGGAAGCAGGGAGCGAGGGTCCCATCCACCCGGATGATCACGTTGTTCTGCCCCGCCCGGCAGCTCCACTCCTGGATTTTGCCGCGCATGAAGTCTTTCATCTCGTTCATCCGCTGGATCGAGTTGACCATCTTGTAGCCGCTGCGGTTCTTCTTAATAAGCCAGTCGACCGTCTCGTCCACGGCCGGCCAGTCCTCGGGCCGAATAAACGTCGGGTTCTCGTTCAGGTGCTTGAAGTGACTCTCCTCAAGCATGGGTGATTCGTTGATGTGGTAGTCGGTAATCAGCCCGTAGTTGTGGGCGATCTCCGTCAAGTGTCTCACATCTTCAAGGTTGTTCCGGCAGATGTTGATGTTGAAGAAAACGATGTACCCGTACTTGTACTGCTTCTTTACCAGGTACTCGAAATACGGGCGAATGGCGTTCAGCGCTTTCGGCAATCCGGGTTTTTCATCGACGACATCGACGGCCAGATTCACAACAGCCATGCCGGCATCGGCCAGCTTGTCGATCAGGGCCGGCTTCATCAAGCGGCCGTTAGTCGGCACGTAGACCCAGAAGCCTTTCTTCGCGGCATAGTAAACCACCTTGTGGGTAAAGGCCGGCCGGAGGAGCGGTTCCCCTCCCATCAGGGCCAGCACCCGGCAGGTAGTGGAATGCAGCCAGTCAATCGAGCGCCTGGCTATATCCTCGGTCATGCCTTTGACGCGGTTGTCGAAAGCCCAGCAATAGTGGCAATCAAGGTTGCATTTCCACTCGGTGAACAGGTAGGCGATGATCGGGTGAAAGTCACCCGGGAGGATGCGGGATTTCACGTAAGGGAACAGCCAGCCGCGCATGGCGCGATAGATCAGCGGCGCCGTCCAGCGGCGACCGTACGGGTCGCCGTCCTTGCGGACGGGCGCAAATTGCTCGTCGTCGGCTTCCAGCAACTCCGGATGCTGCGGAAAGACGGGATCGGGGAGCTTCTGAGGTTCAGCCAACGGAGCCGGCGGCCCAGGCTTCACGCCGGGACTCACGAGAAGCTGGTGCAGGGTCCCATCGACGCGGCGAGCAGGTGCGGGCTGAAAGGTCGGCAAAGACGGTCGGGTCATCGTCCAATCTCCTTGCTGTAGGGTTACTTACGTCGAGAATAGCAGACCAGTCGGGGAAATAGAAAGGCGCGGGCAGACCACCGGCGGCGCAGGGCTGCGCCGCCGGTGGGAAAGGAAGGGGGCTAGAACATCACGCGCAGGGACAGCTGAATCCGACGCGCGTCACGAGTATCCGTCATGACGCCGAAGTTCGGGTCGATCTGTTTCCCTGATGCATCGAATCGGGCGCTGTAATCGAAGTTATTGAACTGGGTATGGTTCCATGCGTTGTAGAACTCGGTTCGGAACTGGACGTACCGATCCTCGCCGAACGGAACCCGTTTGGAAATGCTGATGTCCCAGTTGCTGGTACCCGGCCGACGCAGGACGAAGGCTCCAGCGTTCCCGAAGGAGTACTTTGCAGGCCGCGCGAACGCTTCGGTCCTGAACTGCCGCGCGAAAGTACGTTCGCCTTTCGGCAGGTACGGGTTGGAGACGACGTCGATCCGGGCCCCTTCCGTGGACCCTGTCAGGTCCGCGCCATCCGCGAGCGCAAAACTCGGATTAACAGGCTGGCCTGAAGTAAACGAGGTAATGCCTGAGATCTGCCAGTTACCCAGCACGTAGTCGAGCGCCGGCACTCCCCACTTCTGCCCGGGATTCGGCAGATTCCAAGCATAGTTGATGACCAGGTTGTGGGTCACGTCAAAGCTCAGCAACCCGTAGTTTCTTTCCCGGTACGGGAAGTAAACGCTCGGGTCGTCGTCGAAGTCGCCGCCGTTCACTCCAAGAGCTTTGGAGAATGTGTAGGCGACGCCATACTGAATGGCCTGGGCCAGACGTCGGTTCGCCGCAATCTGGAGAGAATGGTAATTGGATGGGGTGCCAAAACTGCGGACATTGATGTTCCCGTACCCTGGGTAGGGGCGCAGGAAATTATCGGGCAAGGGGCTGCTCGCGGTGGTGGTGTCCCTGTTCTTCGGGTCGAAACGCGCATACATCGGAATCGGGTTGATGTTGCGCTCGTAGATCAGCGACCTTCCCAGGGAGCCCACGTACGAAACATCCACCACAGTGTCGAACGGGACCTGCCGCTGGACCCCGATGCTGAAATTGTACACTTGAGGCAGCGGTTGATCACCCGTCTCGGTCACGGTGATGTTGCCTGGTCCAATGGCCCCCTCTGCGTCAAGGAAGGTGTCGAGAGTGCCGAAGTACAAGGTTGGGGTAAAAGCCACAGGCGGCTGGCCATTGGTGCCGGAATAGACGTTGCCCTGTGGCCGATCATAGAAGATCCCGATACCGCCGCGTACGACCATCTTGCCGTCGCCGGCCGGGTCATAGGCAAAGCCGATCCGGGGTCCGAAGGCGACTGCCGGTGTCTGGTACAACCCGCCCGGCCATCCATCCTTCCCTCCGACCACCATTCCGGAAGCGTAATTCCCCGAGTCGCGGACGAAAAGGCCGATGTAGGGAACCGGGTAAATGGCGCCGGTCACGAGGTCCTTTCCCACGCGCTTGCCGTTGGCGTCCTTGCCCGGCCAGATCAGCCTCGCCTGTTCACTGGCCTTATACAGGGAGGGAACAAACGTGGTGATGTTGTACCGGTCGTCATGAGCGGCCGGCGAGTTGTACATCCGCAGGCCGAGGTCGAGGGTCAACTTGCTGTTGACCTTCCAGGAGTCCTGCACGTACCACTCGGTCTGAGTGTACCGGTAATGAGAATACGGCCTGAAGGTCCCTTCCGAGTAGCTGTTGAAAACACCGAGCAAAGCATTCGAGAACGCGTAGTTGGTGTCGAGTGGGTTGTTGGTGTTGCGACCGAAATCGAAAGACCCGCGAGTGTTCGGACCGCCGACCTCATCCTTGCGCATCCGCTCAATGTAAACTCCGAACTTGAGCGCATGTGAGCCCTTGAGCCAGCTGAAGTTGTCGGCGAAGGTAAACACCGGATTCTCGTTGGTATACGGGATGTTGCCTAACGAGGGATTGATGTAATTCTGGACGCCTCCGAAGGTCATGTTGGGGATGGCGCCTGATTCGTTCGATTGCGGATACCACTGCCCGAGGCCGGCTATCCGAGCGCGCGCCACCTTCTCCGGCTCGACCGGGTTGAAGGTCTGCCCGCGGGTGCTCGCCCCGACCGTGAACTCGTTCACCTTTGTCGAGCTGAAGACCTTGGTGAGATTCAAGACCGCCCCGCGTCCGCGTTGCGGCCGCAAGGTGTTGACCAGATCATAGTTCAGGTTGCCGGCTACCCATGAACCGTACGGCCACTCTTCATCGTCGTTGTCACGGATGTAACGGAAGTAGGAATTCAGAGTCGGAGTGATGTTGTAGTCGATGCGGATGACTTCCTGCCGGCGCGGGTTGTTCCCGCTGGCCGTGCTCCGATAATTCCGCTTGTACATCTGATTAGGATCCGTCTCGACGTAATTCGGGAGCGGGAAGAACTTGAGGATCGCCTGCCCCACCGGGTTGATTCTGTTGGCGGGGATCACGTTGTTCGGAAACGGCTTCTTACCGTTGAGAGGATCGTTGATCGGAATGACCTTCCCGTTGGTGTCATACGTCTGCGAGAAGTCCCCGTTGCGCTCTAATTCCGTCGGTGTGGTCACGAAACGAGGCGTCAGGAACAGACGGCGCCGGACATATTCCTGCGAGAAGAAGAAGAACAGCTTGTCCCTGTTGGTGTTGAACTTGCCCGGAATGAAAATCGGGCCGCCAATCGAGTATCCGGCGTTGTTGAAGTGATAGTCGGGTCTCGGGGTCCCGCTCTTGTTGTCGAAGAATTTGTTGGCATTCAACGACTTGTCGCGATAGTACCAATACGCGCTCCCGTGAAAATCACGAGTGCCGCCCTTCATGATCACGTTGATCGTCCCGGCACTGTTACGCCCGTATTCAGCCTGATAGTTGCTGGTGAGAACCTTTACTTCGCTGATGGCGTCCATGTTTGGAGCATTCTGCACGCTCGAGTTGGACCCGGTATCGACGGAGGATATCCCGTCGAGGGCATACATGACGGAGTTGGTGCGTCCACCATTGATGTGCAGGCCGTTGAGGACGTTGCCGGTTGCCACGACTTCACGTGATCCCACATTCATGTCAATCACACCCGGCAAAGTACTCATCAACCCGAGGAAATCGCGCCCCTTGACGGCCAGATTGAGCACCTGGTCGCCGCTGATCAAACCGGCCCGTTCTGACGAAGCCGTCTGCACATAGGAAGTCTCCGCAGTTACCTCAACCCGCTGCTCGACTTCTCCGACCTGCAGGCTGATGTTGCCCAGAGACCGTCTTTCATTCGCGGTCAGTACCACGTCCCGCATGGTCAAAGTACGAAAACCAGGCATTGCGACTTCGAGGCTATAGGTCCCAGGCAGCACGCTGGTGAAAACAAAAATGCCGACTTCGTTGGAAGCTGATTGCACGCTCACCCCAGTTGCCTGGTTGGTCAGCTTGACATCAGCTCCCGGAATAACCGCGCCGGCCTGGTCCAGCACGGTCCCGGTCAGAGTGGCGCTAGCCCGTCTCCACTCCGATAGGTGTTTTCCGGAGCAGTGCGCCATCGCCTTCGAGGCCTGATAAAGCACCGGCCTCTCTCCTCGTTGCTGCCACATTGACAGCAAAGGTAAGGCGGAGATTTTTTTCGATTTCGAGAGCGACATGAGGTGCGCAAGCCGCCGGGCGCAGCCGCTTGTGCGCCCGGCGCAATGCTTCGGACGCAGACCGGAAGGATCCGAAGCGTCAGGAGAGCCGTTTCAAGCGATAGTAGTAGATTCGGCTGGTGTTCAGTCCCGGGTAATAGCCGCCGATCCTGTCGAGAGGAACCAGGACAAAAGGTGACAGGATTGAATCTCCGTTCTTGGTAAAAACGATGTCGTCCGCGATATAGACAGCCGCATGAAAATAGTTCCCCTTCTCGTCTGCGAACAGGACGATATCCCCGAGCTGAAGATTATCGTGGACCAGGACGTAGTCGCGTTTGACAGTCTCGAGGACCTTCTTGTAGTCGACGAGGCTGTCGTCGGGCGGGTCGTTGAAAAAGTTGAGCGCGGTCCAGAAGCAATTCACTTGTTGTGATTTATCGAAATCGCCGAGCGTGACCGGACGGTAAGCATACACCCGACGGCGGGCAAAGACCGGCAGCAGAAGGTTAATGTCGATCGGCTGGTCGGGACTGAGCGAGTCAAGCAGCGGCCGGATGTCGGTCCGCCGCCCGCCGGTTCCCCAGTAAGCCGCTATCCGGTCCACATCCGAGCCTTCCGGAACCCGGAGATGAACCAGCAGGGTCGATTCCCGAAAAAGCACTTTCGTCAGCCGACGGCGGACAGAGGCATCCGGAATCTTTGGGGCGATCAGATCAATATCGGAAAAGCACATGAAATCGCCGTTGCGATAGACCAGCGGCTCCACGAGAGCGATGATCTCCTGGGGCAGCCGTGTCGTGCCGAACCATTCGTCAAACGAGGAGCCGTAGAAGCGAAAAGCGTTACGCTGAGTCACATTAAGCTCGCACTCGGCCAGCCGCCCGTAGATCATACCCCTCGTCGATGGCGGCAGTCCGAGGATCAGATCCCTGGTCGGAACAAGGCTCACACCTTGAATCTCGGGCGCCAGCCGGGCCGTCGACATCAAGCTCGACACCTGCTCCGGGACCAGCCCTGATCTCAGCAGGAACTCTGAAACTTCGTCCGGACTGCTGTTCTGAAAGAACCAGATGAGGCGCTCCTGGAAAGGCTCTCGAGCATCAGGGATGAACTCCAAAGGAGGCGAGATGATAATTGGAACATATTCGAGCTGGCCCCACGGGCCCAGCTTGCCGAGGCGGGAAGGACCTCTGCCGGCGGTCGGCTTCTCTGTCGACGCCTTCTCCGTTGTATGGTCCGCCGCTTCTCCACCAGACCAGACGTAGGCTCCGACAATGAGCCAGGGCAAAAGAACCAGGACCAGGATCGCCGCCAACCATGCCCGTGGAACGAGCAGGTAACCGGTCGATTGATCACGGGTCAACGGCGCCTTTGACTCCGCCACGGCTGAATTCTTTTTCGTCACGTTGGCCTTTTACGTCCGATGGACACAGATGTTTCGCGTGGAAAGCGACCGATCGGAGCGCGCGACCCATTGCTTCGGCTCAATTCGCTCGTTCCAGTTTCAGCAGCTGCTGGCGTGCCTCCTCGTAGTCGGGACGCAGCCTCAGGGCCTCTTGAAATTCCTTCCTCGCTTCAATGACCCCCCGCTGGACAGCAAGGGCGAATCCCAGGCCGTAGTGGGCTTCCGGATCTTCGGGCGCGATACGGACCGCGTTACGGAAATGGGCGGTGGCTTGTTGAACCTTCCCGGTCTTCAGCAAGGCGATGGCCAGGTACATCTGCGCGCTCCCGTCGTTTGGTTTGGCGCGCAAGGCTTCTTCGTACTGCTCTATGGCTTCGCCAACTTTCCCCAGTTGTTCGAGCGCCACCCCAAGATTGCAGCGTGCCCGGGTGAACGCGGGCTTGAGCTGCACGGCTTTCCGGAAGTGACTGGCAGCCTCGTCAAATCTTCCCTGCTTCATGAGGATCGAGCCTAGCTTGTCGAACGGTTCGGCATACCGCGGGTCGATCCTCAGCGCCTCCTGGTAGTGTCCGATCGCCTCTTCCGCACGGCCGCTGCGAGCGGCGATGACACCCAAGTAATAACGGGCCTCGGCGCTGGCCGGGTTCCGGGCCAGCAGACTGCGGAGCTCTTCCACCGCGACGTCCGTCTTGTCCTGTTTGAAGAAGAAAGTGGCGAAATAGAAGAGCGGCAACAGGTCGTCAGGGCGCAGTCGCAAGCCTTGATTCAGATGTGCCAGTGCTTCCTCGACAGCTTCCGCATCCCCGCCTCTTGAGTCAAGCAGAGTGCGCGCCAGAAAGTGATGGGCATCGGCGTCCCCGGGCTCCACCTCCACGGCCCGGCGCGCGACCTGTATGGCTTCGTCCGGCCGGCCGTACCGACTCAGGAGTCCCGCTTCTTTAAGCAGGCGTGTTGAGGAACACGACAACCCGACCAGCTCCTGGTACAAAAAATCGTCCGGCGGGGGCAGCGGAGTCAAGCCGGACTCGAGCAGGGCCGCGCGCTCGGGCACGGCTTTCTCGTCCTGCCCCAAGGCCTCGTAAGCCTCGGCCAATAGCTGATGGGCAGGCCGGATGCCAGGGAAATCCCGAACCAGCGGCTCAAGACTCTCGACGACGGCGGCCCAGTCGCCGCCCCGCTGGGCCACGCGCGCAGCGCCGAACAGGGCTTGCGGTGATGTCCGGTCCCCTGAGGCCGCGAGCGCCCTTTCGTAATACAGCCGCGCTTTCGCGACATCACCCCGCTTTAAACAGATATCTCCCAGTTTCTGAAGCGCCGGCAAGCAGTCCGGTTTAAGCTCGAGCGCCTGCTCCAGCCAAGATGACTGGGCCTTTTCCTGACCCCGTTCCTCGGCAGTCAGCGCCGGGTAGTAGACCCAGCGGTAGTCCCCGGGGTCGAGGCGATGGGCGATCGCATACGCTTTTTCCGCCTGTTCGTAAAACTGGTTGGCGTGGTACACCATTCCGAGCCTTCCGACGTCGGACGCGGAATCAGGGCGAGAACGGGCCGCCTGGTCGCTGCTCTCGATGAGCTTGACGAGCGAGGGGTTCGAGGATTGGAGCACCGGCCGGGCGGGGAAGTCGGGGGGCAGCGGCGCGGGACCGAAGGCGCGCAACAGAAGCCACGTCCCGAGCCCGAGACCGACTGCGAGCAAAGCGATCGTCCAGATTCTCTTGGATCCCATGATTCCCGTCTTCGCCGGGCTAACCCCTTTTTCCGGCAAATTAATCGATTCCAGCCGTCAATTCGCGTAATTCGTGTCGTGTCCATCAGGCGACGCGACTGAACTACTTCCACTGGTTCAACCAGAGCACCACTCGACCATCGTTCGTAAAAGGGGGGTAGACATTCATCCTGCCGGTGACAAAGTCTGGCTTGTGGTCGTTGTTCAGGTCAGCTGTTTCCACGGTAATGAGATGAGTCGGTGAGTGCGCAATATTCCGCTCGGTGAAACCCATCTTTCCGTCATTCTGGAACCACAGAATGCTCTGCGACTCGGGCTGTTCCCAGAAGTTGTAGCAGCTGACCGCGACCACATCCAGGTCTCCGTCGGCGTCAACATCAGCCGCGACGGCCCCGCTTGCCCCTTCGAATTTGCCGATGGGACGGTGCTCGAACCTGAAATTGCCGCGATTTTCGAGCCACTGCACGCTGTGCCAGGGACGGGGCCGCGGGGGAAGGTAGTCAAACGCGTCGCCGTTCGTGTACAGGATGTCCATCCGTCCATCCTGGTTCATGTCGACGATCCGGATTCCGCTGCTTCCGTAATCCTCGTTCGCGCTGCCCCACACCATGTGCGGCTTGAAATCCCCGCGGCCGTCGTTTTCGAAGAGGTAAATCTCCTCCCATTCCTGGCTGACCAGGCTGATGAAATCCAGATCTCTGTCTTCGTCGATGTCGACTGGGATAGTGTGGATCACGCCCGAGAGAGTCTGCAGCATATGCGACCGGAACTGCCAGTTACCGAGGTTCTCGAGCCAGCGGGTCTCGCCGTCGTCATAGCCGAACTGCCCGACCACCAGGTCTGCGTCCCCGTCCCCGTCAAAGTCTGCTCCCCGCACATCCGTTACTCGGGCGACTCGATCGATGATGGTATGCGGCGTAAATTCCTGCTTTCCGTTGTTTTCCAGAACAACCACCGAGCCGATTTTGTCGTTGCTCGGAAAGACCTGACCCATCAGTGCGACCAGCAAGTCGAGATCCTGATCGCCATCCACGTCGCAGGCGTCCACACGCGCGGGTGCCGCCAGAGTGGGGCCGACCCATTTCTCGACAAACCTGCCGGCCGGGAACTGGCGTATCCACCCGACCCGATTGGCCAGCATGTCGCAAACGAGAACGTCGAGAAGGTCGTCTCTATCCAGGTCAGCAATGGTCACGCCTGCGACCCGCGGAGGATCAGTTGCTGGAAAACCGATCGGGGCCTCTGCCAGAAAATCGACTCTTGGCGCTCGCGACGTCTCTGCCGGAGTTGAGACGGCCTCCTCTGTCTGGCGGGCCCCCCTAAAAATGTGCGCGATCATTTGACGGACCGAAAGCCCGCTGTGATGAGCCTGGTAAACGAGCACCAGAAAGGGAACGCCCAGCAGCACCGCGGCCAGCATGGCGCCCTGCAGCCAGCCGGATCTCCTCCGTGTCGGCGCCTTCGGCCTCGCTCTTTCGGCCTTTACTTTTCGATCCCGTTCATCCGGCATAGAAGTAAATCATCCCTGCTGCAATCAGCCAGAGAAAAGCTGCCAGCGGCAAGGACCCGCGAAGTCCGAAGTGCGAGTCACCCGGCATATTTTCCCAGGAGAGACGAAGCGTCCTCAAGGAGTAAACCAGGCCGACCAGCACGCACGCCACCTGCAGCCATGGAATCGCCGGGGACCAGAGAATATGCCAAGGGCGTCCGGCGATTCCCAGAAGATCCCATCCCCAGTTCAGAGGATCCGAGAGGCTGAGGAGCACGAAAGTGAACATCGAGGAAAAGACCGCCACAGCGAAGGCGATCCAGATTGATAATCCCAACGGCGCCAGCGAAGCGCAGCTCGCCCGGAAGGCGGCGCCGTGCGACAGACTTGATTTGCCGAGGCGAAGACCGATTCGCGTCAGGCCATAGACGAGCAAGGGTAAGACGCCGAGGATCAGGAGCCACACTCCGGCGCTGAAAGCCCAGAAACTGCCCCAATTCTGCTTGTCCACGACGTCCACCCAGTCGCGGATCTGGTGCCAGGCGCCGAGATTCAGGACGCAGTAGACCACGCCGAGCGCGAACATCACCATTGCTTGCCAGGCCTCGCCGTAGCCTCTTATTTCTGAATCCCAGCCGGAAGAGCGCCAGAACAGGGCGACGTTGTCATAGGCACAAGTTTTGACGCACTCCGTGCACGCCCCGCAGTCGTTGTTCCGATTTACTTCGCCCAGGCAGAGCCCGTACGGACAACCCCAGCCTTTCGCGCTGCCGGTCAGACAGAAATGCTCCTCGCACCTTGCACAGATGTCCTTGGAGACGGAACGGACCATCAGCCGGCCTGTCATCGAGTACAGGCTGATGAAACTGTTGATGGGGCAGAGGTGGCGGCAGAAAAGCCGCTGCTCGGGCCCGAATGACATCAGAACCGCAAGCGCCGCCAACCCGATAAGGAGCCAGCTGGTAGCGGCTGGGACAGCCACCAGGGCGGTACTGAACGTGCCCAGGAGGAGGAAGGAAATCGTGCGTGGCCAGACTCCTGAAGATTGCGTCCATCTCCAGATGAAAAGGGGCTTCTGGGGCCGGCGACGCCGGCGGGCCAGTCTCGATCGCTGCAGCCACTCTCCGAGCGACGGGAGCGGGCACACGAGGCACCAGATCCGCCCCCCTAACGGCACGAGCACGGCGATCAAAGCCGACAGCCAGACCACCCATATGACCATCGGCCCTGCGTTGCGGCCTGATACCTTGGTGCCGAAGAGCCCCGCCAGAATGACGAAGTAAAAAACGGCCAGCATCGGGACCGTGAGAGTGAACTGAAAAGACGGCCGTTTCACCAATCGCTTCAGTGGCGGCCAAAGCGCGAACAGGTTCAAAAAGATCGTCTTTGCTTCACTGCCAAACAGAAGCAGGGTCGCCAGAGGAATGGCACACAACAGGCCGAGGCCTGAGGCCAGCAGGTAATCAGGGCTGACAATCAGGTCGCCGCGTTCCGTCCCGTGCATGGGACCGTTATAGGTGTGGTTCCGGAAGTGGGACTTGGACACGAGCCGTCCCCACCAGCCCTCCAGCCCGGCACGCAGCTCGACCACAAAGGCGCGGACCGGAGGATCGTCCGGACGGGACAGGCGATGTACCTCCACGAAACGACTGCCCGGCGTGATCACGACGTGCAGGTCGTAATCCTGAAGAAAAAAACTCTGCCCCGTGTCCCGAGTTGAGAAGGTCAGTCGCAGCAGATCGCCCCGGTTCACCTTGATTCGGGAGGGACTGAAGCCGTACCGAAACGCCTCAATATGGATGTCTCGGGTCTGGGGCGGCGGCGAAGAGAGCCAGGCGAACCACGCCGGAAGAAGCGCCGTCACTGCCAGAAGGCACAATAAGACGCTTCTCTTTCGCAGTCGCGCCGTGGGACTCATGGCCTGAAACGGTACCACACCAGGGCCCTCCGTCCGCAACTCTCCGGCCCCGCCAATTTGGGCGGAGTCTTGCCGCGGGCGACAGAAACAAGCTGCCGGTGGGCGCCGCTGCGGAAGGCGAGCGCACTGTCCTCGAGAAATCGGTCATTATCAGGAGCGGCGCCGGGTTCCCCGAAGCGGAGCTCCCATCTCTCTGACCATGGTGGATGTCGACTTTTTCAAGCTGTACAACGACACGTACGGCCACGGGGCGGGTGACAAGTGCCTGCAGAAGGTGGCGGCCGCGATTAAAAAGTACCCCACAGCCAGGTCCGGAAGGTCAACGCTCTTCCGCAGCAGGATACTACTCTGAATTGAGATAGTCCGTAATAACTCCCCGCGCTGCCGGTCTGATCGCCTCCCACCGAGCTGACGGGAGTTTTCGCAGGACAACGGATTTTTGGTGAATCGAGACTTCGACAATGCCGGGAATCCCGAACAGCTTTCTGGCCAAGGGGTCGCTGGTTATGATTTCGGCGGGGCTACCGTAACGATGACTGGTGTGCGTCAGCTGGGCGCCGACGGTGAACATGCACACATCCGAGTCGGTGAACACCTCGGAGAGGATCTCCTTCCTGGAGTCATCTCCTTCATCCGGGTTGCTGTAAGACTGAAACACCCAGGTCGAGAAAACGGTCAGGCCCACGACTGCCATGAGCAGGAGCACGAGATTGAGCCCTTCATACTTCCGGAGCGTCTTTCGTCCGTAAATCCGTGGCCTTTCCGGCATATACAGCCACACAGCAGCGGTTCCTGTTGATTCATCTGTATACTTTCGCCAGAGTCCAGAGAAGCGGTCAGCCCTAAAGCTGACCGCTGTCAGGCAGCCTTCCTTGTCTTCAGCAGCGTTCTTGGAAGTATCATTGAATTAATGGATCCCGCCTTCGCCCCCGGCAGGACTGAGACCTTTCCATTCCGCCAGCCTGTCGTCTGGCAGCCGAATCCGCGGTGGATTGCCGAGAGTAACCTGAAACGGTTCATGGACCGTTGGGGTATCCCTTCTTACAGCAAGCTTTTCCGCAAATCCGTGGAGGATATCGCCTGGTTCTGGGATGCCGTTTTGAACGACTTGAATGTCCGGTTCCACAAACCGTACACCGCGGTGGTCGACCTTGAGGAGGGTAAACCGTTCCCCCGCTGGTGCGTCGGCGGCAGAATGAACATCGTCGAGAGCTGCCTGGACAAGTGGGTCGAAAGCGGCGCCGGGGAACGTCATGCCTTGAAGTGGGAGGGGGAGGAGGGCCGGGCCTGCACGATGACGTACCGTGCGCTCCAGGCCGAAGTCAACCGCTGCGCGAACGCTTTGCGCGCCTTCGGACTGGGAAAGGGGGACGTCGTCGGCCTTTACATGCCCATGACCCCGGAATTGGCCGCGGCCTTCCTCGCCGTGATCAAAATTGGCGGTATTGTCCTCCCGCTGTTCAGCGGATACGGCGCCACGGCCCTGGCTGCCCGGCTGAACGACGCGGGCGCCAAAGCGCTGTTCACCGCGGACGGCTTCTACCGCCGCGGACGCCGGATCGATATGAAATCAATCGCGGACGAAGCGGTCGCACAGGCGCCGTCGGTCATGCAGACGGTTGTACTTCGGCGAACTGGCGGCGCGGTTTCCTGGAAGCCGGGACGTGATCACTGGTGGCACGACATTGTCACCGGACAGCCGGAAATCGCCGTCGCCGAGGATACGTCGGCCGAGAACCTCCTGATGATCATATACACCAGCGGGACGACCGGGCGTCCCAAGGGCGCGGTTCACACCCATTGTGGCTTTCCCGTCAAGGCTGCCCAGGATATTTATCAGGGGATGGATCTCAAGCCCGGCGAAACGCTGTACTGGGTCACCGACATGGGATGGATGATGGGACCGTGGCTGGTCTTCGGCTCGCTGCTCGTTGGCGCCTCGATGGTTTTCTATGACGGGGCTCCTGATTTCCCCGACCCCGGCCGGTTATGGAGAATTGTCGAGAATCACGGTGTGACGCATTTGGGGGTTTCTCCAACCCTTGTCCGCGCGCTCATGGTTCACGGGACCGGCCCGATCAGGCAGCGGAACTTTTCACGGCTGCGCGCCGCCGGCTCTACCGGAAGCCCTTGGGATCCACAATCCTGGATGTGGTTTTTCGAGAACGTCCTCGAGGCCCGAAAACCGATCCTGAATTACTCAGGCGGCACGGAGATCAGCGGCGGCATTCTCTGCGGCAACTTCTTCACTCCTTTGAAGCCGTGCGCCTTTTCAGGCCCGGTCCCCGGGATGGATGCCGAGGTAGTAGACGAATCCGGGCGGCCGGTACGTGGGGCGGTCGGCGAGTTGGTCATCCGCCAACCGTGGATCGGGATGACACGGGGCTTCTGGAAAGACCGCGAACGATATCTCGATACTTATTGGCGCCGCTTTGAAGGTCTGTGGCGCCACGGAGACTTTGCCGCTATTGATGAGGACGGGCTCTGGTACATCCTGGGACGCAGCGACGATACCATCAAAGTGTCCGAAAAGCGTCTGGGACCGGCAGAGGTTGAAGCCGTTGTCACCGAACATGAGCTGGTTGCGGAAAGCGTAGCGATCGGGGTGCCCCATCCCGTCAAAGGGCAGGAAATCGTGATTTTCTGTGTGCTTCACGACGCCGGAAAGGCGTCGGAGGCGCTACGGGAAGAGCTGAAAAACCGCGTCGCGGCCGCCCTCGGCAAGCCGTTTCGACCCGCGGACCTCCGCTTTACAACCGCACTTCCAAAGACACGCAACGCCAAGGTGATGGCGCGGGTCGTCCGCGCCGTCTATCTGGGGCTCGATCCCGGTGACCTCACCAGCCTGGAAGACCCCGCCGCCGTCAATGCCCTCCGACAGGCGCTGTGAAACCCACTCCGTCAAGCCAGGCGGAACAGAGCCGCAAGCGCAGCGCTTTTCAGCGGAGCGCGTCGGATAGTCTTCAGGCCGGCTTTCGGAGCCAAAATCGGCGCTAACTCACCTCTTTCACCTCCGCGATCTTCTCGTGCAGGTACTCGGCGGCCAGCTGGACCTGCTTGTCGACGTAGTCGATCCCCGGCAATTGCCCATCGATAGGATCGAGCGGATGGCAAAGCTCGTAACCCAGGTAGCCCCGGTATCCGATTTCCATGAGTCCGGCCACCTGGTCAGCCAGAAACTCGTCCTCTTTCGGAACGATCTTTCCGTTGACCTTGGAGTATTCGTCGCCGTAATGGGACAGAACCTGCAACGGTCCGAACTCACGGGTTGCCCGGAGCAGGTACTCGCCCTTCTTGCCATATTCCAGCCGGGTGTCGAAGCAAGCCTTCAAGTAAGGCGAGCCGACTTCACGGATCATCCTCAAAACATCTCGGTAGTCCTTGATGACCGGAGCGTGGTTCTGCAGCGCGAGCGTCACACCCGCGTCGCCGGCATATTCAGCGACCTCCTTCAAGCCGGCGCGGCACCAGTCCCAAGTCTGCTCCGGGGAAAACTCTTTGTGGGCAAACTCCCAGACGCCTTTGGCCAGGTCGTAGCGTGCCCCACCCTCCAGCCTCATAGTCACGCCGGGCCAGGCAAGAAACACCCGAAGGGTCTTGGCGCCGAGGTCAGCCGTCATGCGGATCAGTTCCCGGAAGTAGAGCAGCTGCGCCTCGCGTGACTCGGGCATCGGGCTGCTGAAATCGTTGTTGCCGGCCACGGCATAGATCTCGATGCCTTGGCCATCCGCATACTTGCGCAGCTCCTGGCAACGTTTGCGGGGCATGTCGAGCGGATTGCCATGCGGCCGCTTCCCGTCGATCTCAACGCCTTGGTATCCGTAGTGTTTTGCCCGGCTGATCACTTGTTCGAGCGTCAGAGCATCCCCCCGGTACCAGACTCCCAGGTACGTGATGCTGTACAAGCCCGGTTTCACTTCGCCGCCGGTCTTTTGAGCAGCCATGGCCCGGCCGCATGTCGCCGCCGCGGCCATGGTCACGGTCAGCGCAAAATCACGCCGGTTCATACCTTGTGTTGCGCCCATCTGGTTGGCTCCTTTCACGCTTACTCTACTACAGTCACGCTTCGATCGCAGGCAAGATCCGGCCGGTCACCTCTCCGAATCCGACCCGGTAGCCGTCGCCCTGGCACCAGCCTGTCATTATCACGCGATCGCCATCGAGAAGAGCCGTTCGGGTCTCGCCGTCAGGGAACACGATCGGCTTCTTCCCTTGCCGGGCCAGCTCAATCAGACTCCCGTACGACGATGGGTCGGGGCCGCTGATTGTGCCGGAGGCAATCAGGTCGCCGAGTCGGAGGTTGCACCCGTTCACCGTGTGATGAGCCACCTGCTGGGACATGTCCCAGTACAGGTACTTGTAGTTGGTGCGGCTGATGCAATGCGGCTCAGACATCTGCTGTCCCTGAAGCCATACCTCGAGCTGGATGTCATAGGTCCGCTCTCCAGCGTTTCTCAGGTAAGGCAAGGGCTCTGGATCCTGCACGGGTCCAGCCGTACGGAAAGGATCGAGTGCCTCCAAGGTCACGACCCAGGGCGAGATTGAGGTGGCGAAGTTCTTTCCGAGAAACGGGCCGAGCGGCTGATACTCCCAGCGCTGGATGTCACGGGCGCTCCAATCATTGACCAGAACCATGCCGAAAATGTGCTGGCGATATTGGTCAACAGGGATTCGCAAGCCCATCTGATTCCCCTTTGCTATGAAGAACCCCACCTCCAGCTCAAAATCGATCATCCGCGACGGGCCGAACGTGGGGGCCGGGTCCTCGTCCTTTTTTGTCTGGCCGCAGGGCCGGCGAATGTCTGTGCCGCTGATAACGATGGAGCTGGCCCGCCCGTGATAGGCGACTGGCATGTGAGACCAGTTGGGAAGCAGCGGGTTGTCACTCCCTCGGAACATTTTGCCGAGGTTGATCGCGTGTTCTTTGGAAGAATAGAAGTCGGTGTAGTCGAGGATCTCGACCGGAAGCAACATGTCGACTTCCGATTGCTTGTGAAACGCTTGCTCGCGAAGCCGCGCGTCATTCTGCAAAGCGGGATCCGCGCCGCTCAGCAGCCGGCTGATCTTTGACCGCATGTCCCGCCATCCCGGTTTTTCCAGGGCCATCAGGTTGCTGAGATTGGGCCGGCTGAAGATCGGGATATCCCCAGCCTTGGAGACGTTGGGCAAATAGCCTTTCTTTTCGAGAAGTGCCAGATCCAGGACCAGATCTCCAATGGCAACGCCTACCCGAGGCGGTCCGCCTGCTCGGGGACGAAAGACCCCGTAAGGCAGGTTCTGGATCGGAAAGTGAGAATCGGGATCAACCGGAATGAAAGACCGAAGTTTCGGGTCGTTTGACGGAAACACGGACTCCCCCTTTGGTCCTCGGCACTGCTGAAAAGGGTCAGAACGCCTGACACCTACAATATGTCCAGCTTCTCCAGATCCTTGAGCGGCTCTTCGAAGCTGCAACTGCCGAACGACACGATCAGGTCACGGCGAGCCGACTCGATCTGATCGATGTCCGCGCATGCGTCGTTCCACGCTAGACCGTCCTCGAAAAACCGAAAATGCGCCCTCTGATCATCCTCGAGCGCCGAGGGTAAGTCGGATGATTCCAAAGAACGGGCGTGAACAAGAACGGCGCCGGCAAAGACGTTCAGAAAGCCATGCACTGTGGTGGCGACTGATCCATCGTAATGCCGAAACGGATGATGAAGGCCTGCCGTGCACTTGAGACGAACGCCCGTTCCCGCGCAAGCATTGATCACGAAGGCCACACGGTCGATCGACGGAAAAGCTTCTGCCCTGACGCTGCCGGTTCGCAGTTTGAAGGCCGCCGGCCGGCAATGCACGCCAGTCCAAGCCTGATTGTGGCGGGCGATTGAATCGATAGCCGCTGGCCCTTGGCTGAACCAGTCGCTGGCCGTCACCTCGAAAAACGGCGTCACGTCTGAAACCCCGCTTTGCTCGACCACGTTGGCGGCTGCCGGGATCAGCTCCCGGATTTCGACCAGGCCCCTCAGGCCTTCAGAGTCAGGGGGGAGCGCAATCTCGACCGAGTCGACCCGCACCCTGGGGGCATGCGAGCGCTGGAAGCGGAGGATCAAGTCAAGCGATTCCTCCAGCCTGGGGATCGACTCCCTCCACGTGGGAATCGGCAAAGCCAGGGCAGATATGAGAAGCGGAACAGAGTGCGAGAACAGGGAGACGTAGGGATCGAGCTCGGCCAACCGGTGGACCGGGCAAACGAAACGCCCCAGGAACCAGGCGTCCGGGCCACGGCTGTAGCCGGCGTAGTTTTTTGTCGCCTGGTCGAGCGTCAGGCGTGCCGGCGGAAAAAACCCGGCGTAATCCAGGCTGTTTCCCAGAAGCGCCCGCAGTCCGGCTGTCGGCATTCGGCCTGTTACCTGCATTTGGCGCTCCCTTAGCCGGTCGTAGTAGGGGCCGGCGGCTCATCGTGGTTGACCCAGCTGTAGGCGTACCGGCTGTCTTCCCGCACGGCGGCGAAGGCGGTGACCTGGAGCGGGTGGAACGTGTCCATCATCACGGCCAGCTCTTCCGTTCGTTGCTTGCCGATGCTGGCTTCCACAGTCCCGGGGTGCGGGCCATGAGGCAGGCCGCCCGGATGCAGGCTGATATCGAACTGCCCTACGCCTTTGCGGCTCATGAAATTGCCTTCCGCGTAGTAGATCAGTTCGTCTGAATTCACGTTGGCGTGGTTGTAAGGCGCAGGGATCGACTGGGGATGATAGTCGAACAGGCGCGGGACAAACGAACAGATCACAAAATCCCAGCCTTCCCAGGTTTGATGCACGGGCGGCGGCTGGTGCACCCGACCGGTGATCGGCTCGAAGTCGGCGATGTTGAAGGCGTAGGGATAGAGGTAGCCATCCCAGCCGATCACGTCAAGGGGGTGATGATCGAGGATATGACGATGGAAGTGGCCCCGCGCCTTCACCCGCACCTCGAAGTCGCCGGACTCGCCGTGAGTCTCCAGCTCGCTCGGCACCCGGATGTCGCGCTCGCAATAGGGCGAGTGTTCGAGCAGCTGACCGTACTCGTTCCGATAGCGTTTAGGCGGCTCGAAATCACGGGGAGACTCGAAAACAAGCATGCGATGGCCGTCGCCCTTCAGCTCCATTCGCCAGGTCGTGCTGATCGGGATGTTGATGTAATCTCCCGGGCCAAAATCCAGGCGGCCGTACTGGGAGATGACCGTGCCTTCACCAGTATGGACAAAGACCATCTCGTGCGCTTCGCCGTTTCGATAGTGGTAGGTCATGGACTCCACCGGGCGGACCACGGCCATGGTGACGTTCTCATTGCCCACCAGAACCTGCCGGCCGGTGATCACGTCTCCAGTCTGCGGCACATCCTTAGTCCTGAAGAGCCGGTGACGCAACGGACCGTATTCCACGTATTCGACCTTCGCACTTCCCAGCGTTTCCGCATGCTTGACCTGAGTCGGCTGCCGGATGTGATACAGGATCGACTCGATCCCGGAGAACCCTTTGGTTCCAATCACCTGCTCCCGATAGAGCGAGCCGTCAGGCTTGCAGAACTGGGTGTGACGTTTATGAGGAATATTCCCGAGTGTGTGATAGAAAGGCATCTCACAAATTCCCCCGTTTCGCCTGCTCGATTTCGATGCTCTCGAACAGCGCCTTGAAGTTTCCCACACCGAAGCCGCGCGCGCCGCGCCGCTGGATAATCTCCAGAAACACGGTCGGCCGATCCTGGATCGGCCGACTGAAGATCTGAAGCAGATAGCCCTCGTCGTCGCGATCAGCCAGAATCCCGAGCCGGGCGATGTCTTCGTAGCGCTCTTTGATCTTGCCGACGCGGTCGGGCAGGCTGTCGTAGTAGGGCTGCGGGACTCGCAGGAAGGTCAGGCCGCGCCGCCTCAGCTCATCGACAGTGGCGATGATGTCGCCGGTTAAAAGCGCCACATGCTGAACTCCAGGCCCGACGTAGTAGTCCAGGAACTCCTCGATCTGGCTTTTCTTCCGGCCTCCTGCAGGTTCGTTGATCGGAAACTTGATCCGCCCGTTCCCGTTGCCCATCACCTTCGACATCAAGGCGGAGTACTCGGTATGGATCACCTTGTCGTCGTAATGCACAATTTGGCGAAAGCCCATGGTCTTATGGAACCAGTTGACCCAGTAGTCCATCTTGCCCAGCTCCACGTTGCCCACAATGTGGTCCACGGCCGCCAGTCCGACCGGCTTGACGGTCTGGTCGTCAGGAAGCGGCGTGTAACCGGGCATGAAAGTCCCCGAGTAACCCGCGCGCTCAACAAATCGGAAGACGGTCTGTCCATAGGCCTGAATGGTGGCCGTGCGGACCGATCCGCCGCCATCCCGGGCCTCGACCGGCGCCTGGATGCCGCTGGCGCCGTGTGCCGTCGTCTCCCGGTACGCGCTTTCGACGTCTTCAACCTCCACGGCGATCACCTTCACGCCGTCGCCATGAAGCATCTGATGAACCGCCATCTCGCTATGCGGAGTGTAGGCCGTGCTCAAGACAAAACGGATCTTCCCTTGCTCGACAACATAGGAGGCATACTGGCGGTTGCCGGTCTCCAGCCCGGAGTATGCCACGGGCTTGAAGCCCCAATATTTCCAGAAATAAACCGCTTGTCTGGCATTTCCGACCCAGAACTCGATATGATCAACAGCCTTGATTTTGAAAAGGTCGGCTTCCTGATCGAGGGGGCGTTCCTCGGTTTGAAGCGCCTGTCCGGTAATCATTGTTGGTCCCTCGTAGTTGAGGTGAGTTAGTCTTATCTCAATTATACAGGCTGTTGGCTCCAGTGAAGGGACGCGGAGGTGAGGCAGATGGCGTCGATCAAAGAGCGGTTGAAGCAGGGCGAGTTGGTGATAGGTACGTTTATTTCGGAGGTTCGAAACCCGAATGTGGCTTACATGCTGGCGCAGGCGGGGTTCGACTTCTTCGTCCTGGACAATGAACACGGCAGTTTCAGCGTGGAGACAGTGTCAGATATGGTGGCCGCGGCGCGAGGGTCCGGGCTCGAGGTCATTGTTCGGATTCCCGAGATCCGTCGCGAGTCGATCCTGAAACCACTCGATTCAGGCGCTGCAGGCCTGTTGGTGCCCCAGGTGAACACGCCGGAGCAGGCCTGCGAGCTGGTCTGGCACGCAAAATACCCGCCGATGGGCAATCGAGGGGCCGCCCTGCGCCGGGCCCACAGTCTGTACGGGCGGCCGAATGCCGCCGAATACCTGGCAAAGGCCAACGACGAGACCCTCCTGGTGGTGCAGGCGGAAAGCCGGGAAGCGATCCGCAACGCGGACCGCATTGCCGCGGTCGAGGGAATCGACTGCGTCTTCTGCGGTCCCTTCGATCTCTCGGTGAGTCTCGGCATCCCCGGCCAACTGGCACATCCAATGGAGGTCGAAGCGATTGAGACGATGCTGGCCGCCTGTCGGAAGGCGGGCAAGGCCGCCGGGATTCTGCTGTTCGATCCGGCCGCCTTGAAGCCGTGGATCGAAAAGGGAATCCGGTTCGCCTGTTACAGCAGCGACATCAACATGCTTGCCGACGCCGCCATGAAAGCCGTCGAGGAACTGCGCCGCAGCCAGGCGAAGGGGTAATTCCACGTCACTCGGTGACTCACTCAAACACCAGCAGGTCGTGGTGGCTTATCGACGGCAGCTCCACTTTGACCCACTCCCCATCCTGGGCGACAGCCACCGATTTGTCCGTCACCAATGAACGACACTTCACCACATTGGAACCAGCCCGGCGTTTCAGGCGCACGGCCAGCGGCCCGACCTCGACCACGTCTCGTGCAACGCCGGGCCACGCGGTCGCGGTCGTGAGGTTAACGATGTGCAGGATCAAGACCGAGCCCTGGATATACAGGCTGGAGTCCAGGACTCCCGGGCCCTCCACTCGAACCGGGATGGTCGGGCCGGCAGCCCAGCTGATCGCGCCCGCCAGAAGGTGGGCATGATCCGGGAGCCCCCAGGCGGCATATGACCGATCGATGTCTGCGGCGAAGTAAACAGCTCGCCCTCCCTGCGGAAGCCGGCGGGCTACCAGGCACGGTCGATCCGTGCGCGGCTCGCGCATCCAGGAAGTTTCAGGCGGATAGATCGGGAAGTCGGGAATACAGGTCGCTATAACGGCGGCGTCAGGTCGGGCCTTGACGGCCACCAGGGACCCGCCAAACGGGAGAATATTGGTCTTTTCAAAGCCTTGCAACGCGTCATGACGCGATCCGCCTCCCTCCATGTCGGGCAGCAACCGGAGGTAGCTGTGCTCTGCCCCTGCCCGTCTGTCACGGGTTTCCCGCTTGGGGCCGGCGAGCGCATCAACACCCAGGATTTCGGCGAACGGCCAGGCCGGACGGCGGTCGCCCCATTCGTCGCACATCCCGGTTTCGCCGGTCACCACGAGGCTGCCTCCTTTCTGGACGAATTTCCGGACCGACTCGACCTGGCCATTCGACATGGCGCCGAGCGACGGAAGAATCAACAGCGCCAGGCGTGGAGCCTCTCGCTCGATGTGATCCGCATGAACCGGGATATAGGGCAGACGGGCGCTCACCAGCGCGCGTACAAATCCCCGGTACGGCATGCTGGTCAGAACCTCCGCCTCTTCCCGGCCGTAGAACTCCGCGTTCGCCTGGGACCAGACCAGCCCGATCGAGGCGACCGGCTCCCGATTCGTGAGGAATTGGCGGTGAGCGCCGGCCCAGCGTGTCAGTTCCGCCGCCAGGTCGAACTGGCGCCGGTCCTCCTGGACGGCCCCGACATGATGCCACCAGGTCTGAATCCCGCCCGCCATGCCTTCGAGCATCCAAAGCCTCGCCTCCGCCGGCGCGTTCGCAGCTTTCCGGAAGCTCGGATTCCGCGTATACATGGCCATGCTTTCGGGGATGAACTTGTCCCAGCCCAACAGACCGTGAAGGCGTTTTCCGGCATCGCAGTTGTTCTCGAAGCCCTCGCTCGCGTTCCGGCCCTGATGATCGAGCAGGACCAGGTGCGATCGGGAGCAGATCGCCTTCAAGTCTCGAAAACGGCGGGCTTCGTAAGCAGGGTTGTCAGCCAGCATGCCGATCCAGAGGCAGTCCTTCCCGCCCACTTCGCGTGCCACACGATTGTAAAGGTCCCAGATTTCGATCCGCCGGGCGTAATTCCATTGAATCCACTGCCGGTAGACCGCGGCGTCCCAGTCGGGGCGCGAAGGCAGCTCATGGCCGCTTGCGGCCTGAAACTTTTCCCGGCAGTAAGGACAGTGGCAGATGGTGTCCCGGTCAAGCCCGCTCCAGCTGTTGTCGGCGAATCCTTCCGGATGGTAGCGTCCGGCAATTTCACGCAGAAGCCCGGGTATGTACTCGTCATAGTAGGGGCTGTGGATGCAGGTGACGTAGAGGTCCGCCGCCCGCACGGGCTTTCCTTCCGCCGTTTGTGCAAACCAGTCGGGATGCGCCTGGTAGAAATCCTCGTGGGCGCGGTTACAGTCCATGCGCGCCAATACCACCAGCCCCTCCGCCCGGGCCGCCTTTAAGACTTCGCCGAACAAGTCGCGATCCCCCAGGAAGCGGGCCCTATGGTGGAGAGGGTAAGCGCTCGGGTAATAGGCGACGATTCCGCCTGCATTGACGATGATTCCCTGGACGCCGGTCTTCTTCCAGTAACCACGCCAGAAATTCAGATCGTAATGAGGCGGGTCAGCCTCATTGATGTTCGTCTGGCCCCAGAGAAAGGTCTTTTGGTACCAGGGAGCGCCCGAATCGGCAGGTGCGGAGTTGAAGACCGAGACGACGGGAACAAGCGTGCCGCCGACCAGGAATGTACGGCGGGAAAATTGAGTTGGCATCGGGGCTGATTATACCCACGTGTCGCGCCGGCCTACCATCTTCTACTCCGAAAGCGCGCTTCACCCGCGCCGCAAAATCCATTTGAAGCGCCTGGCCCCTGCGTATCAGCCCTTGTCAGTTTCATGGCTGTCGCATGGCGGTGCGGTACTGTCCGATGAGTCTTTCCGTGACTTTGTCCCAGGTAAACCGCTCCAATACTCGACGGCGGCCCGCCTCGCCCATCGACCGGCGTTTCCCGGGGTCTTGGATTAAGTCGAGAAGCGCGTTGGCCAAGGCGCGCGGATCGTCCGGCGTGACCAGATACCCCGTCCGTCGATCGTCGACCACCTCGACCATGCCCCCTAACCTCGTCGCTATCACGGGCAAACCGCAGGCCATGGCCTCGATCAAGCTCATTCCAAACGACTCACTGAGCGAAGGATTAACCAGCAACGTTGCCTGACGGTAGCGATGTACCGTCTCGGCGTGCGGAACCGCGCCTGCAAAACGCACGTGTCCCTCCCCGAGACCAAGCGTTTCGGCCTGCTCCCGCAATTGCGACAGGTAATTTCGCGGATAAAAGCGCCGGAGCGCTGCAATTGAGGCGTCACGGGCCAGGCGGACAAGGAAATCAAGGGGCGTGGCCGAGTCAGGACCAATGATTTCCAGGCTGACCTGCGGACAGGCTGCACTCAGCCGGGCCAAGGCATCAAGTAGCACATGGAGGCCCTTTTCGGGAGAGATCCTCCCGACGTAGAGGAGCGAGATGCCCTGGCGGCCATCGCCCGGCGGCAAGGGGGAAAACCGGTCCGGGTCCACGCCGTTATAGATCGTGTCGCAAACCCCGGCCAGCGCCGGAAAGCGGCGACACGCCAGGCCTGTCAGATACTCGCTGCATCCCGCCAGCACGCTGACCGCTCGCAGCCATTGTTCTGCCCGGTCGCGCGGGATCTGATCGAGCCATTCTGCGTGCATGTGCAGCACAATGGCCGTTTTCGGGTTCAGGGTACGGACAACCTGGGGGAAGTGAACCAGATTGTGCACATGAACAATGTCGACGCCACGGGATTGCAGATCCCGGGCCGCGTGAAGGATGTAGCCCAGGTAATAGGAACCGGAAGCGAACAAAGGGGTCTGCCGCGGCCTGTTCGAAAACCGGGCGGTGCGGGCGCGCAGGCGTTTCCTCATCCTCTCGACCCAGCGATCGAAGCCAACCGGGAAGCGCCGGAATTCGATTCCGTCTCTCGACTGGCGGCCCGGCTGTCCTGGCTCACGTTTCGAATAAAGGATGACCTCATGGTCGCGGGCCAGCCGCCGGGCGACTTCGTAAGTCCAGATCGCTATGGAACCCGCTTCGACGGGCGGAACGACGGTGTTCCAGGGTTGGTTGATGAAGGCGATTCTCACGACGAGACCACGCCGGACACGGGCGACAGGAAGGCTTTGACGAGATCCTTCGAAAGGCCTCCGGCATTCCATTGAAGCCAATGGCGCAGCTCGGCGTAGCAACGCAGTTTCTCGCCCATCGGCATCGGGTCACGAGTTATGGCGGAAACGTACTCGCGGAACCAGCGCCACCGCAAGGCCTCGTACTTCCCTTCTTTCGTTGGATCGAACCAGGCAGCCCGGCTCTGAGACCGAGGATAGGCACGCACCGAGGTCCCGGGGTGATCCCGGCGGAAAAAGAGCGGTTCCGGGATCTCAAGGATCTGCCCGCGCAAGGCCAGCTCGCCGAGAAGAACCATGTCGGAGGAAACATAGTTGCCGATCCGAGCGGTCTGGCGAAGAACCGCCGCCCGCATGACGCCAAAGACAGGATTGCAGGTAAAGGGTCGCCGATACAGGCGGTGGAAAGCCCGGTAGCGCAGGTGTGGCTGCGGCGCTCGCAGATTCAGCCCGTCCGGGTGAAGCCCGAGGCTTTCTCCCGCCGAACCGATCATCATGGTCTGGGGATAAGCGAGGACGACTTCGGGGTGGGCGTCCAGGATCGCCACCGCACGTTCGAGCAGTTGCGGAGCACACAGATCGTCGTGCGCCGCCCATTTGAAGTACTCTCCGCACGCGCTCTCTACCGTGAAGTTGTAGTTCCGGGCAGCTCCTAGATTCTGCGACTGGCGGACGTAGCGGATCCTCTTGTCGCAGCTCAGATATCGCCGGCAGATGTCGGAAGTCGCATCAGTCGAGGCATTGTCGGAGATAATCAACTCCAGGTCGACGAAAGTCTGGCTGAGGATCGATTCAATCGCAGCCGCCAGATATTGTTCGCCGTTGAAAACCGGCAACCCGACCGTAACACGAGGTCCTGATCGCGCTGTCATATCCTTCGTCCTGAGAAAAAGGCCGCGCCCACACTCCCAAGCGATCACTGAGGGTTGCGGAGGATCGATGCTCGAGTTCTGGAACTGTTTCCCAACGCCGAACTCTGAAACGACCTGTGTTGTTGGGTGCGTTTAAGTGATCTTTGCTTCATTCTATAACGGATCTCAGGAGAACCGGTATCTATGAAGACGACTCAAAGAGACTCTCTGCCTTCACCCGGGAGCCAGGTGATCATCCGCCCCTGCCGCCCAGCCGATCTGCCTGCCGTCGCGAGACTCGCCGCACGCCTCGTTCGGGAGCACCACGCCATGGACCCGCTGCGTTTCATGATCTTTGATCACATCGAAGAGGGCTACACCGCCTACCTGGGCGGCGAAATCCGGAAGAAGCATTCCCTTGTCCTGGTCGCGGCAGATGCAGCTGGAATTCTGGGATATGCATACGGCCGGATCGAACCGCGCGACTGGAACGCCTTGCGTGAAAAATGCGGAGTGCTGCACGATGTCTATGTCGACGAGGGAGCCCGACACCGGGGCATCGGAACGCAGCTGGTGAGCGAAATGGTTCGGCGCCTGGGATCTTTGGGCGCGCCCCGAGTGGTTCTCATGACCGCCGTTCAAAACACCAAAGCACACCGGGTTTTTGAACGACTCGGTTTCCGGATAACCATGCTTGAAATGACCAGGGAGTGCGCGCCGAACTCACACGATTGACCGTCCCGCTCTAAGCGCTGTAGAGTCAGTCGCGTTACAGAGCCGGAACCGCAAGAAATCGGATGGACTCCATAAAGCGCTCGGAAGACATACATGAGTTAATCTTTTCAACACCTCGCACAGCGGGGGCTGCGCCGCCTTCCGCTACAGGTGTCTCGGCAAGAAGGGGAGACAATCATGACTGTCTGGAGGCTTCAAGTCTTGTTTCTGGGTCTCGGTATGATAGCGATCTCGTCATCATCGCTTCTGTCCCAGGTACCCGACTGGGAAAACCCGCAGGTCATCGGCATCAACAAGGAAGACCCGCACGCGACCTTCATGCCCTTTCCCGATCGAGCCCAGGCCCTCTCGGAACTCCGGGAGGCATCTCCTTTCTACATGAGCCTGAACGGACCCTGGAAATTCCACTGGGTCCCGGAGCCGGGCAAACGCCCGACCGACTTCTATCGAACCGATTACGACGTCAGCACGTGGAAGGAGATCCGCGTCCCATCCAATTGGGAGATGGAGGGCTACGGAACTCCGATCTACACGAATATCACTTACCCTTTTAAGAGGGATGCGCCACGGGTGACCTCCGAACCCTCTCGGAACTACACCACCTATACAGAACGCAATCCGGTCGGATCATACCGCCGGACCTTCCGTGTCCCGCCGGCCTGGCAGGGTCGTGAGGTCTTCCTGACTTTTGACGGAGTGGCCAGTGCTTTTTACGTCTGGGTCAATGGTGAAAAAATCGGTTATAGCGAAGACGCGAGGACCCCTGCGGAGTTTAACATCACGCGCTTCGTGAAGCCTGGTGAGAACATTCTGGCGGCCGAGGTTTACCGGTTTTCGGACGGCAGCTATCTGGAAGATCAGGATTTCTGGCGCATGAGCGGGATTTTCCGCGGCGTCTTTCTCTGGTCTGCGCCCAAGGTGCACATCCGGGATTTCGAAGTGCAGACCGTGCTTGATCAGAACTACCAGGACGCGGTCCTGGAGGTCCGGGCCGAGATCCGAAACAGCTCGGATCAGACGGCCGAGTGTTCGCTGACGCTCGAGCTTCTCGACTCGGGGAAGCCAGTCGTCCCGCCGCAGACCCGCCCGGCCACCGTCGCCGCTGGACAGAAAGCCTTCGTATCCTTTAGCCTGCCCGTGAAATCGCCCCGCAAATGGTCGGCCGAGACACCCTCCCTTTATCCGCTCCTCCTGACCCTGAGCGGCCCGGCTAACCAGGTGCTGGAAATCATCCCTTCGCGTACCGGCTTTCGGAAATCGGAGATCAAGGGAGGACATCTGCTGATCAACGGCAAGAAGATCTACTTTCTCGGCGTCAACCGCCACGAGCACGACCCGAAGTCCGGCCAGCATGTGACGCGGGGGCTGATGATCAAGGACATTCTGCTCATGAAGCAGAACAACCTGAACGCCGTTCGAACCGCCCACTATCCGAATGTGCCGGCCTGGTACGATCTCTGCGATGAATACGGGCTGTACGTGATCGACGAGGCAAACGTTGAGACTCACGGCTACGGCGCCGATCCGAAGAACGAGCTGGCCCACGATCCCGACTGGAAGGAGTGCTTTATCGATCGGGCACGCCGCATGGTTGAGCGCGACAAGAACCATCCGAGTGTCGTGATCTGGTCGCTCGGAAACGAGTCCGGTGACGGTCCGAATCTGAAAGCAGAAGCCGAGTGGATACGGGCAAGGGATCCCCGTCCCGTCCACTATGAGGGGTCGTCGGCGTCAGGGGGCGACGGGCAGGCCACGGACATCAACTCATGGATGTACCCGCCGCCTAATACATTGGAGCGCTGTGCGCAGCGCTTTCCGGACAAGCCGTTTCTGCTGTGCGAATACGCCCATGCGATGGGCAACAGCGTCGGGAACCTCCAGGATTACTGGGACGAATTTGAAAAACACCCCGTCATGCAAGGCGGGTTTATCTGGGACTGGGTGGATCAGGGAATCTTGCGGACAGACCCGAAGAGCGGAAAGCGCTACTTCGCGTACGGCGGCGATTTCGGCGATGCCCCCACCGATCTGAATTTCTGCCTGAACGGCCTGGTACAGGCGGATCGAACGCCGCATCCCTCTCTCTACGAGGTCAAGAAGGTCTATCAGCGCGTTAAAGTGCTGGACATCGACGCGCGCCGCGGCAAGCTCGCCGTTCTAAACAAGTACTTCTTCACGGATCTTTCCGGTTTTACGGGCAGCTGGCGACTCGAGGATAATGGAGTGCTGGCGCGAAGCGGCAAGCTGCCTCGTCTGAACACCGGGCCGGGAGAAAGGAGCGAAATCTCGATCCCGCTCGGCTCGCTTCCAGCCGTTCGTCCCGGTTCGCACCTGGTCCTTACCGTTTCCTTCGCTCTGGCCGAGAAGCAACCTTGGGCGCCGGCCGGGCATGAAGTAGCCTGGGATCAGTTTGTTCTGGCCGAAAGCGAGCCTCCAACGGCAGGCCCGGGCGCTTCCAGGCTGCAGCTGCAGCAGAACCACGATTCAATTTCAGTGACGGGCCCCGGAGTCTCGATCCGCATCAACGCCGGCAATGGCCAACTCGAGTCTTACCGGATCGGCGACACCGAGTTGCTGAACGCTCCGCTGGTCCCTAACACCTGGCGCGTGCAGAACGACAATCAATACCGGAACGATTATTTGAGACGGTACGGACTTTGGAAAGACGCTGTTGAAAAGCGTGAAATCAAGGAGGTGAGAGCTGCCAGGAAAGGCCAGAGCCTGGTAGAAGTGGTCGTGCGCATGAGTCTGCCGAAGGGCCAGGCCGATTACACAATGACCTACACGATCTCGGGGGACAGCCGACTCCAGATGCAGGTCCACTTTGTCCCCAAGGCGGGCCTGACAGGCTTTCTCCCCCGGCTGGGGACACGCATGGCCATCCCTCAGAAAATGAATCGAGTGCGGTGGTATGGGCGGGGACCGCACGAAACCTACTGGGACCGGAAGACCGGCGCCAGGTTCGGAGTGTACTCGGCGACCATCGAAGACCTTGTCTACCCCTATCCGAGGGCCCAGCAGAACGGTAATCGCACCGATGTCCGCTGGGTGTCGTTTACGGATGCCGACGGCCGTGGATTCCGTGTCACCGGCCCCGTCCAGTTCGAGTTCACGGCGCGGCCTTATTCAATGCAGGATCTTGCGGCGGCGACGCACGACTACCAGCTGCCGCGCCGCGACTTCAACGAGATTCTCCTGGATCACAAGCAGATGGGGGTCGGGGGAGACAACAGCTGGGGCGCCCAGGTTCATGACGAGTACTCGCTCAGGGTCCAGCCATATAGTTACACCCTGATCTTCGAGCCGATCCGGAAGTGAACCGAGCCTGAAACGAGCCGGCTGCCCCGGCCGGGACAGCCAGCTTGTCCGACCCGTTTAGTTTCGCCTTCGGGCCCAACACTGTTGACTTAACGTTTCGGCCTGCTTCAGGCCAATACCGTTGACTTAACGTTTCCCCCTGCTCCGGAGCATCAGCGCCAAAATATGGGCCTGCGTTTTGTCCCGAAGGGACTCTGTCCTGAAGCGACTATGTCCCGAAGGGACTCTGGACTCTGGCGAAAGTTATACAGATGAATTCAACAGGAACCGCTGCTGTGTGGCTGTATCACGCTGAAAGCGTGAAGCATGACAGC
>JBHGBF010000071.1:0-20482 GCA_041946865.1 Acidobacteriota bacterium | reverse complement strand
GGCGGAACTACGAACAATTTGCCGCTTTTGCTCGAACTCGCCCATTCCAACCGCAATATGCAGGGGTTACTGGAGCCAAGTAAATATCCCTCTTGAGGAAAATGATGATAGCAGAGTCGCCAGTTGTCAGGCTTTCGGCCCCTGTTCTACACTGATCGTCCATGAAAGCACTTCTTGGGATCGCCGGCGTGTGGGCACTTTTCTCAATCGGCCAGGCTCAGAACCTCGACATTTACTTCATTGACGTCGAGGGCGGAGGAGCCACACTCATCGTAACACCCGAGCGCGAATCGATACTCGTCGATAGCGGCTGGCGGAGGGACGATGGCCGCGACGCCAGGCGAATTGTCAGTGTCCTGAAGGAGCAGGCCGGCCTCAACCAGATCGATTTCCTCGTGACAACGCATTTTCACCGTGACCACTACGGATCGACCTTGCGCCTTTCGGAAATGGTGCCGATCAAGGCCTTTCTGGACAGAGGCCCGATTGCCATGCTGGCTGAAGATCCCCAGTTTCAGCTGCTTTATACCGAATACATGAGGGCCAACAAGGGGGAGCGCCAGACGCTCAGACCCGGCGATGAAATCCCGATAAACAAGGGCAAGCTCCCGGTGAAGATCACTTGCACGGCGGCCCTCGGCTTCCTGATCCAGACCCAGGGGACACCGAATCCTGAATGTGCCGGGCTGAAGCCCAACAAGAAAATCCTGCCCGACGAGAACGCCGCCAGCGTCGCCCTCCTCGTCCAGTTAGGAAATTTCGAGCTTTTCCATGGCGCCGACCTCACCTGGAACGTCGAGGGCGAACTGGTGTGCCCCAACAATCGCATCGGCCGCGTCGATGCGTATGTCGTCGATCATCATGGCTTGAAGGTCAGCAACAACCCGGTCTTGCTTCACGCCCTCGCTCCTGCCGTCACGATCATGGAAAACGGGGATGAGAAGGGTTGCGATCCGGAAGTGGTGGCCTTGCTTCGTTCCCTGCCAAGCGTCAAAGCCGCCTACCAGCTGCACAAAGACCTCAAGAACAAACCCCAGGACAATTCACCGGACGAGTTCATTGCCAATCTGACTCCTGAGGCAAGCTGTAAAAGCCACTGGATCAGACTCCGAGTGGCCGCATCGGCTTCGATCTTTGAAGTGACCAACAGCCGCACGGGCACAACCCATTCTTATCCGATACAATGAACTTCAGAGGCGCTATGACATTCAGCAAAGCAACCAGGCGGGATTTCCTGAAGGTTTCCGGGGCGGCAATCGCGACCCTCGGGGCGGGAAGGGCCCAGGATTCGGGCCAACAAGCGAGCGGTGCCAGGACAATAAACAAGGGGGTCCTGATCAGCATGCTCCCGGCCCAGCTTCCTTACGAGGAACGCTTCAGGCTCGCGCAGCGGGTCGGGTTTGAGGGCGTGGAAGCCCAGACCGTCACCGATTCAAGCGTGGTCGCGGAAATCCAAGAAGCTTCCAAGAAAACGGGAATGAAGATCCATTCGGTCATGAACATGGACCACTGGAAATACCCTTTGTCCAGTGCTGACCGGGCCGTTGTCGAAAGAAGTATGAAGGGCATGGAAACCTCTCTGCGCAATGCCAAAGAGTGGGGAGCAAGCACCGTCCTGCTGGTTCCGGCAGTCGTCAATTCCGAAACCAGCTACAAAGACGCCTATACCCGGTCGCAGGAGCGCGTGCGCGAGCTGATCCCGCTCGCCAAGGAGCTGGGGGTTGTCATTGCCATCGAAGAGGTCTGGAACAAGTTCCTTCTCAGCCCTCTCGAGTTTGCCCGGTATGTCGATGAATTTGAGAGTCCGTGGGTCAAAGCCTACTTTGACGTCGGCAACGTCGTCCTGTTCGGGTATCCGCAAGACTGGATCCGGACGCTGGGCGAGAGGATCGTGAAGCTGCATCTCAAGGACTTCAATTTCGACACAAAGAAGTTCGTGCCCTTGCGTGAAGGCAGCGTCAATTGGCCGGAAGTTTGCCGGGCGCTGGATGAGGTCCATTTTAACGGCTTTGCGACCGTCGAGCTGGAAAAGGGAGACGAAGCTTACCTGAAAGACGTGAGCCAAAGGGTGGCTCAGATACTTGAACGAAGGATGAACGAAGGATGAAGGATGAAGAGCAAAGGAAGAAGGATGAAGCGAGCGCTACGGCGCCGCAAGCGCAGCGTCTTTTCGCCCCTTCATCCTTCATCCTTTCATCCCTTCATCCTTCTTCCCTTCGCCCCTTCATCCCTTCGCCCTTCTTCCCTTCGCCCCTTTGCCCTCCCGGTCAAATTCCCTCGACACTGTACAAAAATCGAAACTTTTGAGGACCTTCAACGTCAAATAGAGTGTCGGGGGTAAGCAATTACCTCAAAGACGGTAGTCTGCGAAAGAGAAGTTTTTTTGCCAATGAGAGCATCTTTCATCGAAAGCGAGGGCCTCTATCCGCAAACCAAGCGACCGGATCCGGCCCTCAGAAACCTGGCCATCGGGATCCTGCTTCAGGCTTTCCGAGACATCGTGGCGCCGAAGAAAGCCAGTAACAAGGAATGGGAGCTTTGGCAGCAGGATGCCCTGGAGTGGTTCTCGTCGGACGAATACTATCCCGGCAGTTTCGCCTGGGTGTGCGAGGTTCTGCAGGCCAAACCGAAGGACTTCCGCACCTGGCTCGAGAACTACCGGGACAGTGATCCGGAGAGCAAACGGGAGATGGCACGCAAGCTCGTACGTTTCCAGATCCGGCATTAAGCCGCCCCCAGGACTGACGATTGATGATTGACGATCAATGGCTGATCGTTGATCATTGGTAATGATGATTGATGCTGCTCGCAGGTCGGCTCGCACGTCGTTTAGCAATCTGCCCCGCCAATCATCAGCCAACAACAATCAAAGATCGTCAGTCTGACCAGTGCTCTTCAAGATCGTCGTTTTCACAATCTTCATAACTTACCTGCTCCTCGTGGCGGTGGTTCTCCTGCGCCATCTGAAACCAGCGCGATGGTCTGTACCCCGGGTGGTGACACCGCCCGAGCGGAGGCCCGCCGTCGAAAAAGAGGTCCTGATTGAAGTCGTAGACGTCGACAAGTCTTTTGATCACCCGGTCCTGGGCGGCCTTAATCTCAAGATCTACCGAGGAGAAACCCTGGGTGTTCTCGGGAGAAGCGGTACGGGCAAGAGCGTCTTGTTGAAACTCCTGGTCGGGCTCCTCCAGCCCGACCGGGGGCATATCTACTTTGAGGGCCGAGACATCACAGAAATGAGCGAGGCCGAGCTGCTCGAGGTGCGAAAGGCGGTCTCGTACGTTTTTCAGGGCGGGGCTATGTTCGATTTCCTGGATGTGGGCGAGAACATTGCCTATCCGTTGCGTGAGCAGGGGTGGACTGACGAAGAGAAAATCAGGCAGCGAGTCGAGTACCTCCTGGATGCGGTCGAGCTGGAGGGATGGGCAGACGCCCTCTTTACGGAGCTGAGCGTCGGCGCCAAGAAGCAAGTGGCGATTGCTCGAGCTATTGCCAACAACCCGGAAGCAATCCTTTATGATGAACCGACCACCGGCGTCGATCCGATCATCGGGAAGTCACTCAGCCGGTTGATCCGGAAGCTCAACCAACGAGAGCATTTAACGTCAATTGTCGTCACGCACGATCTCCGTTGTATCGAAATCGTTGCGGACCGCATCATCATGCTCAAGGACGGCGTGATCCGCTTCCAGGGAACCAAGGAGGAATTCCACGCCTCAGACGATCCCTTTATTCAGGCCTTTATTGCGGGCAAGCGGTACGAGGAAGAAGAAGCCGAGGCTGTCCGCCTAGCCGGGTGAGTGCCGCCGCTCCAGTTCCCCGATCACTTCCTCGAGACTGATCCCGCGTTCCTGCAGGAAAACAAGAAGATGGTAGAGCAGGTCCGCAGTTTCCTCGACCGACCTGCGTTTGTCTTCACCCGCTGAAACCACGACCTCGACAGCCTCTTCACCCAGCTTCTTGGCGATTCGGGTGATCCCGTCTTCAAACAGCCTGGTCGTGTAGGAGTCCGGCGGCCGCTGTTCCCGGCGCTGCCGGATCAGATCGGCCAGAAACGCGAAGAACTCGAGTCCTGAGAAGAAGTTGTCCGGAAAGAAGCAGGATCTGGTGCCGGCATGGCAGGCCGGACCCCGCGGGTCGACCAGCAGCAGGACGGAATCGGAGTCACAGTCGGTATGAATTGACCTGACCTCCAGGTAGTTCCCGGACGTCTCCCCCTTGCACCACAGCTTTTGCCGGCTGCGGCTCCAGAAAGTCGCCAGCTTCGTCTCGAGCGTTCTCTCCAACGCTTCGCGATTCATGAACGCCAGCATCAACAGCCGGCCGCTGCGCCGGTCCTGAACCACGGCGGGCACGAGTCCGCCGAGCTTCGACCAGTCGATTTGATTCGGGTCCAAATCGTTCCTCCTTTCAGGCCACCCATGACAGGGCAGATCGGGCGAGGGCTGCGAAGTCGCCCAGCGCGCTCACAGAGCCCGTGCACGCAGCGGAGGGCTGCGTAGCGTGGTACTTGTCAGCGCTCAGCGGTCTGCTCGTCACGCCACGGTGCGCATCGGGACACCGTGCTCCGCCAAGAATTTCTTGACCTCTGCGATCGAGTGTTGGCCATAGTGGAAAATACTGGCCGCCAGGACGGCGTCCGCGCCCCCTTCGGCAAAGCCGGCCAGCAGGTCCTCGGGCTTCCCCGCGCCGCCTGAGGCGATCAGCGGGATGCGCGAGGTGTCGGACACCCTTCTGAGGAGCTCCAAATCGTAGCCTGCGAGTGTCCCGTCCCGATCCATGGACGTGAGGAGAATCTCGCCGGCGCCCAGGCTCTCGCCTTGCTGAATCCACTTCAGCGCATCGATCCCGGTCGGATACCGGCCTCCGCCGACGTAGACTTCCCAACTATCGCCTTTACGTCGCGCGTCAACAGCCAGGACGATGCACTGCGAACCAAACGCCGATGCCGCCTTTCTTATCAGCTCAGGATCTTTTACCGCTGCGCTGTTCAAGGATACCTTGTCGGCGCCCGCCCGCAACAACTCTTGGATCTGCCCGAGACTCCCGATTCCGCCGCCTACCGTAAAGGGAATGAAAATGCGGTCGGCCACCCGTTGCACCCACTCCAGCACGGTCTTACGCGCTTCGACCGTGGCCGTAATGTCGAGAAACACCAACTCATCCGCACCTTCCCGGTAGTATCGCTCCCCTAGCTCCACGGGGTCCCCGGCATCTCGCAGGTCGATAAAGTGAATGCCTTTCACCACGCGACCGGCCTTCACATCCAGGCAGGGAATGATCCTTTTAGCCAGCACGAGCCCAATCCTCCAAAGTCACTGTCCCCTCGTAGACGGCTTTGCCCACGATGGCCGCGTCGACCCCTGCACGTTTTAACTCGGCGATGTGAGCCAGGCAGCAGACACCGCCGGCAGCGATGAGGGTCGTGCTGTCTCGAAGGAGAACGCGAAGTCTCGAGTAGGTTTCGTAGTTGGGGTGATCCAGGGTGCCATCTTTTTCTATGTCGGTCGAGATGACCTGCTTCACGCCCCAATTCAGAAGGCGACGGCTCATTTGCTGGAGTGAAACCGGGCTTTCCTCGAGCCAGCCCTGGCTTTGCAGTCGCCCGCCGCGCAGGTCCAGGCTGATGATGAACGGCGCCGCTCCCCAGCGTTCGATCCACTCGCCGACAGCCTGCGGCTGTTTCAGGGCAACAGTCCCGAGGATGAGATAGCGCGCGCCCCACGAGAGGAGTTGTTCGACGTCCTGACTGCTCCTGATGCCGCCCCCGATCTGCACCGGCACCTTGACGGCCTCGACGATCTTTCGGATCGCCTCGCGGTTGCGCCCAGAGCCTTCTTTTGCGCCTTCCAGATCCACCACGTGCAAGCGGCGAAACCCGGCGCCCTCGAGCTTGAGCGCCTGACCGGCAGGGTCCTCGCTATATGTCGTCTGGGCCGCGTAATTGCCTTTCCGGAGGCGGACGCACTTCCCGCCGATCAAGTCGATTGCGGGGATGATCAACATGGGGCTTCCACCTCGAGGAAGTTGCGCAACAACTGCAGGCCCAGTTCTCCGGAGCGCTCGGGGTGGAACTGCACTCCCGTGTAGTTCGCTTTGGCGACCACCGAAGAGAACCACTGGCCGTAATCCGTAGCCCCCTTCGTGACTCCCGTCAAAGGGGCATGAAAGCTATGCACGAAATAGAAACTGCTCCTGTCCGGGATTCCATGGAACAAGAAGCTACGGCTTGTATGGCAGACTCGATTCCAGCCGATGTGAGGGACTTTCAGCCGGGTGCTGTCGAAACGTTTCACCGTCCCGGGCAAGATGCCCAGGCATTCAGTTTGCTCTTCGTCGGAGCGCTCGAAGAGCAGCTGTAGTCCCAGGCATATGCCGAGGAACGGAACCGAGAGCTGCTTCAACACGGGATCCAGACCAAGCTCCCGCAGCGATTCCATGGCAGGTCTGGCGGACCCGACTCCGGGAAGAATCACCCGGCTCGCCTTTTCGACCACCTTCGGGTCGGCGGAAAACACAAATTCCGCACCCAGATAACGCAGGGCGTTTCCCACGTTATAAAGATTCCCCGCCTTGTAATCGATGACGACAATCATTGCGCTGTGTCTTCGCTCAACTGCATTAACAGAGCCGCTTATTTTGGAGTACAGGGGCGAGGGCTGCACTTCAAAAAACGCGCTGAAAGCAGTCCGCCAGTCCGTTTGCTCTACAAAATCCCCTTGGTAGACGGCACCTGGCCTGCCCTCCTTTCGTCGAATCGGATGGCACTGCGTAGAGCGCGCGCGAATGCTTTGAACATGGCCTCGACGCGGTGATGCTCATTTTCGCCGGTGCTCAGGAATTTAAAGTGAACGTTCGCACGGAGCTCTGAGGCAAGCGACCGAAAGAAGTGCGCAACCAGCTCGGTCGGCAGATCTCCGATTTCCGCCCGTTCCGGGCTATAGTCCGACACAAACGCAAACCGCCCGCTCAAATCTACTGCGGCAGCGACGAGAACTTCATCCATCGGGATGATGGCCGAGCCGTAACGCTCGATCCCGGTCTTGGCGCCGAGCGCCTGATAGACCGCCTGCCCCAGGACCAGGCCCACGTCCTCGACCAGGTGGTGTTCGTCCACGTGCAGGTCACCCTCGCCCTTCACTTCCAAGTCAAGGCCGCTGTGTCTCGAAAACAACTCGAGCATGTGATCAAGAAACCCGATGCCGGTGTCGATCTGCGATTCCCCTTTTCCATCCAGATTCACACTGACTTTGACTCGTGTCTCCCTGGTTTCTCTTTGCAGCGTGGTTTGGCGTTCGCTCATGTTCTGTCTCCTCCGACCAGTTTTCCGAGTTCGTCAAGAAAAAGAGTGTTTTCAGCCGGTGTTCCGACGCTGACGCGGATGCAGTCAGCCAGGCCCGGAACAGAGCTGCGATCACGGACGACGATGCCCTTCTCGAAAAGGCGATCAACCACCGACGACGCCTGCCGGCAACGGAACAGAATGAAATTCGCGTCCGAAGGGAACACCTGGGCCACTCCCGGAAGTCTCCGCAGCGCCAGGCTGATGCGCTCGCGCTCCAGTCGCAGCAGCCTGATGTTCTTCTCCCGCGATTCCCGGTCTGCGAGCGCGAGACAGCCAAGACGCATCGTTAGCGCGCTCAGGTTATAGGGCGTCTTGACCTTCAGGAAAAACCGGATGATGTCGGGTGAGGCGAGGGCATATCCCAGACGCACGGCCGCCCGCCCGTAACCTTTTGAAAAAGTCCTCAGAATAATCAGGTTCGCGAATTGCCGGAGATCGGGAAGCACGGAGCCATGGTCCGCAAAATCGATATAGGCTTCGTCGACAACTACAATCCGAGGCCATTCCCGGCAGACGATTCTGACCTGCTCACGATCCAGAAGATTTCCGGTCGGGTTGTTCGGCGAACAGAGAAAAAGCACCTTTGCCGACCGAGGAACGACAGACAGGAAAGCGCGGGCGTCGAAATCGAAAGCCGAATTGAGCGGGAAGCAATGGCAGTCCACGCCAAACACCTTCGCCGTCACCTGGTACATCCCGTAGGTCGGCTCGGCCGTGACCACCGAATCCACACCGGGCTGGCAGAAGACCTTGAAGATCCACTCGAGGACCTCATCGGAGCCTACTCCGGCAGCAATCGACTCCATTCCCACCCCGAGAGAATCGGCCAAGGCGCAGCGCAACTGCCGCTGGAACGGATCCGGATAGCGATTCAGGCACACTCCATCCCATTCCCTACGGTAGGGGTTTTCGTTGGCGTCGAGCAGGACGCCTTCCAGCACTTTCTCTCGGGCCGAATGGTAGGGTTCGAGCGTCAGCACGTTAGGCCGCACCATGCTCTCGAGATCGAAACTGGTCTCGCCATTCGGATTCATTGGTTTGTATCTCCTCTGTCCCGAACGGGGTCGGGAATCTCGATAAATCTCTTCTCGACCGCCCTCCGGTGGCCCTCCAGACCCTCGACTGTCGCCAGCGTCTCCAGCACCGGCCGCAAACCAGCCAGGCCGTCGCGGCTCAGTTCCTGCACGGTGATCTTCCTTAGAAAACTGTCAATCGACACCCCGGAGAAGGAGCGAGCCAGCCCAGAAGTCGGGAGCGTATGGTTGGTCCCCGAGGCGTAATCCCCGGCCACTTCCGGGGACCACGGGCCTAGAAATACGGAACCCGCGGATTCGACGAGCGCGAGGAAACGCCTGGGGTCCGCCAGATGCAGGATCAGGTGCTCGGGAGCATACCGGTTGCTGAATTCAAACGTCTGCTCGACGTTCTCTGCCAGAACCGCATAGCTCTTTTGGAGCGCTTCCGCCGCATATTGCCGGCGCGGAAGATCACCAAGCTGCGCCGTCACTTCTTGAATGCTCGCCTCGATGACGCTCTTGGAGGGAGAGACAAGAATCGCCTGGCTGTCACTTCCGTGCTCCGCCTGCGCGATCAGGTCGGACGCAACCAGATGCGGGTCAGCCGTTTCGTCGGCAATCACCAGGACCTCGCTTGGTCCCGCTACCATGTCGATGGCCACACCATAAAACCCTGCGAGGAGTTTGGCCGTCTGGACCCAGCGGTTTCCCGGTCCCAGGATCTTGGCAACCGGCGGAACGGTCCGGGTCCCGAGCGTCAGGGCCGCAATCGCCTGGGCTCCACCGATTTTGAAAACCCGCGAAACGCCTGCAATTCGGGCAGCCTCAAGCACTTCAGACGCTACGGAGCTATCCTTGCGGGGGGGCACGCACAAGACGACCGTCTTGCACCCGGCCAGCTGGGCCGGCACTCCCAACATCAGCACACTGGAGGGAAGGACTGCGTTGCCGCCGGGAATGTAGAGTCCGATTAGATCAATCGGACGTCTTTCCCGCCAGCACATCACCCCCGGCGCCACTTCCAGTCGCTCCGTTACGCCCAGTTGTTCGGCATGGAATCTCCGGATGTTCGCCGCTGCTTTGGCCAGGCAACCGGCGACCTCTGCCGACACCTGTCGTCGGCCCGCCTCCCACTCCTCGAGGCTGACCTCGAACTCCTCGAGTCGAACGCCATCGAATCGGGCGGTGTATTCCCGGACTGCCTCATCTCCTCGACGACCGACCTCTGAAAAAATCCGCCGGCAGGTCTCGAGGATGGACGGGTCTTCCAGCGGATTGCGCCGGCACAGTTTCCGGATGTCTTCCGGCTTCAGATCGGCAAGTTTGTACAGTTCCATCACACCACCATTTTTTCCACGGGGACTACGAGGATGTCCGACGCCCCGGCCTTTTTCAACTTCTCGATTACATCCCAGAAGAACTCCTCGGGGACAGCTGAGTGGATCGCAATCAGGCCCGGCTCGGCCAGGGGCACAATTGTCGGACTCTTCATTCCCGGCAGGATCTCCCTGATCGCCGCGAGCGCGGTCTGCGGCGCGTTCATCATGACGTACTTGGTCCGGCGTGCCCGGATGTTCCCCTGGATGCGAATGCGCAGGCGGTCAATCAACTGTTTCTTTCGTGGATCCTGAAGCGAAGCGGGGTTGGCGATCAGGACGGCTTCCGACTTGAGGACCACTTCGATGGGCTCCAGATCATTCATCCGCAGGGTACTGCCCGTCGAGACCAGATCGCAGATGGCTTCGGCGACGTCGAGGCTTGGAGCGATCTCGACTGAGCCGGTTATCGGGATGATTTTCGCGCTCACACCCTTCTGCGCGAGGTAGCGTCCCAGAATGTGCGCGTGCGAGGTGGCGATTCTCTTCCCTTCGAGGTCGAAGATCGTCTTGAACGGGCCCTTGCGCGGAACGGCAATGGAGAGAGAACACGAACCGAATTCCAGGCAATCGAGTTGGGCCACAGCCGCGCCCCGTTCCTCGATAATGTTGATCCCGGCAATGCCGAGATCGGTGACACCGTCCTGCACGTACTCGGGGATGTCGTCGTCCCGGAGAAACAGCAGGTCCAGCGGGAAGCTGCGACAGGGAGCAAACAGCTTGCCCTCGTGGTAATCGAAATCCATCCCGATCGACTTCAAGAGTTGCAGCGACGGGTCAGCCAGCCGGCCCTTGCGCTGCAGTGCAATCTTCAGGTTGTCGCCATTTAGCTTCATCACCGCTTTCCCTGGGGGCTCGCCACGCATCTTCGCCCCCGCCCGGGCCTCATCCTTGGTCCTTCGGCTTGCTGCCTTGCTCTTTTGCCCCCCGCATCCTGTCCAGCATCATCCGGTATCCGCCTTCACCGTGATGGAGCCAATGGGCGATTCGCGTGATGGTGGCCGTGCTGCATCCCGTCTGCTCGGAGATCTGACGGTAAGGGACCTCGTCCGCCAGCATTCTTGCGACCTCCCAGCGTTCGGCCATCGCCTGAAGCTCGGCCAAAGTGCACAGGTCACGGAGAAATTTCGCGCATTCGTCGCTGTCCTTGAGACAAACGATAGCATCAAAGAGTGCCCACAACGCCTTGTTTTTCCGCAGTTCTCTCTCCATGGAGGTTGTTTTAGCATATTAGCACGCAGATACGCAAGAGGCAAGGTCGATAGGGATACTGATTGCGGCCCGCACCCGACGCGCTCCGCAAAAAACGCTGCGCTTGCGGCTCTGTTATAGGTCAAACACCAGAACAAATTCACCGTGCCAAGGCGGGAGGAGCGCCGTTCGAAGGGGCAAACCACCCGTAGCGCCGAAATCTGTTCGGCACCTGTGGCGCAGGAAATAGCTGTGGGCCTGATGTGCTGACCCCACAGGTTCGGCGCTACGGGGCGGTCTGCCCTCTTCGTTCAGGCATACTCCCGCATGATCTCGTCGAGCACTTCCGGCTTCGGGCGAAGCTTCTCCTGGGGAAGATGGGCCAGGGGCTCGTCGACGAGGTTCAGCAGCTCGACGAAATCCTTCGACCGGGGATTCACGTAGAGCAGTCCGGTCAGGAACTCGTTCGATTCCCGGGATTCCTGAAGCAGCCGCAGGGCCGCTTGCCGGTCGGTCGGGTCGAAGGTGCGGTCTGTCTTATGCAGGCGGATGCGCGATCCATCCCTCATCTCAACTTCGATGACCTGCCCTTCGGCGTAATCGACGGTCGGGACAGGCTCAAAATGGGGGATGAAATCAATCTGGTGAAGCAGCTCTTCGTGTTCCTTGGCCCACTTGTAGCTCTTCATCGACGCCTCGTGATTGTTGAACGTCACGCAAGGGCTGATGACGTCGAGAAGCGCGGTTCCTTTGTGGCTGATCGCGCCTTTCAGCAGCGCCACCAGCTGCTTCGGGTCCCCGGCGAAGGAGCGGGCGACATAATGGCATCCCAGCTCGATGGCCAGAGAGCATACGTCCATCGCCGGAAGGTCGTTCACTATCCCGCTTTTCTGCCGTGTCCCGAGGTCCGCGGTCGGTGAGAACTGCCCTTTGGTCAGGCCATAGACTCCGTTGTTCTCGATCACGTAGATCATAGGGATGTTGCGCCTGAGCAGGTGGCAGAACTGGCCCAGGCCGATCGCGGCGGTGTCTCCATCGCCGCTGACCCCGATACAGAGCAGCCGCCGGTTGGCCAGAACGGCCCCGGTTGCGGTCGAAGGCATTCGGCCATGAACCCCGTTAAAGCCGAAGGCCGTGCTGAGGAAGTAGGCCGGGGACTTGCTGGAGCATCCGATTCCGCTCATTTTCGCAACCGTGCTCGGGTGCACTCCCATCTCGTAGAAAGCCTTTATGATCTGACTGGTGACAGCGTCGTGGCCACAGCCCGAGCACAATGTGGAGGGCGCTCCCTTGTAATCGGCCAACGCCAGGCCGAGGCGATTGAGGTTTTTGGGTCGTGGAACTGTTGTTGGTGATGACGACATTTTCGTTTGCCTTGCTTTTGGGCCAATGGATCAGGCGGATCGCACGGGATTCACTCGTGCCAACCGCTTGATCTTTTGGCTGATTCTTAAACCTTTTCCATCTCGACAATCTTGTCCGTCACAAAGCGCGCATCGATCGGCAGTCCTCTGTAATGGCAGACCTTCCTGATCTTCCCGGATTCCTCGCCGACTTCCAGCTTGATGAGGTCGGCCATTTGCCCGTCGCGGTTCTGCTCGACAACGTAGACCCGCTGGTAACGGCTCACGAACTCACGCAAATGGTGCGTCATGGGCAAAGCCCGGATTCGGAAGTACCCCGTTTCGATCCCGTATTCCGACCGGAGCTGATGGCGGCATTCCTCCATGGCCAGGTCGGTCGATCCGAAGGCCACGATCCCGATCTCGGCGCCATCGGTATTGTCGACAACCGGCTGGGGAACATAGTTTTGGGCCGTCCTGTACTTCCTGGCCAGCCGGTCCATGAGTCGTTCATAGTCCTCCGGGCGCTCGGAATACTTGGCTTGATCGTTATGCCCGCTTCCGCGGGTGAAATAGGCAGCCAGAGGATGGTTCGTGCCGGGGAGGGTGCGATACGGGATACCGTCACCGTCTACGTCTCTGTATCGAGCAAATCCCTGCAGTTTCTCGACCTCCTCGGCGCTCAGGACCTTGCCCCGGTCCATCGGCTTGGCTGGGTAGGTAAAAGGCTCGGTCATCCAGTTGTTCATGCCGAGATCCAGGTCGGTGGCGACAAAGACCGGCTGCTGAAGGCGCTCGGCCAGGTCAAAAGCTTGGATCGAGAAGTGGAAGCATTCTTCCATGTTGCAGGGGAAAAGGACGACATGCCTGGTATCTCCGTGGGAAAGATAGTAAAGAAAGGTAATGTCACCCTGCGACGTGCGGGTGGGCAGGCCGGTGCTGGGACCGATCCGCTGCACGTCGAAAATCACGGCCGGAACTTCGGCAAAGTACCCAAGGCCGGCAAACTCCGCCATGAGAGAAATCCCCGGGCCGGAAGTCGAGGTCATGGATCGCGCGCCTGCCCAGCCGGCGCCGAGCACCATGCCGAGCGCCGCCAGCTCGTCCTCCGCCTGCACGATGGCATAGGTGGCCTTGCCGGTCTCCGGGTCCGTGCGGTAGCGCTTCATGTAGTCCATCAGCGTTTCGCACAGACTGCTCGAGGGCGTGATCGGATACCACGTCACCACGGTCACGCCGGCAAACATGCTGCCCAAGGCACAAGCCGAATTGCCGTCAATGATGATCTTGCCCGCGGTCAGATTCATCGGCTGGACCCGGAACGGGTCGCGTTTCGTGACGTTTTCGCGAACGTAGGTCTCTCCCAGCCGGGCGGCCTTGATGTTCAGATCGATAGCCTTTTGCTTGGCCTTGAACCATTTCGCAATAGCTGACTCCACCTGGAACATGTCAATGCCGAGAAGCGCCGCCACGCTCCCCACATAAATCATATTTGCGATCAGTTTCCGCAATCGCACGTCTTGAACCACTTGCCCTGCCAGTTCGTTGAACGGAATCGGGTAATAGATGAGGTCGTCGCGCAGGCCGGAAAGCTTCAGCTTCTCCTCATAGATCACCGCCCGTCCAGGTTCCAGGCTCATGACGTCTTCCTGAGCAGTCTCGGGATTCATGGCCACCAGGATGTCGATTTCCTTCTTGCGCCCCACGTACCCGTGCTTGGAAGCGCGGATAGTAAACCACGTCGGCAACCCGGCGATATTTGACGGAAAAAGGTTTTTGCCGCTGACGGGAATTCCCATTTGGAAAATCGAGCGCATCAGGACGTTGTTTGAAGACTGGCTGCCCGAGCCGTTTACGGTCGCCACTTGGATGCTGAAGTCGTTGACGACTTCCGACTGAGGCTCGACCGGCAGTTCTCCGGCCCGCTGTTCACTGATTGTGGTGCTCACGTGTTCTCCTTGCGGTCTGGTGAGAGAAATTAACTAATCCGATAGGGGATATCTTAACAAATACTGGCAGGACAAGAGCGACAACCAGGCTCCGCTCTCTTCCGGAGTCCTTTATGTCCTGGGCGGACAGCCGCGGTCATCGAAGAGGCCTTAACTTCCTCGAGATCGCCTTAGCTTGAGTGAAGAGCAGCAGGTAATCCTTTCCGCCGGCTTTCGAATCCGTGCCGCTCATGTTGAAGCCGCCAAACGGGTGAGCGCCAACCAAGGCGCCCGTGCACTTGCGGTTCAAATACAGATTGCCGACGTGGAATCTCCGTTCGGCTTCGACTTGCTTCTCGCGGTTGTCGGTATAAACGGCGCCTGTGAGGCCGTACTGAGTATCGTTTGCAATCTCGAGGGCGTGATCGTAGTCTCGCGCCCTGATGACCGCCAGAACCGGGCCGAAGATCTCTTCCTGGGCGATCCGCGCCTTGGAGTCGACGTCGGCGATGACAGTCGGACGGATGAAGTACCCTTCGCCCGGCGCGCGGCTTCCGCCCACGATGAGCCGGCCTTCCTTCTGCCCGATCCGGATGTATTCGAGGATCGACTCGCAGGCTCGTGCGTTGATAACCGGGCCGAAATTGACCCGGCCGTCTTCGACGTTTCCTTCCCTGATCGTCCGTCCCATGGCTTCTCTCAGCTTGTCAAGGAACGCATCGTAGACCGGTTCAAGAACGATGGCGCGCGAGCAGGCGGAGCACTTCTGTCCCTGGAAGCCGAACGCGGACGTGACGACCCCGGCCGCCGCTTCATCCAGATTGCTTTCACTGTCTACGATAATGGCGTCCTTTCCTCCCATTTCGAGGATGGCGCGCTTGATCCAGACCTGTCCCGGCGGGACTTTCGCAGCCAGCTCATTGATACGCAGCCCGACCTCTTTCGAGCCGGTAAAGGCGATGAACCGGACCCGGGGATGCGCGACAAGGACGTCCCCGACCTCGGCGCCACTGCCGGTGAGGAAATTGACAACGCCGGGAGGAAAACCGGCCTTCTCGACTATTTGCATCAGCTTCGCCGCAATCGTCGGAGAGTCGGACGATGGTTTGACGATCGCGGTATTGCCGGTCACGACAGCCGCCGTCGTCATGCCGGTGAGAATGGCTAACGGAAAGTTCCAGGGAGGAATGATGACACCCACGCCGAGCGGAATGTAGTAGAGGTGGTTTTCTTCGCCATCGGCCGGCGTCAGATCCTGGGGGCCTCCCAGCCGAAGGGCTTCGCGCGCGTAGAACTCGCAGAAGTCGATGGCTTCGGCCACGTCGGCGTCAGCTTCAGTCCAGGGTTTCCCGACTTCAACGACCATCCAGGCGGCCAGCTCCAGCCGCCGCTCCTGCATGATCTGCGACAGCTTCAGGAGAAGTGAAACCCGTTCCTCGGGGGTTTTCTGCCGCCAGGTTTGAAACGCCGTCTCCGCGGCGGCTACAGCTTTTTGAACCAAGGGCTCCGTCGCCTTCTGGAAGACGCCGACAACCTCCGAGGGCCTAGATGGGTTGCAAGACTCCAGTTTCCTGTCGCACCTGATCCGTTCTGTGCCGATGACCAGATCGTACTCACGGCCCAACTCGGCGCGTACCTTGGCAAGAGCCTGCTCCATCGCTTGCCGCTTCTGGTCGGAAGAAAAGTCGGTGAGAGCTTGATTGCGGAATTCAGCCAGCTGCACCTTAGCCTCCTGAACCGTTGATAAGACCATATGATGCCTCGCTTTTAGTCAAATTGGTAGAATGCCTCTTCGCATGATCGCCAAAAAGGACGTTCATTTCGTTCTGGTTCGCACCCGGTTCGCGTCCAACCTCGGCTCGTCTGCCCGGGCGATGAAGAACATGGGCTTTTCGAACCTCGTGCTGGTCCAACCGGAATGCGAGGTCGGGGTCGAGGCGCGCGCTTACGCCATGAAAGGCGATGAGATTCTCGACCGCGCTGTCTTTTTGCCCAGTCTGGAGGACGCCACCCGCATGTTCGGCTACCTGGTCGGCACGACCGGCCGGTTCCGCCAGCCCAAGCCGTCCTTGGTGGATCTCAGGAGCTTCGTCCGAGACCTGGGCGAACGTTTCGGTTCGTCCTCGCTGGCCGTCGTGTTCGGTTCTGAAGAAAATGGGCTCTCCCGCGAAGAGCTCCGCCTGTGTCATTGGCTGGTCAGGATACCGACCGATTCGGACTACCCCGTCATGAACCTGGCACAGGCAGTGGCCGTGGTGGCTTATGAACTGAACCTTACTTTCTCAGATGGAAGCGCAGAAAAACCGTTGCTGCACGAGGCGGACTCCGCGGAAACTGAAACCTTCCTGCTCTTCCTCGAGGATTTGCTCCAGAAGACTCCGTTCCCGGAGCACGTCAGAGTCGAGAAGATCATGAAGAGGCTGCGGCGGATTTCGGCACGGGCACGGCTGGAGAAAGAGGACATCCACCTGCTTCGCGGAGTTCTGACCCGGTTTCAGCCCAAAAGAGGGAAGGTCTAGACAAAGCCGCGTTTTATGTTTGTCCACGGATGAGGACCGCCGTTCTGCCGCCTATTTAACTCTGTAAACCCTGATCTCCCCGGGCTCGAGAGTGACCCGCGCCAGCGCTTCTTCCTTCTCGGTCTCCAGATTCAGGCCGGTGGTGAAAGGAAGCTGGGCCGTGACGGTCTGGCTGCTGTGATTGAACAGGAACAGTACCTTCTCCGCACCCGCCTCGAGCGTGCGGACTTCAAGAAAGGCATCCGGGGGGACTCCCTTCACTTCCAGCGGCGGCTTCACTCCGGCGCCCCGGGCCAGGGCCAGCAAAAACTGTTCGGTAGCCGGGTGTTGTTCCTGGCCGTTGGCCATGGCTACGAATGATCCGATCGCGACGGCCCGTCCCTGCGCGGCGTCGGCCACGGTCATCGCGGGCTTTCCGTCCGGGAAACGGCCGATGACTCGCGCTCCGGCGGAAGGCACTAGCTCCTCGATAATGCCTCGTCCCGCTATCGACATGCCTGCTTCAAGCCCGGGCAGCAGCCGCTGGTCGCCGGCCAGCTTGATTTCCACCTTGTCCCGCATCTGAAGGGTGCCCTCACGGACTTGGAAGGTCTGATCCAGTCCGAATCCAGGGACTATGTCCTGCGAGTAGCCGCGATCGTCGTTCCAGGCGCAGCGCGCTTCGACAATGAGGGTGCCGCCGCCGTTCACAAACTCCTTGAGGCCTTGCGCGGCGCCTGCGGTAAACATGAGGGGATAAGGGACAAAAACCAGTTTGTACTGCTTTAGAACACCCTGAGCTACTTCTCTCAGGTGAATAAAGTCGATGGGGATGTTGTTTCGCCAGAAAGGCCGGTAGATGCCGATCTCCGAGTCGCGAACAGCGCCCGACTCGCTCAAATGCTGCTCGCCGCCCACCATGTATGAGAGGGGGTTGTAGACCACCGCCACCTGCGCTGTGGGCGGCTGCCCCTTAGTAAAAAGCCGGCTGTTCTTCGCGGCCACGCGGGCAATCCGGCCGATCGCCTTGCTCCGCTCAGTGAGCGTCCCGTCAAGGTTGATCAGCCCATATCCGCCCGCTTCATACCCGCTGCTCATCGGATAGTAGGCATAGACATTGACGGCCCGGGCGCCGCGCGAGAGCAGCCCCCAGGCCCACAGACGATGGTCCTCGGAAGTCACCGGATTGCCCACCACCGTTCCCCTTATTCCCATTCCGGCTTGCAATTCGCCCACGTAGAACCCGCCCTTCGATCGCCCGGTCGAGCGGGCGAAGTCCATGAGGACACAAAGACGCTGCAAGTCCCAGTGGCTTCTGGGGAATGAATGTTTGGGATATATCGACGTCCCGAAGTAGTCGGCCGATTCGGTCATCAGCCAATCGTCGGGGGCTCCGACTCCCCAGAGCGGCGAGGTTAAGAGGCAGGGCACGGCGGCGTGGCTGGTCGTCACCTTGGTCGAATCCACGCTCTTGACCGCCTGCGAGCGAAGTTTGAGGTCTTCGGCCAGCTTCTGCTGGATGAAGGTGCGCCAGTCGATGAAATCCGTGTAGGAAAGGATGGTGCCGAAACGGGGCGGTTCGACCTGCTTCCAATCGGAAAACCGGCGGTACCAGGCCGTGTTCAGACCGTCGAGCGAGCCGTACTTCTTTTCAAGCCAGCTTCGGAAGCGTTGCATGCTGCTCGCGCAATAGCAGAAGGTGGCATTGGGAACGAAGTCAATGATGGCCCAGTTGATGATGTGCGGCTCGCTCCACAAATCCCAGCCGAGAAAATTGGGATAGCGGGTGGCGATTCGCGCTGCCTCTGTGTACAAACTCAGGATTTTGTCGCGGACGCCGGGATGATCAAAGCAGTAGCCGGGCGCCGATTGCGAAGGGATGACTTCGCCGCTCTGCGCGACAAACTGAGCATCCGGGAACTGCGCGCCTACCCAGTCCGGGGCAGAGTCGGCGTACACCTGGACGAGGACTTTCAAATCCACTTCCCGGGCCAGCTCACACAACAACTTCAGATTCTCGAAATTGTATTGCCCGGGACGCGGCTCACAGGCAGTCCACTCGATCCAGGTTCTGACGGCGTTGAACCCCAGGCCCTTGATCTGCTCAAGATCGCGTTTCCACCGTTCCCGGCTGGTCGCGTCAATGGCCTCGAGCATGGGCGCCCGGGCTTTCCCGCCCGAATACCAGACTGAAAACGGAAAGAAATCGGAGGAAGGAGGCAGCGCCTGCGCTCGGACTGCAACGAGCGCCGACGCGACTACCAGGCCGAGAAGCGCGCATTTCAGCATGTTTCAATTATCCGCAGACGTCGTCGGACGCAGGACGTCCATGAAAGCAGAGACGGAGAAGACCGCTTGTCCGACGCCCGGCTCGCCGTATCCGGGTGGCGGCGGCAACTTGTGCCTGGCGTGGAGGTCTCTCCAGGTTCGAAGGAGCCGAACGTGGTACTCCAAAGGCGCCCCATCGGGGTTCGCCGCACCCAGCAGGCTCAAGGGTTCCGGGCACCAGGTGGTAAAGCGAGGGACAATCTGGTGCGACATGAAAAACTCGAGCCCTTCGGCGGTTGACGCGAGCGCCTTGTCGATACTCCCAAAGCCGTGGGGCCTGGCCATCTCAATGCCGGCGACGAAATTGGGGATGACATTACCCGGTCCGAAGACCTCGGCCGCATCCAGGATTCTCTGAACCCATTGATCATGCCCGACATAGCGGGCTTTGCCCGGGCAGAGAATCTTGAACAGGCGCTCGTCCCAAATTTCGTAGTTCGGATGATAAATCTGAACTCCTGCATCCTTGAGGCGCTTGACCTGGTCCTTGGGCAAGGCCTGGACCACAGCCTTGCTGATCCAGCGACCGGGGAAGTGCCGTTCGATGGCTTGCGGATACTTCAGGTAGAAATCGATCTCGGCTTGCCCGCTTAACTGAGTGGTAATGCTGCCGCCGGTTACGGTGTACGCCCGGGCCTCAGTGTCGGTCTCCGCTATGATCTCCAAGGCTTCGATAACTTCGGCTACGGACTTGACGGTGGTGTAAGAGCGCCCGGTTTTCTTCTGCTGCCGGAAATTCTCGTTAATATCGCAAAACTGGCATTCTTCATTCCGCCCGAAATACTGGCAGATGCGAAAGACCGTCAGGTAGAGCAGATAGCCCCACTCGATCGTGGGCGCGATGTCGGTGATCGGCTTGCCGTTCTTCAGAGTGCGCCGGTAGTATTCCGGCACCTTCTGACACTCGACCTCGCACAACTCGATGTCGTCTAGATAGAGCAAAAGCCTGCCATCACCTGAAACGTCCACCCGGTAAGGAGAATTGGGGTTGAGCCGGACAGAAACGATCGTGCGCCGGAAACCGAGTCGCCCGCTGATCAGGCAAATCTCTTCGGGAGCGCGCAGGTGCTCCCCTTCCTTCATTTCCGCAATGGGCACGAGATCGAAGGAAAAGATGAAATAAGCTTTAGGTTTGTAACCGGCGGCTATCCGCAGAGCGTCGGAAGAGAAAGCGAGTCCCGACCGCAGGATGTCCTCCTTGTAAATCGCTTCGAAAGGGATTTCCGGATACTTAGCGACCAACTGGCTGACAAGATGTAGACGACGCCCCATCGCCTAATACATTAGCAGAAAACCCGGAAAACAGGGCACAGATCAGAAGATCGCACAGCCTACGTCGTGGCGTCCCTACGCCGAAGGCGTAAGGCAAGAGAGCCCAGAGTTGGCCGCGCTGTTTGCGGCCTACCCTGGGTCACTGGGAGTTTAGGTTCTTTCCCTGTAGGGGAAAAGCAAAGGCG
>JBHGBF010000070.1:0-28130 GCA_041946865.1 Acidobacteriota bacterium | reverse complement strand
GTTCAGAGGTTCAGAGGTTCAGAGGTTCAGAGGTTCAGAGGTTCAAAGGTTCAGAGGTTTCAGGCGTGCAATGCTTTTCAACCCGGGGAACCTCTGAACCTCTGAACCTTTGAACCTTTGAACCTTTGAACGCTTTTTGGGGACAGGTGGCAATAAATGGCGAAGAAGGTAATTGGGCAGGTCAAGCTGCAGATTCCGGCGGGAAAAGCGACTCCGGCGCCTCCCGTAGGTCCGGCCTTGGGTCAGCATGGGGTCAATATCATGGATTTCTGCAAGGCGTTTAACGCCAAAACCCAGGCGCAGGAAGGTCTGATCATCCCGGTCGTGATCACGGTTTACCAGGATCGGAGCTACAGCTTCATCACCAAGACGCCTCCCGCCGCCGTTTTGCTGAAGCGGGTCGCGGGAATCGCCAAGGGGTCCCCGGAACCAAACAAGAACAAGGTCGCCAAGGTTACCATGAAGCAGGTCGAAGAGATCGCGAAGACCAAACTGCCTGACCTGAACGCGAACGATCTGGAGGCGGCCAAGAAGATCATCCTCGGTACCGCCCGCAGCATGGGACTCGAAGTAAGTGAATAACTGCCGCAGCCGGAGGCCGGCGCCCAGCTTTTTCATTATCGGGTGCGTTGACTCAGGAAGGAACTGAGTGCCGGCCGCTCGGACGGCGACTTGCACGAGCAGGAGGAGCAAGGAGAGGCAAATGTCGGGAAAGAAATTCACTGATGCGAAAGCCAAGGTCGAGCCGCGGCCGTACAGCATCGAAGATGCGGTCGAGTTGATGCAGAAGGTCAAGTTCGCGAAGTTCGACGAGACCGTCGAGATGGCCATGCGCCTGGGTGTTAATCCCAAATACGCTGACCAGATGGTCAGGGGGACCGTGGTCCTCCCGAACGGACTCGGAAAGAGCGTGAAGGTGTGTGTCATCGCTTCCGGCGAGAAGGTCAAGGAAGCCGAAGAGGCGGGCGCGGATATAGCCGGCGGTGAAGACATCGTGGCCAAGATCCAGGGTGGCTGGATGGACTTCGAGGCCGTCGTCGCGACGCCGGACATGATGAAGTCCGTCGGCAAGCTCGGCCGGGTCCTCGGTCCTCGCGGACTTATGCCGAACCCCAAGACCGGCACGGTCACCTTCGAAGTCGCCAAAGCCGTCTCGGAAATCAAAGCCGGTAAGGTGGAATTCAGAGTCGATAAGAACGGCATCATTCATGCGCCTGTCGGTAAGGCGTCCTTCGGTAAGCCGCAGCTGGTGGCCAATGCCAAGAGCCTGATCGAGGCGGTCGTTCGGGCCAAGCCGGCCGCAGCCAAAGGCCGTTACATCAAGTCCATTACGCTTTCGTCCACGATGGGCCCGGGAATCAAGATTGACCTCGCGCAGGTTGAGGCGAAGTAAATCAGCTGACAACTGACAGCTGCCGGACTGACAGACCCTGCGGGGTTGACCGTCTTCGTCAGCCGCCTGCGAGTCGGGCCGTCAGCAAGCCGTCACGGATTTCATATGGATAAGACAGAAAAGAAACAGATAATCGAGGAGCTGAGCGAGGCCTTCAGCCGGAACAAGAGCGTCATGGTGATGAGCTTTTCCGGTTTGAACGTTGCTGACGTGACCGAGCTTCGCCGGAAGGTCACGCAGTCGGGAAGCAATTACCGCGTCGTAAAAAACACCCTGGCGCTTCGGGCGGCCGAAAACACCGCGGTCGCCAAGCTGGCCCCGCAATTCACGGGCCCGACCGCGGTGGTCTACACCTCAGGTGATCCCGTGGCCCTCGCCAAGATTCTCAGCGATTTCGTGAAGACGCATCCGGCGCTGAGTTTCAAGGGCGGAGTGCTGGAACAGAGCGTTCTGACACCCGCTCAGTGTGAAAGCCTGGCCGAGATGCCCTCCAAGGAAGTCTTGCTTGCCAAGGTTTTGTATCTGCTCAACGCCCCGGTGGCCCGGTTGGCCGGCGCTCTCAACTCGCCGCTGACGAAGCTGGCGATCCTTTTGAAGCAGCTGGAAGAGCAAAAAGCGAAATAAAAGAGAGGATATTCGGAGGATTGGATAATGGCTATCAGTAGAGAAGAAGTGTTGGGTTGGATCGAACAGGCATCCATTCTGGAAATCAACCAGTTGGTGAAGGACCTCGAGCAGAAGTTCGGCATTAGCGCGGTAGCGGCTGCCCCGGTTGCAATGGCCGGCGGCGGAGCTGCAGGCTCTGCCGGTCCGGCGGCTGCTGCCGAGGAAAAGACCGAGTTTGACGTGGTCCTGACCGTCGTCGGCGAGAAGAAGATCAACGTCATCAAGGCCGTCCGCGAGGTCACCAACCTCGGTCTCAAGGAAGCCAAGGACCTGGTCGAAGGCGCGCCCAAGCCTATCAAGGAAGGCGTACCCAAAGAAGAAGCCGAGTCGATCAAGAAGAAGTTCGAGGAAGTCGGGGCGACCGTCGAGATCAAGTAGCAGCAGGCCCGGTGCCCGTCTTGTCCACGAACCAGCACGAACCAAGGCGCCTTGGTTCGTGCCGGTTCGTGGACAAGACGGACTCAGGCTCCGGGCGTCGGGAAACGCGCGATCAAAAAAGGAAAATCCGCGCTCTTGCAACAGACGTCGGTTTGTGCTAGAGTGAGGCCTCAGTGCGGGCCTTCAAATTTTAAGTTTGCTTAAACAACAAAAGGGGCGAAGTGTCCCTTTTTGTTGTTTCTTTTTTTGGGGGTCGGGAGGAAACGGCTTGACTCAGGAGCTGTTTTCGTTTTGCCCTGCGCCAACTGAGGACGTAAGAGATCCATTTCACGGGGTCTCGGATCTGGTTGATGACCATAGATCGGGTCAACAGTTTTTCTGCACTGGGATCCGCGCTTTCCTCTTTTCTACTTCTGTTTCTGAGGGACTCGTGTTGGTCGCAAGGAGCACCAGACGGTCACGGGGTATCAAGAAGACACGGCCGACCAACGAGCCGACGCCGTCTGCACTGCGCCGCGCCGCCCCCGTGCCTGCCCACACGGTTTGGCCAGATAGAACCACATAATAGGGAGAGTTTTCAGGCATGTCCGATTTCATCAAAAATGTTTACAGGGAACGAGTTGATTTTGCCAAAATCAGGACGGTTTTCCCTATTCCCAACCTGCTCGAGGTACAGAAGCAGTCCTATCAGCGCTTCCTCCAGATGGACCTCCTCCCCTCCGAGCGCGAAGATATTGGGCTGCAGTCCGTTTTTAATTCAGTGTTCCCTATCACGGATTTCAGGGGAACATCCTCCCTTGAATTTGTCGACTACTCCATCGGCAACTGGGAGTGCAAGTGCGGCAAGCTGAGCGGCCTGGAACACCTGCGGTCGCGCTGCCGCAATTGCGGCGAGACCCTGGTCCTCACCCCATTCGGGATCGAGGACATCATTTGCCGGAGCTGCGGGTCCCGCAACCCGAACGATGTGCCCCGGTGCGATGACTGCGGCGATCCCGTCCAGCTCAACTTGAAATACAACATCGAAGAGTGCAAGGAACGCGGCATGACCTATGCCGTTCCCTTGAAGGTCACCATCCGCCTGGTCGTCTGGGACAAAGACCCCGACACCGAGGTGAAGGCGATCCGCGACATCAAGGAGCAGGAAGTCTATTTCGGCGACATCCCGCTCATGACCGAAAACGGGATCTTCATCATCAATGGCACCGAGCGGGTCATCGTCAGCCAGCTGCACCGCTCGCCGGGTGTTTTCTTCGAGGCCGGCGCGCAGAGGACTTATTTTCTCGCCAAGATCATCCCGTACCGCGGCTCCTGGGTGGAGTTCGAGTTTGACGCCAAGAACCTCCTCTACGTCAGGATCGACCGCAAGCGCAAGTTCCTGGCCACGACCTTCCTGCGGGCGCTCGGCCTGAGCGGCGACGAGGAGATCCTCCGGACTTTCTATTCCGTCTCTTCCATCCGGCTGCGCGATAACCAGCTGTTCTGGAAGCTCGACGAGAACCTGATCGGCCACAAGCTGAGCAAGGACATTCCGGACCCCAGCAAGAAAAAGGGCGTCCTGGTGGCTGCGGGAAGGAAGATCACCAACAGCGCCTACGCCCAGCTCAAAAAGGCCCAGGTCGAAGAAGTCGAGATCGGGATAGAAGATCTGGAGGGGAGTCTCTCGGTAGCCGAGATTGTCGACCCCGCCTCCGGTGAGGTCCTGGTCGAGTCCAATTCACCGATCAATGGCGCCGTGGTCAATACGCTGATTGAGGCGGGAATTCAGGAATTCGGCGTTTTCTTTGCTGACCTCGACGATATCGGAAGCACGCTCTCCGAGACGCTGCGCCGCGACCCGGTCAAGAACTCGAACGACGCGCTGATCGAGATCTACCGTAAACAGCGGCCTGGCGATCCACCGACGATCGAGACGGCTACGGCCCTGTTTCATGGCATGTTCTTTGACCCCCGCAAGTACGATTTCTCTCGGGTCGGGCGGCTCAAGTTCAACATCAAGCTGGGCTTGGATACGCCTCTTGACGAGCGGACCCTGTCTCCGCGCGACTTCTACGAAGTCATCTCCTACCTGCTGAAGCTGCGAAAGAACATCGGCAGCGTGGATGACATCGACCACCTCGGCAACCGGCGCGTGCGTGCCGTGGGTGAGCTTCTGGAGAACCAGTTCCGAATCGGCCTGGTTCGCATGGAGCGGGCCATCAAGGAAAAGATGTCGGTCCACCAGGAAATGGCGACGGCGATGCCGCATGACCTGATCAACGCCAAGCCGGTCATGGCGTCCATCCGCGAGTTCTTCGGCTCGAGCCAGCTCTCGCAGTTCATGGACCAGACGAACCCGCTGTCGGAGATCACGCACAAGCGGCGTCTCTCGGCCCTCGGCCCCGGCGGCCTGAGCCGCGAAAGAGCCGGGTTTGAGGTGCGCGACGTACACTCGACTCACTATGGCCGCATCTGCCCGATCGAGACCCCGGAAGGTCCGAATATCGGTTTGATCTCATCGCTCAGCTGCTATGCCCGGGTGGACGAGTTTGGATTCATTGAATCACCTTATCGCAAGGTTGTTGACGGCAAGATCGTTGACTACGTCCATATCGCCAGCTCGGGTGACACCGACTTCAAAGTCGGCAACGTCTACACGCAGGAAGAAGTGGATGCGGCCAACGAGCGGGCCGTCAAGGCCGGCAAACGCGGCGCCGACTATGAGCCGTATGCCTTCTACCTGACGGCCTGGGAAGGGGACAAGCACGTTATCGCCCAGGCGAATATCAAGGTCGACGAGCAGCAGCGGATCGTGAACGATCGCGTCAGCGCCCGTTACCAGGGGAACTTCGTGTTTGTTCCCAAGGGCGAGGTCGAGTACGTCGACGTGAGCCCGAAACAGCTGGTCAGCGTGGCGGCCAGCCTCATCCCGTTCCTCGAGAACGATGACGCGAACCGCGCTCTGATGGGATCTAACATGCAGCGGCAAGGCGTGCCGCTCGTCAAGGCCGAGGCGCCGTTTGTCGGTACCGGCATGGAGTACATCGCCGCCCGCGATTCCGGGGCCGTGCTGGTCTGCCGGCGGGGCGGAGTAGTGGACAGCGTGGACGCCGAGCGCATTATCATCCGGGTCATCCCGGATGATGGCGAGGAGACCCGTGAGGCGGGCGTCGACATTTACAAGCTCACCAAATTCAAGCGCTCGAACCAGAACACCTGCATGAACCAGAAGCCGCTGGTCTTCAAGGGGCAGCGGGTCTTCAAAGGTCAGGTCATTGCCGACGGGCCGTGCACTGAAAAGGGCGAGCTGGCTCTCGGCCGCAACGTCCTGGTCGCCTTTATGCCCTGGCGTGGCTACAACTTCGAGGACGCCATCCTGGTTAGTGAAAAACTGGTCAAGGAAGATCACTACACTTCGATCCACATCGAGGAGCTGGAGATTGAGGCGCGCGACACCAAGCTCGGGCCCGAAGAAATCACGCGCGATATCCCGAATGTGAGCGAGTCCGTGCTGGCGGATCTGGACGAGAGCGGGATCATCCGGATCGGCGCGAAAGTCCGCCCCGGTGACATCCTGGTCGGCAAGGTCACGCCCAAAGGCGAGACCCAGCTGACACCGGAAGAGAAGCTGCTGCGCGCGATCTTCGGCGAGAAGGCCGGGGAAGTCAAGGATGCGTCGCTGTATGCTCCGCCGGGAATCGAAGGAACTATCGTCGACGTGAAGATCTTCTCGCGCAAAGGCGTCGCCAAGGACGCGCGCGCCCAGCAGATCGAAGACGAAGAAGTCGCCAGAATGGAAAAGGACCTGGCCGACGAGATCCGAATTCTTAAGGAGGAGAGCAGCGAAAGAATCGTCGGCATCCTGGCCGGGCAGAAGACCAAAAGCAAGATCACGGACGGCGACGGCAACGAGCTGGCCAAGAAGGGCGAGATCCTGAAGAAGGAGACGCTCGAGAAGCTCACCTACGCCGATCTGCTCCGCTTCAAGATCGACAATGACGAAGTGGCCACCGAAGTGGCTGAGGTCGAGCAGCGAACCGACCGCCAGATTCGCATCCTCCATTCGCTCCACGAAGAGCGGCTGGGCCGGATGCGCAAAGGCGACGAGCTGCCGCCCGGTGTGATCAAGATGGTCAAGGTCTATGTCGCGATGAAGCGCAAGCTTTCCGTCGGCGACAAGATGGCCGGCCGGCACGGAAACAAGGGAGTCATTGCACGGATCCTGCCGGAAGAGGATATGCCGTATCTGCCCGACGGGACCCCGGTTGAGATCGTTTTGAACCCGCTCGGCGTGCCTTCCCGTATGAACGTCGGGCAGGTTCTCGAGACCCATCTCGGCTGGGCTGCGAAGGTCCTGGGCCTGTACTATTCGACGCCGGTTTTTGACGGCGCCCGCGAACATGAGATCAAGGAAGAGCTGAAGAAGGCAGGGTTGCCGCTGACAGGAAAAACTGTCCTGTACGACGGCATGACCGGCGAGAGATTCGACCAGAAGGTGACGGTCGGATACATCTACATGCTGAAGCTCAGTCACCTCGTCGACGACAAAATCCATGCGCGCTCAATCGGCCCTTACAGTCTTATCACCCAGCAGCCGCTCGGCGGAAAGGCGCAGTTCGGAGGCCAGCGGTTCGGAGAAATGGAAGTCTGGGCGCTGGAGGCATACGGAGCTGCCAACATCCTTCAGGAGCTTCTGACGGCCAAGTCGGACGACGTCCAGGGCCGTGCCAAGATCTATGAAGCGATTGTGAAAGGCGAATCGACCTACAATCCCGGTATTCCAACTGGTAACCGGTAACCGGCAACCGGTAACCGGTAACCGGTAACCGGTAACTGGTAACTGGTAACCGGAAACCGGCAACCGGTAACCGGTAACCGGTAACCGGTAACTGGTAACTGGTAACTAGTAACTGGTAACGGGCAACCGGAAACCGGCAACCGGTAACTGGTAACTGGTAACCGGCAACGTCAACCGGTAACCGGAAACCGGTAACTGGTAACTGGTAACTGGTAACTGGTAACTGGTAACGGGTAACCGGCAGCCGGTAACCGGTAACGGGTAGGAGGAATACGAATTGAGAATATTCCGCGAACAAATGGACAAAGCACAGCTTTTGAAAAACTTCGAGGCCATCCGGATCGGTTTGGCATCGCCGGACAAGATTCGGTCCTGGTCGAGCGGAGAAGTAACCAAACCGGAGACCATCAACTACCGCACCTTCAAGCCTGAGCGTGATGGTCTGTTTTGCGCCCGTATTTTCGGCCCGGTGACTGACTGGGAGTGCTTGTGCGGGAAGTACAAGCGCATGAAGCACCGCGGGGTGGTCTGCGACAAGTGCGGTGTCGAGGTGACTTTGTCGAAAGTCCGGCGCGAGCGGCTGGGGCATATCGAATTAGCCAGCCCGTGCTCCCATGTCTGGTTTTTCAAGGGACTGCCGAGCCGAATCGGCCACTTGCTCGATATTTCGCTCCGCGATCTGGAGCGGATTTTGTACTTTGAGGCCTACGTAACTATTGATCCCGGGGAAGCGCCGCTGAAGGAGCGTGAGCTTCTGACCGAGGAACGTTATCGAGCACTTCAGGCTGAATACGCCGGCCGGTTCGAAGCCGGTATGGGCGCCGAAGCGATCAAGGAACTGCTGCGCAGAGTCGACGTGGACGCGCTGACGATCGATCTTCGCTTCAAGATGAAGAACGAGACGTCGCAGCTGAAGCGCCTCAAGTACTCGAAGCGGCTGAAGGTCATTGAATCGTTTCGCAAATCCGGGAACCGGCCGGAGTGGATGATCATGGACGTGATCCCGGTCATCCCGCCTGAGCTGCGTCCCCTGGTCCCGCTCGATGGCGGCCGTTTCGCCACCTCCGACCTGAACGACCTGTATCGTCGGGTTATCAACCGGAACAACCGGCTGAAGAAACTGATGGAGTTGCGCGCTCCGGAAGTCATCATCCGGAACGAAAAGCGCATGCTGCAGGAAGCGGTCGACGCCCTCTTCGATAACGGGCGGCGTGGCCGTGTCTTGCGCGGTGTGAAAAACCGCCCCCTGAAATCGCTGTCCGACACCCTCAAGGGAAAACAGGGGAGATTCCGCCAGAACCTGCTCGGAAAGCGCGTCGACTATTCCGGCCGAACTGTTATCGTCGTCGGTCCTGAGCTGCGCCTGCACCAGTGCGGTCTCCCGAAGATCATGGCGCTCGAGCTCTTTAAGCCGTTCATCTATAACCGGCTCGAGAAGGACGGCCACGCCACCACGATCAAGGGCGCCAAGGAGATGGTTGAGAACCAAGAGCCCATTGTGTGGGACATCCTGGAAGAAGCGATCAAGCAGCACCCAATCCTGCTGAACCGTGCTCCGACGCTGCACCGCCTGGGAATCCAAGCCTTCGAGCCGGTACTGGTCGAGGGCAAGGCCATCAAGATCCATCCGTTGGTTTGCACCGCCTTTAACGCGGACTTTGACGGCGATCAGATGGCGGTTCACATCCCGTTGTCCCAGGAGTCCCAGGTCGAGGCAGCCGTGCTGATGCTGTCGAGCCACAACATCTTGTCGCCGGCCAACGGGCAGCCGCTTGCCACGCCGAGCCAGGACATCGTTCTGGGGTGTTACTACCTGACGAGCTCCAAGCGCGGGGCGAAAGGCGAGGGAAGATCCTTCGCCAGCGTGGAGGACGTTCATCATGCCCTGCACGCCGGCGAGGTGGAGCTTCGCACGCAGATTTTCCTGCGCTACACGGGGAAGCTGATTGACCTGACGACTCAGTACGATACGCAGGCGGTCCTGCACGCTGATGTTCAGGAAGTGCACAACCAGCTGATCTCGACGACGGTCGGCCGCACCCTTTTCAACGACCATCTGCCGAAGGACATGCCGTACATTAACGGTCTGTTGAAGAAAAAGGGTCTCCAGCAGTTGTGTAACTACTGCTACCTGCGGTTTGGCTTGGAGACGGCCGTGCAGATGCTCGACGAGCTGAAGGATTTGGGCTTCCTGTATGCGACGAAGGCCGGCTTCACGATCTCCATCGATGACCTGATCATCCCGGAGAACAAGGAAAGCCTGGTTGAGAAGGCGAGAGAGGAAGTCATTGAGGTCGAGCAGCAGTATCTGGACGGCGCCATCACCAACGGCGAGCGCTACAACAAGGTAGTCGCCATCTGGTCGGACGTTACCGAAAAGATCTCCGACGAGATGTTTGAGGCGATGGGATCGTATGAAGAGTCGAGCCAGGAGTTGAACTCCATTTACATCATGGCCGACTCCGGCGCGCGCGGCAGCAAGCAGCAGTTGCGCCAGCTGGCAGGCATGCGAGGTCTGATGGCCAAGCCTTCGGGCGAAATCATCGAGACGCCGATTACCGCGAACTTCCGTGAAGGTCTGACCGTGCTGCAGTACTTCATTTCGACGCACGGCGCCCGCAAGGGTCTGGCCGATACCGCGCTGAAAACCGCCGATTCCGGCTACTTGACCCGCCGGCTGGTGGATGTTGCCCAGGACGTCATCATTACCGAGGAAGACTGTCAGACGCTCGACGGCATCGAGGTGACCTCGCTGGTTGAAGGAGGCGAGATCATCGAATCCCTGCGCGACCGCATTATCGGCCGCGTGGCGTTGGAGCGCGTCGTTGATCCCTTCACCGGCGAGACTCTGGTGGACCTGAATCAGGATATCGACGAGGACATGGCGGCGGCCATCCAGGCGGCTGGTATTGAGAAGGTCAAGATCCGTTCCGTTCTCACCTGCAAGTCGAAACGAGGACTGTGCCGCATGTGCTACGGCCGCAATCTGGCCAGCGGCGAAATGGTCGAGATGGGTGAAGCCGTCGGAGTGCTGGCGGCGCAGTCGATCGGGGAGCCGGGCACACAGCTGACGATGAGGACCTTTCACATTGGAGGCACGGCCAGCCGGATTGAAGAGCAGTCAACCGTGGAGTCCAAGAGCGCCGGAACCGTGCGGTTCCTGAACATCCAGACGGTCACCAACAAGGAAGGCTACCTGGTCGTCATGAACCGCAACGGCAGTCTCATTGTCCAGGACGAGCGCGGAAGGGAAAAGGAAAGATACTCGGTCATCTACGGCGCGCGTCTGATGGCCAAGGACGGCCAGAAAATCGAGCCCGGACAGAAACTGGTCGAGTGGGACCCGTACACGTTCTCAATCCTGACCGAAGTCGGCGGAACGGTGACGTTCAAGGACATCACCGAAGGCCTGACGATGAAGGAAGAGGTGGACGAGGTCACGGGTCTTTCGCGTAAGGTCATCACCGAATCCCCGGACGAGAAGCGGCAGCCGCAGATCCAGATCAAAGACGCGCATGGAAAGATCATCAAGTCATACCTGATCCCGTCCAAGGCGCACCTGATGATCGATGCGGGTGATGAGGTCTTTCCCGGAGACACGCTGGTTAAGATCCCGCGTGAGACGACCAAGACCAAGGACATTACCGGTGGTCTGCCGCGTGTCGTCGAGCTGTTTGAGGCGCGAAAGCCAAAAGAAACGGCCGTTATCACCGAGATCGACGGCATCGTCAAATATGGCGGCATCAGTCGCGGCCAGCGGAAAATCGTAGTCGAGAACGAGACCGGCGCAAGAGCCGAGTACCTGCTGCCGCGCGGCGTGCATGTGAACGTGCAGGAAGGCGAGTACGTGAGGGCCGGCGAGGCGTTGATGGACGGCCCGCGCAACCCGCACGACATTCTCCGGGTTCTCGGCGAGAAAGAGCTCCAGCGGTACCTGGTCAATGAGATCCAGGAGGTTTACCGGCTGCAGGGTGTCAACATCAATGACAAGCACATTGAAGTCATCGTCCGGCAGATGATGCGCTGGATCAAGGTCGAAGACGTGGGTGACACCGAGTTCCTCCTGGAGGAGCAGGTCGACAAGTTCCGGTTCCAGGAAGAGAACGACCGCGTGACGGCTGAGGGCGGCAAGGCGGCTACCGGCCGTCCGCTGCTTCTCGGAATCACCAAGGCGTCACTGAGCACCGATTCCTTCATCTCGGCGGCCTCCTTCCAGGAGACGACCCGCGTGCTGACGGAAGCGGCTATCAGCGGCAAGATCGACTACCTGCGCGGGCTGAAGGAAAACGTGATCATGGGCCGATTGATTCCCGCGGGAACCGGCATGGAGTACTACCGGAGGATCGAGGTCGAGAACGCGTTGGCCGACATGCAGCCCGAAGAAGAGCCGTTCGGCTTCGAACAGGAGTTCGGTTTGGAAGACATGCAGAGAATCGAGGGAGAAGAGACGCCGGAAGACAACCTGGAAGAAGGAGCGGAGCTGGAAGAAGCGGAGTAGCACAAAAAAGGGCAGCCTTCGGGCTGCCCTTTTTCCCTGACCTCAGCCTGAGTTGTGGCTAGTTGTTCAGGACGTTGCCGTTTGCGTAGATGACGCCGGTCTGATCGGCGGTGAAGGTCCGCCACCCGGTCGTTCCTACGGTAGTGGGGGTGGCGCCCACCGTGAACAGACCGGCACCGGCCGACGCCGTGTTGACGGTGTAACCGCTCTTGGTTCCGGAAGCCAATACCGTGTCGATCAGCGGAGGGGTGGTGCCGGAGAGGTTAGCCAAGCCACCGTACTGACCGTTGCCGACGGTTGACGCATAGGTAATCTGGGCGGTGCAGATTGTTCTTACAGCGGAAATAGCGGACGCTTCGTTCGCCGCTATCCGCGAGGTGGTGAAATTGGGAATTGCGATCGCGGCAATAATTCCAATAATAGCCACGACGATCAGCAATTCAATCAAAGAGAATCCCTTGTCGTGTTTCATGAATTTGTCCCTCCGTTTTTAGCAGACCCCATCGGTCCTCTCTTAGCGTAGCAATCCCCGTGCCAGAAATGGGGCCAGGCAGTGATCCGCCTCAGCACAGGGTTTGAGGCAGTGCCGGATGCTGGCAGCCCGCCGAACCTGACGATTTCCGTCAAATCGATGACAAAAAGGGTTAATGTTTTGCTTATAATCGGATCTGTCTGCGTCCTTGCACCAATTACTTTTGGCAGGCTCTTTATGGCGAGAATTCTGGTAGTGGACGACGAAAAGAGCATGGTCGAGTTTTTGGAGTACATGCTGAAAAAGGAAGGGCATGACGTGACAGGCAGCCTGGACAGCGGCGCGGCCTTGCGCCTGATCAATTCCCATCCGGCGTTTGATCTCGTTATCTCGGATATCCGGATGCCTGGTCTTGATGGGCTCTCGTTTCTGAAGGCGGCTCGAAACTCCGATCCCGACACACCCTTCATTTTCATTACGGCGCATGCCTCTTCTGAGACCGCGATTGAAGCACTCAAACTGGGCGCTTTCGACTACGTCACGAAGCCCTTTGAGATCGATAAATTCAAGAACCTCGTCTCCAACGCGCTTACTGCCCGGGATTTGAAGCGCAAGGTCCGGGTGTTGGAGAGCGAGCTGCCTTTGGGCAGCGAGCTGGTCGGGACTTCGGCGCCCATGCTCGACATTTACAAGCTGATCGGGACTATTTCCTTGACCGACAGTTCAGTCGTCATTACTGGTGAGAGCGGCACCGGAAAGGAAATGGTGGCGAGGGCGATCTACAAAGCCGGGCCGCGTCGAGACTGTCCATTTGTTTCCATCAATTGCGGAGCGTTTCCTGAGACTCTGCTCGAGAGCGAGCTGTTCGGGTATATGAAGGGTGCCTTTACCGGCGCCGTCAACACCAAGAAAGGGCTCTTCGAGACTGCGGCCGGAGGGACCCTTTTTCTTGATGAAATCGCTGAAATGTCGCCGGCCATGCAGGTCAAGCTGCTGCGGGCCCTTCAGGACAAGAAAATACGGCGGGTCGGCGGGACGGAGGAGATTCCTTTCGACGCCCGGGTCATTGCGGCCACGAATCGGAACATCGCCAAAGAGATCGAAGAAGGACGCTTTCGCGAAGACCTCTACTATCGACTTGCGGTGATCCCCATCAATATTCCGCCGCTGCGGGAGCGCCGTGCTGATATTCTCCCTCTGGTCCGTCATTTCCTGCAGAAATACAACCGGAAGCTGGACCGTAACATCAAGGGCATTACGGAGGAAGCGTTGCACTGTCTGGAGGAGTATCGCTGGCCAGGCAACGTCCGCGAGCTGGAGAACGTCATCGAACGGGCCGTTACGCTCGAAACGGCCGAGTTCATGCAGAAGAAGCATTTGCCGGAGCATGTTCTGCGGGGTGGCCGGGTGCCGCACACCTCGGTTCCCTTGTTCTCCGCCGAAGAGGGACTGGACCTGGAAAGCTTTCTGAAAGACGTTGAAAAGCAGGCGATCGAGCACGCTCTCTTCCTGGCAAACGGCAATCAGACCAAGGCCGCCGAGATTCTCAAACTGTCCTACCGCTCGTTGCGCCACCGCATGGAGTCGTTGCAGTTGAGACGGGTCGCAAGCTAGATGGTTACGGAAAAGGTGAGAGACAACGGGGTGAAGTCCCCCCCTGGCGGATCCAGGCCTGATGCCCGTCTCCGGCTGATCGGCCGCCTGATGCCGTCTCGCGGCCAGCGCCCGGTGAGGGACCTCCTCCTCTGGCTTTTGGCTTTGGTCCTCCTTGCCGGGACTTTTTGGGCCTACCATGAAACCCTCGGTTTTCCCTTTCTCAACCTGGACGATCCGCAATATGTTACAAAAAACAGCCGCGTGCAGGCTGGACTGAGCCTGGACAACCTTAAATGGGCCTTGACGACCGGTTACTTTTCCAACTGGCACCCGCTCGTGTGGTTGTCCTACATGATAGACGTGGAGCTGTTCGGGCTGAACCCGGCCGGGTTTCACGCGGTTAACCTGCTCTTTCATCTGGCCAATACTGCGGCTTTGTTCCTGGTTCTGTTCGCTGCCACTGGCGAGAGGTTCGCGACTTTTCTGGTCGCCGGCCTGTTCGCCCTGCATCCCCTGCATTGCGAATCCGTCACTTGGATTGCTGAAAGGAAAGACCTCCTCAGCACTTTTTTCGGCCTGCTGGCTTTAGGCGCCTACGTCCGGTATTGCCGGAACAAGACGGCGGGACGCTGGCTGAACGTGACCGTCCTTCTGGCCTTGGGCCTCATGTCGAAACCGATGCTCGTCACGTGGCCCTTTGTTTTTCTGCTCTTCGATTACTGGCCGATGAGGCGCTTGACGTTTCCGGTCTCACTGCGAGCGGTCCGGCCCCTCGTTCTTGAAAAAGTCGTGTGGTTAGCGATGGCCGCCGCGGTCAGCGTAGTTTCGCTGGCGGTGCAGCATCAGGTTTCGAGAGCGAGCCTGCCGGCCCTGCTTCGTTTAGAGAACGCTTTTGTGGCCTACACGCGGTATTTAGGCAAGACCTTCTTGCCCAGGAATCTCGCGGTTTTCTATCCCCATCCGGGTTTCGGCCTGTCGATCCTCGATTTGCTGCCGGCTGTCGTGGTTGTAGGCTCGATCACGCTCATCGCGGTTCTGGCCGTTCGGACGCGCCCGTACCTTGCAGCCGGCTGGTTCTGGTACCTGGGTACGCTTCTCCCGGTGATCGGGCTCGTGCAGATCGGTTACCAGGGCATGGCTGATCGCTATACCTATATTCCATCGATCGGCTTGTTTTTGTCGCTTGTCTGGCTCGGGAGAGACCTGGTGAGCGGGTCTCGCCGGGCTTCGCTGGCATTTGCAAGTACTTTTCTGCTGGTTGTCCTGCCGGCTCTGGCGTGGGTCACCGTTCGACAGAACCGGTACTGGAGCGACAGTCGCTCACTGTTTGAGCACGCGATCGAGACAACAGAAAACAACTTTTTCGCGCATAACAATCTGGGCGCAACTCTGGGCGAGGAAGGGAACTTGAAAGCGGCCGCGTTCCACTTCCGCCGGTCGCTGGAGATCAAGCCGGACTACCCGGAAGCGCTTCACAACCAGGGCCGAATGCTCCAGCTGCAGGGAAAAGCGGCTGAGGCGATCGCCTATCTGCGAGCGGCGGTCAAGGAGGACTGGCTGAATGCCCGTTTCCATTGCACGCTCGGCCATGCCCTGTTCTCATTAGGACGAATGGACGAGGCATTCAGCCACTACACGCAAGCGATGAAGATGGACCCTCAGGATCGAGATGCGCGATACGGCCGGGGGCGGTACTATCTGGCGAGGAGCCAGTTTGCGATGGCGGCTGCCGAATATCAAAAGTTGCTTGAGGAAAATCCGGGCGATAGCGGGGCCCTGATGAACCTCGGCGCCGCCCGTGCTCTTCAAGGGCAGTTCAGCGAAGCGGCCCGGGTGTTTGATCTTGCTGTCCAGCTTGATCCGCTAAACCCTGCGGCTCATCGGAACAGGGGACAGCTGTATGAGGATTGCGGGCAGCTTGATCGCGCCGCGGCGAGTTACAGAGAGGCGTTGCGGCTGGCCCCGAACTCAGCCGAGATCCGGGAAGCGCTCGCCAGAGTAGAAAAACGGAAGCGGTAGCGGTCAGGGGCCCTTGCGCGCTTTTGCCCGGGCCTCGCCTAACGCCCGGGCTATGCCGGGATCGAGCGGGCGGCCCGTCTTCTGCCAGTGCCCGACCGCCGCTTCCAGGAAGGGCGTCGCTTCGTCGTAGCGCCGGCCGGCCATCAGCAATCGGGCGCGCGCCCAATAGCCCTCGTAGCTGTCAGGGGAATTCCGGATCATGAGATCGGCCAGGAAGGTTCCATCCAGAGGCTGGGTTGATCGCTCGTAAACCGAGACGAGATCACTTAAGATCCCGTTATCCAAAGGATTCAGCTCGTACGCCTTGACCAGCGCCTCGCGGGCCCCGATCAGGTCTCCCTGAAGCAGACGTGACCTGCCCAGCAATTGAAAAGCCAAGGGATATTCGGGGAAAGACACGGTGGCCTGGGTGGCATAAGACTGCGCCTTCATGAAATCATCCTGTGCCAAGGCACAAGCGGCCAGACCCGTCAAAGCGAGGACATTGTCACGTTGAAAACCGAGCACGGCGGCAAACTGCCTGGCCGCTTCCCGGGTGCGTCCTTTTTCGAGATAAGCGTGACCCAGGTTGGCACGGGCCACCAGGTTCATCGAGTCTTTGCGCACAGCGTCTCGCCAGAGCGAGATACTGTTGCTCCAGGCGCCTGCCCATGAGCGGGCTTGAAACGTCAGGGCCCCCGTCCCGATGAAGACGAGGCTCAAGAGGAGGGGACGCCAGCGGCGTTGACTGATCCGGTCGAGTTTTTCGAGGAGGATGCCCAGAAGGACCCAGGCGCCGATCTGGGGTAGATAGAGGTAGCGATTGGCCATGACGACAGGGAGCGGGACGATGTTCATCACGGGGGCGAGCAGAAGCAGGAAGAAGGCCGGCCAGAAAAGGGATCTCCGGCTCCCCAACCGGATCCAAACGGCGAATACCAGCGCCATAACGAGAAAAGGGCCGAGGACGCGCCAGTCAAAGGCCGAAGGAATCAGCTTCGGGGTGATGAGCGGAGTCAGTCCTGCCGGCCAAAAGATGAGCTTCAGGTACTCCAGGACCAGCCGCCCGGAATCAAGCAGGCTCAGCCAGGCAGACGCTCCGTAATAAGAGTGAAGGGCTGCCCCGTGGCCTGCCGCCCGGATGGACACGTAGACCTGTACCGCAGTCAGGAGAAAAAAAGGCGCTTTGTCCATCAGGCGGATCTCTTTGGCTTTCTTGCCTTCCCACAGGTAGTCATAAGCCAGGAGAATCAGCGGAGTGACGACAGTCGTGGCCTTGGACAGGACGGATAAAAGGAAGAACAGGAGCGAGAGCAGGTAGGGTCCGAGACCTGAGGTCCGCGTGTAGCGCAGGTACTGGCTGAGACAAATCAGAAAGAACAGAGAGGCGAGCAGGTTCTTTCTTTCCGATGCCCAGCTTACCGACTCCACCGCTGTCGGATGGACGGCAAACGCCAAGACGGCCAGGCTGCGAGGCCAGGTACCAAGTCGGAACTGGCCGAGGAGGACGTAGAGCGCGACCAGGGCGGCCAAATGCAGAAGGACATTGTGAAGGTGAAACGCATTGGCGTTTGTCCCCCAGAGACTGATGTCCAATGTAAAGGATAGCATCGTCACTGGGGCGTAGTTGGCGAAGTAGGGGGTCGCAAGGATGTTCTGGAGGTTTTGGAACGAGATTGTCTGAATCAGAGGGTTATCGAGGATGTACTTGGGGTCGTCCCAGTTGGTGAATTCTTTCGGTAATGAGTGGGTGTAAATGACAACGACCAGGACAAACGGCGCGAGCAGGAGCAGCATCCGGCAGAGCGGCCGCTCCATCCGGGCGTCGTGAAGGTTCGTAAGGGGCGACGAGTGGTTCACGGCCTATCACGCCAGATGAGGAGTACCGGACGTCGAGTCGAACTGGGCCACAGCTGCCGTGCTGAATTCGATGGCCGGAAAATAGACGGACACAACCGTACCTTTCCCAAGGCGGCTTTCGATCTCGATTCGGCCGTTGTGCTGCTGCATGATCTGGTAGACGATGGCCATCCCCAGGCCTACTCCCTTCTTGAACCCCGCATGAAACGGCTGGAAAACTTTGTTCTTTTCCTCTTCCGTCATCCCGATGCCCGCGTCTCTGATGCTGAGCTTGACCTCCGACCGGGTGGCTGTGATCCGGACTCGGATCTTGCCGCCGTCGGGCATCGCGCGGACGGCGTTTTGGAGGATATTCCAGACCGCCTGAGAAACCTGATCCGGGTCGATCAGGCACCAGGCCGAGGAAGGAGCGGAGACAATCTCGATGGAATGGTGCTGTTCCGACTCGGGGGACTTGGTGAAGAGAGCGATGGTCCGCAGGACTTCGGCCACAAGATCCAGCCGCCGCAAACGCGGTGGCGGCGGACCCGCGTACGTCAGGAAATCGGAAACGGTCTGGTTCAGGCGGGCACACTCTCTGAGGACAATCTCGATCAGACGTTCATGCGCGGGCTCGAGCTTTAGCTCGGAACGTAACAGCTGAATGCTGCCGGAAAGCGCGCCCAGCGGATTTCGAATCTCGTGAGCCACTCCGGCGGCAACCTGCCCGATTGCCGCCATTTTTTCTTTGAGTTGCAGTTCCTCTTCACGCCTCTTGATCTCGGTTAGATCCTGAAAGGCCAAGACGAAACCAATCTGTTCGTCGGACTCGCTGACCAGGGGCGAACAGCTCATCCCGACAAAGACGGGCGTCGCGTGTTGGCAGCTCACCCAGCACTCGGTGCGAAGAGGCCTGCACGTCGGCTTGAAGTTCGAGCTGACGATCGTCTCCCGGATATGCATAGGGAAGACGAGGTCCAGGGAGCAGTTGATCAGGTCTTTGCGTTCGCGCCCCAGGATCTCGCCGGCCGCCCGGTTACACGAGGTGATCAACCCGCCCATGTCGAGGGTCATCAGGCCTGTCCTGATGCTGTTGACGATGTTATCGTGCAGCATCTTGATGGCGCCCAGCTCCTGGCGAGTCTTTTGCACTCGTTCCGACAAGTAAGAACCAAGGAGCGCCACCGCGATGAATCCCATTATGTTCCAGAGAATCCGGTAAACCAGTTGTGAGTAAATGGACGGCTCGGTATTGGGAATCCAGTGCAGGTACTCCAAATGGGCGATGCCGATGTAGGAGATCATGCTGAGGACGACGGCCAGCAGAGCGCCTTTTCGATACCTGATCAAGCTGGCGTAGACGATGACCAGCACGTAGAGGGGACTGAAAGGCGAAGAGGTTCCTCCGGAGAAGTAAATCAGGAGCGAGATCAGCAGCAGATCCGAGAAGAACTGCAGGCTGTACAGCTCCTCCGGTCGCTCGGTATAGCTCAAGAAGAGGAAGTAAATCCCGGACAGGACATAGACGGCGAGCAGGAAGAGCTTGAGAAACTGCGACGTCGACGGCCCGAATACCGACGTCGACAGAGCGGCCGCGGAGACCAGGCTGACGAGCACCAGCCTGAGAACGATCAAAATCTGCAGTTGCCGGCGAATCGTCATCAGCGTGTGGCGAGTTTGTTAATCAAGGTAAAGATCGGCAAATAGAGGGAAATAACGATGCCGCCGATGACAACGCCGAGGACGACAATCATCACCGGTTCGAACAGAGACATCATATTGGCAATTGCCGAATCGGCTTCCTCTTCGTAGTAATCAGCCAGTTTCTCGAGCATCTGATCCAGCTCGCCAGTCTGCTCGCCCACACCCACCATCTGAGTGACCATCGGGGGAAAGATGCCGACTTTTTTCAGAGGCTCAACGAGGGTTTTGCCCTCTTCGACTTCTTTCCGGACCCTGAGGAGGCCCTGCTGAACGATCACATTTCCGGCCGTGCCCGCCACGATATCCAGGGCTTCGAGGATCGAGACTCCGCTGACGAGCAGGGTAGCCAAGGTTCGGGAGAAGCGGGCTATGGCTGTCTTTTTAAGGACAAGGCCGATGACCGGGATTTGCAGCAGAAGTCGGTCAATCACGAACCGCCCGCTGTCAATCTTGTAGTAGTAGCGCACGCCGAGCACCGTGAGCACGGTCAGTGCCACGATAGGCAGAACGAACTCAGACATGAAGTTGCTGAGCCCTATGACGATGCGGGTGGGTAGCGGCAGCGTGATATTCATGCCGGTAAAGACGGTCGAGAAGACCGGGATCACCCAGATCATGATGACGAAGACCACGATGATCGCCACGCAGATGATGACCGAGGGGTACACGGAGGCGGACACGATAGCCCGCTTGAGCTTGGCGGCTTTCTCGACAAAAATCGAAAGCCTCCTCAGAATGACGTCGAGAATACCGCCGATCTCACCGGCCGAGATCATGTTCGTGAAGAGCCGGTCGAAAGCACTCGGGTGCTTTTTCATGGCATCGGCCAAGGTCGAGCCGGCCTCGACGTCCTCCCTCACTTTTTCGAGGATGTGGCGGAAGGACCGGTTTTCCTGTTGGTCCGCCATGATGGTCAGGCATTGAGTCAGGGGGAGCCCCGAGTCAATCATGACCGAGAATTGGCGGGTAAAAAGGGCCAGGGTCTTGGATGAGACGCCGCGTCGAGAGCGCGGGGCGGCAGCCGTTTCTTCGGTTTTCTCGACGATACTGACGGGAAGAATCCTCTCGTTTCTAAGCAGCGCTGCCAAGGCCTGTTTATTCGAGGCAGCTCGCTCTCCGACTACAGCCGCTCCGCTATCTGATCTTCGGCCTCGGTACCTATAGACCGGCATATCCCCTCCCCCAAACTACAGCACCACCGAATGCGGAAAAAGGCGTCAGGCGCGAACCGGCTCCCGACTTCCGCTCCGTTTCAACATGTCTATCAGTTCGTCCGGGTTGGACGAGCGGCTGATGCACTCTTCGTAAGAGACTTTGCGCTGCTGGTGAAGCACAGCCAGCGCCTGGTTCATGGTCTGCATGCCGTACTTCTCCTGCCCGGTCTGCATGGCGGAATAGATCTGATGAATCTTGTTTTCCCGAATGAGATTTCGAATGGCCGAATTCGGGATCATGACCTCCGCGGCCATAATCCGGCCCGTACCATCTGCCCGCGGTAAGAGGGTCTGGCACATGATGCCCTCGAGGACCATCGACAGCTGAGTTCTGATCTGCTGTTGCTGATGGGGCGGAAAGACATCCACGATACGGTTAATTGTCGAGTACGTGGAGTTGGTGTGCAGTGTGGCGAAGGTCAGGTGTCCCGTTTCGGCGATGCGCAGCGCCGATTCGACGGTCTCCAGGTCGCGCATTTCCCCGATGAGCACGACATCCGGGTCCTCACGCAAGGCCACGCGCAGCGCATTGGCAAACGAGTGCGTGTCCGCGTGAACTTCCCGCTGGTTGACCACGCAGTTCTTATGTTCATGGAGGAACTCAATCGGGTCCTCGATCGTGATGATATGAGCGCGTCTTTCCCGGTTGATCTTGTCGATCATCACCGCCAGCGTGGTCGACTTCCCGCTTCCGGTCGGTCCCGTGATCAGGATCAGGCCGCGCGGTTTTTCGCAGAGCTTCTGCATGACGGGCGGAACGTTCAGCTCCTCGAAAGTGGGTATGCTGAAGGGAATGATTCGGAAGACGGCGGAAACGGCGCCGCGTTGAGTGAAGACGTTCGCCCGGAATCTGGCCAGACCTTTGACGCCAAAACTGAAGTCGAGCTCCAACGCCTGTTCAAAGCGGAACTTCTGCTCGTCGGTCATGACGCTGTAAGCCAGCCGTTTTGTTTCGGCCGGCTTTAAGACGGGCAGATTCAGGCTGAGCATCTCCCCATGAACTCTGATCCGCGGGGGGGAACCCGCGCTCAGGTGGAGGTCACTGCCATGCATATCTCCGACTTTGTTCAGGAGTTCCGTAAGTGACAGCGGAGTCGTTTCCATCGGAGGTCGATTCTACCTATCTGGCCTGTCGTACATGCGTGACACGTGTCACCAAGCAGGCCGCCACTTGCCTGTTACCGATTGACAGCTAACGGATAACACCGATCAGGAGCGGCACACTCTCGTGATCAGCGAAACTGTATCAGAGAATCAGCCATCTAGTACAAGGTCGTTTCCCGCAAGACTTCCTCGATTGTGGTCATACCGGCCCGTATTTTTTCGAGGCCGCTTTCCCGCAGGGTGATCATCCCCTCCTCGCGGGCCTTGTCGCGAATCACCGCACCGCGGCCCCCGGTCAGGACCAGGTTCTGAATCGCCGGGCTCATTTCCATGACCTCAAACAGTCCGATACGACCTTTGTATCCGCTGTCATTGCACTTCGGGCAACCGGCCCCCTGGTAGATCGCCATGCCCTTGACCATGCTGGCCGGGAACCCGAGCTCGACAAGCGCTTCCGGAGGGGTGTCCACTTCCTGTTTGCATTCCTTGCAGATCCTTCGTACCAGCCGCTGGGCGCAGATCAGGTTAATCGAAGTCGTCACCAGGAACGGCTCGATCCCCATGTTCAACAGCCGGTCGATGCTGGAGGGAGCATCGTTGGTATGCAGGGTGCTCAACACCAGGTGTCCGGTCAACGCTGCTTTTACGGCGATTTCCGCGGTTTCGAGATCACGGATTTCGCCCACCATAATGATGTTGGGGTCCTGACGGAGAAAGGCACGCAGACAAGCCGCGAAAGTCAGGCCGATTTGTTCCTTGGTCTGGACCTGGTTGATCCCGTGGAAGTTGTACTCGACAGGATCCTCGGCGGTCATGATGTTGACTTCGTCGGTGTTCAGCTTGTTGAGGACCGTGTAAAGCGAGCTGGTCTTGCCGCTGCCGGTCGGTCCCGTAACCAGGATCATTCCATACGGCTGCTTGACCGCCCACTCGAATTTGGCCAGTGACTGAGGCTCGAAACCGAGCAGGGTCAGGTCAAGCGGCAGCTTCGCCTTGTCGAGGATGCGCAGAACGATCTTCTCGCCGAAGAGGGTCGGCAGCGTCGAGACTCGAAAATCGATCTCCTTCCGCTTTCCGTTGTCATTGATACGGATCTTGATGCGGCCGTCCTGCGGGATCCGGCGCTCGCTGATGTCGAGGTTCGACATGATCTTGACCCGGGACGTCAGCGCGTCCCGAAATTTGTTCGGCGGGGTCATGACCGGGAAAAGCACGCCGTCAATTCGGTACCGGACCCGCATCTCTCTCTCGAACGGCTCCAGGTGAATGTCGCTGGCCCCCTTGCGGATAGCATCCGCCAGGATCAGGTTGACCAGGCGGATGATGGGGGCTTCCGAACTGCTCTTCTGCAGTTCGGCGATATCCATCTCGGTCTCTTCGGGCGCCAGGTTGATCTCGTATTCACCCTCGGCGGTCAGCTCGTCATAGACCTTCTTGAGCGCAATCGTCTGTTCCGTACCGTAGTACTTCTCGATCGACTCCTTGATGGCGCTCTGCGTCGCGACAACCGGTTCGACGTGATAGCCGGTCCGGAACTTGATTTCGTCGAGGACGGTGACGTTGGTCGGGTCGGAGACGGCCGTCGTCAGGACGGTCCCGGCGCGGTGCAGCGGCAGCACCTGGTATCGGATGGCGGTTTCTATCGGGATCAGGCGAACGACTTCCGGGTCGACCTCGATCTCGTTCAATGCCACGTACGGAACGTCGTAAAGCTGGCTCAGGATCTTGGCTATTGCCTCGTCGTTGACAAAATTCAGGTCGACGAGAATGTTCGCCAGCTTGCCGCCATGCTCCTTCTGGTACCTGATGGCGGCGTGCAGCTGTTCGGGTTTCAGCTGGCCTCTCTTGATGAGAATGTCGCCTAGACGAAAAGACATAGATCCGCACCCACGAAAACGAACAGCGCTACGCTGATGATTCCGTTTATTGTGAAAAACGCAGCGTTCACCCTACTCAGGTCCTCGGCCTTGACCAGGCTGTGCTCGTAGATCAGGCCGAACGCGACAAGCCCCAGGCCGATCCAGCTCACCATCGAGAGCCGAAACAGCCAGAAAACCCAACTTAACAGGAAGACCATGAGGACGTGAAATGCCGATGAGACCTGGAGCGAACGGCGAATCCCCAATCGGGCGGGCATTGAATAAAGCCCGGCCGACCGATCGAACTCCACATCCTGACAGGCGTAGATGATGTCGAATCCGGCGACCCAGAAAAGCACAGCGGCTGCAAGGTAAAAGGGGGCGACGTCCAGGGCGCCCCGGACGGCAACCCAGCCCCCGACAGGGGCGATCCCGAGGCAGAGCCCGAGAAGCGCGTGCGACAGGGACGTGAAGCGCTTGGTATAGCTATACCCCAGTACGATAAAGAGCGCCAGGGGTGACAAGAGCAGAGCCAGCCGGTTCAGACGCCAGGCCGAGAAGAAGAACAGGAGCGAGGAGAATACCACGAAGAGGAGCACGAATCTCCTGCTCAGGAGCCGGCGGGGTAACGCGCGGTTAGCAGTGCGCGGATTTCGGCTGTCGATATCGGCGTCGACCAGACGGTTAAATCCCATGGCCGCGCTGCGCGCGCCGAACATCGCCAGGATGACCCAGAGCGTCGGTCTCCAGCCAGGGAAGCCGCGAGCGGCTAAAAAAGCGCCCAGAAAGGCGAAGGGGATCGCAAAGACCGTATGCTCGAACTTGATCATCTCGAGGACGATGAACAGCCTTTTCATGCAGCCCGAAACGTGGGGGATTATAGCACACGCCGGAACGAGGCATGCTGGGAACCGGAAGGGTGACAAGGTGACAAGGTGACAAGGTAACAGGGTGACAAGATGAAAAGGCAAGAGACTGCAGCTGTGCAGCGCGCGCTCGCGGGCGGTGACTCTGTAGACTCTTGCGGTCAACCTTGTCACCTGGTCACCTTGTCACCTCGTCACGGGTTTTCAGTGGCTTCATCACCTGCAAGAATGGTAAAAACCTCGAATAAAGCTATGAATAACAGCGACGTTTTGAAGATCTGCAAGGAAGAGCGGGTGCGTTTCCTGCGCCTGCATTTCACCGACATCATGGGAAACAACAAAAACGTCGAGGTCCCGGTCGGTCAGTTCGAAAAGGCCTTGGACGGCCAGATTGTGTTCGACGGGTCCTCGATCGAAGGGTTCGCCCGTCTCGAAGAGTCGGACATGCTGCTGTTGCCCGATCCTAACACGTTCCGCATTTTCCCTTGGGAGCACCTGGAGCGAGGCAAGGTGGGTAGGCTTATCTGCGACATCCGTTATCCCGACGGCGGTGTCTTCCAAGGTTGTCCGCGAACCCGGTTGAAGAGGATTCTCGAGGACGCCGCGCAGATGGGCTTTTCTATGTACGCCGGGGTGGAGTGCGAATTCTTTCTGTTTCTCCAGGACGAGCATGGCAAACCGACCACTCGCACCCAGGACTCGGGGGGTTACTTTGACTTGACGCCGGTGGATAAAGGCGAGGAGGCCCGCAGAGACATCGTCAACACCCTGGAGGCACTCGGCTTTGAAATCGAGGCGGCGCATCACGAGGTCGCGCCGGGGCAGCACGAGATAGACCTGAAGTACGATCAGGCTCTCACCCTGGCTGACAACACCGCCACCTTCAAGCTGGTCGTGCGCAAAGTCGCCCGGGACCACGGCCTGCACGCCACATTCATGCCGAAGCCTATCTACGGGGTTCCCGGCTCGGGAATGCACACTCATCAGTCGCTGTTTCGCGGCGATCAGAACGCTTTCTTTGACCCGATGAACCCGCTGCAGTTGAGTCGTTGCGCCCGTCAATACATCGCGGGACTCCTCAAGCATGCGCGTGGCTTTTGCGCCATCACTAACCCGCTGATCAACTCCTATAAGCGCCTCGTTCCCGACTATGAAGCGCCTACGCGCGTTGCCTGGGCGGAGCATAACCGCAGCCCGCTCGTCCGCGTGCCGGCCCGGCGGGGGCAGGGAACGCGTTGCGAGGTCAGGATGCCCGATCCAAGCTGCAATCCCTATCTGGCCCTGGCTGTGATGCTTAAATCCGGCCTGGAGGGCATCAAGGACCAGCTCGAGCCGCCGCCGCCCGTGAAGAAGAACGTCTACAAGATGAGCGTGCGTGATCGGCGCCGCCACAAGATCGAGGATTTACCCTCGAATCTGAATCACGCGCTCGACATGCTGGAGAAGGACAAAACGGTGCAGGAGGCGCTCGGAAAGCATATTTATAAGCACTTCATCGACGCGAAACGGGCCGAGTGGCGAAGCTATATCGAGCAGGTCCATCCCTGGGAAATCGAAACCTACCTGGGGACCTACTGACCGCAATTCGAGCCGAGAAAGGCTTAACGCACAACGAAGAAGGCCAGATAACTGTTCACTGCCCAGCAGACCATCAGAGTGACGGCCAAAGCCCGGCTGAACCTGCCGCGCATCATCAATTCCAGACCTGCGGCGCACAGGGCGGCGTAACAGGGCAAAAGGCCCAGCGTGTACGTGGCCTTTGCCGCGCTGTAAATCGGGACATTGATGTAGGCGAAAATCACGGCCAAAAAGTAGACGGCCAGGCACACGGCGGCAAACCGACAGACACGAGTGGTGGGTGTTGTCGCCTTTCGGAAAGCGCCGAGAATCCCCAGGATGATGGCGATAGTCGGCACGAGTGCAAACAGAATTCCGGAGAACATGAACCGGTAATTCCAGGGCGGACAGTACTCAAGCGCCGTTCTCGAGCTGAGGAATCCGTCGGCCCAGAGCGTGGAGTAGATCGAGTCCCAGAAGCCCTGCGTACCCGAAAAGACGGGGCGAATAAGGGTTTCCCCGAAGCGGATCAGCTGGCTGACCGTTCGGTAGCCCGGATCCTGCCACCAGGCAAGCCCACGCACGGAATCCCAGCCTCCTATAAAGGGCTTGCCGAAGGTGATCCAGTTTCTGAGGTGATACCAGCCCGAGATGAGAACTGGAAAGCCGGCCATCGCCAGCAGGGCAACGGCGAGGTTCCGGCGGCGCCAGCCGCGTCGGGCGGCCGCATAGACGAAACAGCCCAGCGCCGGCGCCGCCAGGAGAAGGGCGCTCACCTTCGTCAATATCGCCAGGCCCCAGGTCATGCCGAAAACTGCGGGAAATCGCCGCGGAATAGGCGCCTGGTCCCGGGCAAGAAGAGTGAAACACACCAGGAGCAGGACAGAGGTGAGAATCGCTGCCAGCGGCTCGTTGCCCGCGTACTGAGACATGTAGAGGTTCATGGGCATAAGCCCGCCCACGAGGGTCCCGAGAATCTGAAGGTCCTTCTTTTCCGGAAACACGTGGCGCATGGCCCGATAGCAGACTTCGACTTGCAGAATTCCGCAGGCCAGCGGGATGGCGCGCAGCCCCAGCGCGACGGTCCGCAGTGTGAAGAATTGAGACAAAAGCCAGAACGGAATCGCCGAAATCAGGTAGTACAGCGGCGACTGGAACATCTGCCATCCCTCAGAAGCAAGCGGGATTCTGCCGGTCTGGGCGACGTAGGCAATGTACTCGTAGTGATCCGGGACGTCGAAACCGTGCGTCAGCGACAACCTGGGAGCGTTATTGAGAGCAAGCGCCGCCCAGCCGAGGAGCACGAACCAGCGGACCCGTGAAGGCCGGAGAAGAACGCTTGTCAGCGCCTGGCTGTAACGGGAGCCAGAAGCGAGTCCCAGAGCCGACACGAATACGGCGGCAAACAAACTAATCTGAAACGGCGCCAGCGAAGCAAAGGCCTGGAGGGTTGTTTCGAACTGTCCGGCCACCTCGGGACTCTCCGCATCCGCGGCCGATTGAACCGACACCCATTGGACCCCGTCATAGCTCGCTGTCCACTCCCTCGAGGTGAAAACCCCTAACGCCTCGCAGTGAGCCAGCAGCAGGGCAGGCCCCTGCTTGTTCTGAACCGTGATCTGAAGCTCGTGCTGACCGAGTGAAAGAAAAGGCGCCAGATTGATCGAGCGGGATTTCTTCCACTCACGGAGAATCCCCCTGAAAGGCGCCGCCAGGCGACCATCCAGGCGGACCTCGCTGTCTTTCAGGGCCCGGACGACGAGGATCGGTGCGGCCACCGACTTATTGACCGTAAACCGGGTGCGGAAAGTCACCCGCTCGACCTCATGTCTCCAGGTTTCTACGTAAATCGCCCTTTTCAGCTTGACCCAAGTCGCCCCCTTTTCGGACAGGAGAAAAGGGATATCGGGATTTGTGAGGACGTAATAGGACAGCAAAGACAGGACGACGGCGGCGAATAGGACGGCTCCTGCGACCAGCCTGGTATTTCGCCTATTCGCGACCCTCGCCGGTTTCATCCGGGGAAGTATACAATGCCGTCGCCGGCAGTCAATCGCCGCGGCCCGCGCCGCGGAAGGTGTGCGACCTGCCTATAGCGATGCGTTGCAGCAGTCCCTGCATATGCTCCTGTAACCGCTCAGTTTTCTGCAAGCGAAGCGGCAGGCGCTTTTGGAGTTCAGCATGCCCCTTGCGCACCCGGATAGTGGAA
>JBHGBF010000007.1:0-52695 GCA_041946865.1 Acidobacteriota bacterium | reverse complement strand
AGCCCCTCTGCTCCGTGCACGGCTCTCTAACGCGACTCCAGCCCCAAACTGTGCCACTCCGCCTAACTCCATCGCTTGACACCCAGATCCAGACTCTGGTTTAAATGCCCTCGGTTCTTATGAGGAGGCCTCTGTGATCAGTCGGCGTGAGCTGTTCCGTAGAGCATCCAGCCTGGTTCTGGCGTCCCCGGCGGCGTCCGTCGCCAACCTCTCAGCCTGGAGAGGGAAATCGGCCGCAGGCTCGAAACCCAATGTACTGCTGATTCTCACAGATCAGCAGACTCTCGCGGCGATGAGTTCCGCTGGCAATCCGTTCGTCCAAACCCCTTCCATGGACTACCTCGCCCAGAAAGGCGTCCGCTTCGCAAGGTCCTATTGCACGGCCCCGATCTGCGGACCGTCCAGGAGCAGTCTGGTCAGCGGCTGCATGCCTCACGAAACCGGAGTGAACTGGAATGAGGGTGCGCCTGCGCCAGAGACGCCGAACCTGGGGCAATGCTTCAGGGAGGCGGGATACAGAACTGCGTGGGCCGGCAAGTGGCATTTGCCCGGAATGTACCCACATAAGTTCCGCCCGGAACAAAAAGAAGTCCGAGGATTTGAACTCTTACCCCTTCCCTTCGACTATTCCTCGCCTCGATGGATGTGGGGAAACGAGACCGATGCGCCCGTGACCAACGCAGCGTTGAATTTCCTCCAGAACCATCCTGGAAAAGAGCCGTTCCTGCTGTCCGTCTCCTACCACAACCCGCATGACATCTGTTTCTTCTCGGCCGGACCGGCTGATTTTCCCCCGCTGCCGCAGGAAACCTCGCTTCCGCCCCTCCCGGCGAATCACGAGCCGAGCCAGCCTGAGCCCGAGTTCGTGCAGCAGAGGCGCCTGATCGATCACTACGGGCATGAGGTCTTGAAGGCCAGAGGCTGGAGCGAGGAGCAATGGAGAGCCTATATCTATTATTACTACAGACTCGTGGAGCGAGTGGACGCCGAGATCGGAAAACTGATCAGCCTTATTCAGGCTCAGGGACTTGCTGATCGCACGCTGGTTGTTTTCACCAGTGACCATGGTGAGGGTTTGGGTGCTCACCGGTGGCCGACGAAGCTCTGCTTTTATGAAGAGGCCATCGCAGTGCCTTTCGTTCTCAGTTTGCCGGGGCAAATCCCTCAGGGAAAGGTGGACGGTAAGCACCTTGTGTCAGGGCTGGACCTTGTTCCGACCGTTTGCGACTATGCGGGCGTCTCTATTCCTCCTCGTGTCCGAGGGGCCAGTCTCCGTGCAATCCTCGATGATCGCCCTGGCAAGTGGCGCGAGTCCCTGGTCGTTGAGCTGGCGGACGATAATCGGGACAAAACGCGAAAGGGCAGGGCCGTTATCACCGAGAGATACAAGTACGCCGTTTATTCGGGCGGAGCGAATCGTGAGCAGCTTTTCGATCGCACGAATGATCCGGGAGAAATGAAGAATCTGGCGTTTGAGCCACGGATGAAGGAAATCAGGGAGGCTCAACTGCGTCACCTGCGCAGCTGGATTCAGGAAACGAACGACGATTTTCAGCTAGGGACGTGATAAGCGACGAGAAGGCAGGCGCTCGTCATCCTGGCTGCGCCGGCTTTTTTGGAGTACGGCGGCAACGATTTTTTGCAGTGCGAAGCTGCGAAGCCGCTTTAGCCCTCCGAGATCTGGCCCGCACGATTTTGCCCGACCAAAGCGGCGTCGCCGCTTCGCTCTGCCGCCGCTCTTTATACACATCTCGGGAGTGCCGCCGGAAATAGTGAGCCGCACACGGAGCGACCGGGCTTTAGCCCGGAGCGCAGTAAGCGGGCCACTAAATTGGGCGGCGGTTCCGAGATGCGCTTTAAGTGCAGGCTCGGCCGCCGCACTCCAAAGGGAGACGATTTTTGGATGGAGATCATGACACCGCGAGAAAGGGTTCTGGCAGCGTTAAATCACGAGGAGGGAGATCGAGTCCCGATCGACCTTGGCGGATTTCAATCCGGAATTCACCTGCGAGCCTACCGGGCGCTCCTCGATCACCTCGGCTGGGAAGAGGAGATTCGGGTCTTGGACCCGGTCCAACAGCTCGCTTTTCCTTCGGAACGAGTCCTCGAACGCTTTCATGCTGATATCCGCTACGTCACCGCGGGGGGGCCGGAAGGTTTTGACGGCCGAATTCGGCAGAATCGCCGCGAAGGCCGGCTTTGGCACGATCTGAAGGACGAGTTCGGCGTCGTGTGGTCCATGCCCGACGAGCAGGGCTTGTATATGGATATCTCCCACCATCCCCTGGCCGACGCCACCCTGCGGGATCTGGAGGCTTATCCCTTCCCGAACGGCGGCGCTCCCTCCCGTTTCTCAGGTTTGAGGGAACGGGCGAAAGCGATAAAGCAGGATGACTGTTATGCCCTTTCCAGCGGCATTTGCGGCGTCACCTACGAAATCTGCTGGTACATGCGCGGCCTGGAACGGTGGTTCATGGACATGATCGAAAATCCGGCGTTCTGCGAGGCGCTGCTCGATTGCACCAGCCGGTTCTGGATGGATTGGATGACAGGGTTTCTGGCCGAAGTGGGCGACCTCCTGGACATCATCATGATTGGGGATGACCTGGCCGGCCAGGATGGCCCTCTGTTCTCGCCTTCGTTCTACCGCTCAATCGTCAAGCCCAGACAAAGAGCAGTAATCGACACAATCAAGAAGCGCACGAAAGCAAAGGTTTGGTACCACACCTGCGGCAACTGCATCGACCTGATCCCCGATCTGTTGGACAACGGCGTCGATATTCTGAATCCGGTGCAGGTCAGTGCTCGCGACATGGACCCGGCCGTGCTGAAGAGGCGTTTTGGAGAGAATCTGGTCTTCTGGGGCGGAGGAATAGACTCGCAGCACGTCCTGCCGTTCGCCACCCCGGAACGCGTGCGGGCCGAAGTCCGGCGAAACGTGCGGACCTTGATGCCCGGGGGCGGCTACGTGTTTGCCAACGTCCACAACATCCAAGCCGAGACGCCCACCGAGAATATCATCGCCCTGTACGACGAAGCGTACCGGGCGGGATTCTATACCGCCTGTTAAGCTGACGCTGTGAGGAGTGAACCCGGACGAACACGGACTGAGCCAGGTGCGGGCTCAGTCCATGTTGGCTCAGTATCACACGGTCAACTCCTAATTCACCGTTCGGAAGTGCCAGCTGTATAAGCTGCTCATTCCGGTGTACTGCTGGCCGTAGTAATCGACCAGGCATGTGCCGTCGATCAAAACTGAGTAGTTTCTCAGGCTATCCAGTGTAGCGTGGCTGATTGTCAGGGTATTGGTGCCGAACATGATGAACTCCAAAAGCGCCTGCCGCTTCGCTCGCAGAAAACTGAGCGGTTACCCGGAAACATGACTTCCGCTACGGGGTCGTGGGTTAGATCGACTAGACTAATCCCCAAAGAATTCAGTCCGGTGGGTATCGAGAGATATGACTTAGTGAAGCTGTGTTGTATATGTTTGCTCAGAAACCCTCTCCTTGGGTGCGTCGTTGTGTCGTTGTCAAGACATGATTTGCTTCAATGCTCTCTAAAAATGCTCATTTTTCGCAGGTTCTCAAGCCTTGTCTCAGGCACTGTCCGCATTGGCCTGGAGACGAGTGGACGAGCCTCCTGAAGGCGTACTCGAAGGCGTTGAGACTGCCGAAGCCACATTCAAGGGCAACGTGGGTAATCGTCAGATCGGGTCGCGCGAGAAGCTCCATCGCTTCTGCCACCCGCAGCAGGATGACGAAACGATGGAAGCTGGTTCCCGTCGTCAGGTGGAATTTCCGACGAAAGTCGGCTGTCGACATGTTGCATAGATGGGCCGCTTCAGTTAGTGACAGCTGGTGCAAGTCCCGCTCGCAAAATAGCTTCCTGATTCTTGGAGCCTGCTGGACTATCGGAATCAGCCTGTCGACCTCAGCCTTCAGTCTCCTCAACTCGCATAGGTGTGACACTTGTCGGCCTCCATCGTTTCTCACAACGTTGAAGACTTCTGAACGGAGTGGCGGTTCCTAGCGCGGCGTACTCCGAACGGCCAGGGATCGGAGAATGACGTGGCGCTGGAGATTGGTTCGGGTCGGTATTGTTTTGAGCAGAAACGCGGTGGCGGCGGCGTCCTGATAAAGCATCGGACTTTCCGCCGCCACCCCACAAGGTATCCCTTCTATGGATCAGTTTTCTTTGGCGAAGACTCCTTCTCGTCCATCCAGGGCGGCGCTCCGAGGTAGTCCGTGCGGAACAGGCGCTCGGCGAAGGGCGGAAGCAGTGACCGCTTTGGGTTCACCCCTTTCTGATACCAGAACGCCACACTCGAGTAGTCGTTAAACTTGTTGTTGCCGTGACCGTGTTCTAGGGTCACACGGATGGCTTTTCTGAACCGGATGGGATCATTGACGTGGAAACGGTACATGCCGTTTGTACCCAGCCATTTTTCACCACCCCAGTTCTCCACGCAGTGAAAACCGGTGTAGGGTCCGGCGAATTCGACGGCGGGACATGCTCCTCCCCCGAAGATTTCCTCAGAACCTGTTCCATGAAACGATGGAGGAAAGCCTTCACCATCGATGAAAATCATGTCGTCGCCCTCTCCCCACCAGGTCCAGGGATCGCCTTTCAAGTTCACCACCGTCAGAAAATAGCCTACGAACTGCCCGTCACCTTCAGTATCGAGAACCACGTAGTTCTCCTTCCCGGACAGGTTCTCGATCTTCCAGCGGTTGACCAGGTTCAGCGGATCCGTGCCTTTGTGGAAAGGGACACCAACAGTCTTGGCTTCGCGATGCCAGGCAGAATGGAGTCTTCCGACCTGCAACGGAATGGCCGCCGGATCGCTGAAGAGCCGATAGTCTATGTGAAACCAGATCCTCGTCTGCTCGCTGCTCTGATTTTCGATTTCTATCCGGGCTCCGTTGGCAAAGGGCATTGGCAAGTAGCAATTGAATCCCCAGGTGTCAGCTGTCTTCGATTCTCCCGGGTTGGTGACAAACGCCAGCGAGTTGATCGCGCGAATTTGCCCGTTGCCGACACCAAAAAAATCTCCGAGGGGCACTTCAATTGCGGGTGTGGGAACGCCGTCCCAGTAGGCGCGCAACACCAGCCCCCGAAACAGTCTCTCCCTTTTCTTCTCGTCCTTCTCAATGTAGGTCCAATAGAAATGGTCGATCGTTCCGGCGCCCTTTTCCTCAAGCAGCACCCGCGTCCCGCCCGCCGGAATAAGGCAGAAGTCCCGGTTTTGACCTGTGGGGTTCCAACTGGACGCCCTCTTGCTCGTAAAGTCTCCGAGTACGACCATTCGGGACAGCTCGCCAAACGAGTCAACCGATTCGGCAGGGGAGGATTGGCTGGGTGGAGTGGCTCTCAGGACGGTGCAAATCAAAAAACCAGCCACCGCCAGCAATGCTGTTGTACGGGCTCCTCGCTTCATGTCGTCCGCCTCCTTGTTGTAACGAAGTGATACCCCAGGAGGCGGATAATGTCGAGACTGAGTTTCAAAAGCACAAATCAAGAGATTGCTAGCTATCTACGGTCCCGCGTCAGCCTCCTTGACGAGCGTTGGAACTCAAAGCAGTATTCCCCACATGCGACGAGTGTTGTTCCTCACGGTTTCGGTTGTCAGCCTGGTCGTGTTCCTGGCCGGACAGGAGAAGCGCGAGTCATCTACCGTCCAAGTGCGGCTGGTGACAATCGACGAGTCGACCGGGCAGACCACACCAGCGCGACTGGAAGTACGCGGGGAGGACGGGAAGTACGCAACCGCTGTCGATGCGATGCGGGTAGGCGTGGCCCTGCATGATGACGCGCAGCCCCGGACGGTGGCCGACGCGGCCCAATACATCTCCTCGCTCCGGTCACGGTTTCGGAATTACTACACACAGAGTGATCAGTTCTACTCACCCGGTCGGTGCACGCTGCAACTCCCTCCCGGGGCTTACGACGTTAGAGTGTTCAAGGGCATCGAATACCTTCCGGTGTCACGCCGGATTCAAGTCGAAGCAGGTCCGGCGAAGGTCCAGGAGTTCCGACTCGCCCGTTGGATCAACATGCCGAAAGAGGGCTGGTACAGTGCCGATGATCATTTGCATATCCCGCGCCCTGTGACGGAGCTTAACGAACATCTACTGAAGTGGATGGAAGCGGAGGACCTTCACGTCGCCAACCTCCTGCAGTGGGGCCACTCTCATCACGTCAACAACGCCTTCCAGTACGCCCACGGTAAGCCGGGCGTTTTCCAGAAGGGGAACCACATTTTGGCCTCAGGACAGGAAGCTCCCCGAACTCCGATCCTGGGCCATACGATAATGTTGGGAACGCAGAAGCCCATCCATCTGCCGGATCGGTACCTGCTTTACCGCGATGCCTTCGAAGAGGGCCGCCGGCAGGGAACCGTTAATGGCTACGCCCACCATGGCATCTTTTTCCATGCTGAGAACGGTCTCGCTTTCGATCTCTCCACCGGTCTGGTCGACTTTATTGAAGTGCTTCAGGGCAATACCGTCGACTACTCGGTCTGGTACCTCGCCCTCAACTCCGGATTTCGGCTGACTCCTCTGGCCGGTACGGATTTCCCGGTCGGGCCGATACCCGGCTGGGACAGGTTCTACGCGCGTGTTGAGGGTCGGTATACGTTCGAAGCGTGGCTCGATGCCGTTCGCAAAGGCCGGGTCTTTGTCAGCAATGGGCCGATCCTCAGCTTCTCTGTTGAGAATGCCGGCATGGGCGGAGAACTGGCGCTCGACGCTCCACGGGACGTGTGGATCGAGGGCTCGGTTCGTTTCAATCCCGAAGTTGATGGCGTCGAGCAACTCGAACTGGTCCGAACGGGCGAGGTGATCGCCACGTTCCCCCCCAACGTCAAGTCACCCGGTGAAATCCGGTTCCGTATCCAGCGCCCGGTCGGGGAGGCTTGCTGGCTTGCCCTGCGCGCATCCGGATTCAAGAAAAACGCCATGATTCCAGTCAGAAACCGCCGGCAGCCGCCTCACTCCGCACCAACGGGGAACGAGACGACGTGGACGAAGGCGCCGGCCCTCGCGCACACCACTCCGGTGTACGTCACGATACAGGACCGCCCCTCGCTGGCGGAGAGCCCGGCCGGCAAAACGGCGACCTGGGCGTGGCTTGCCCGCCTGCGTGATTTTGACGGCACTCTGCGAGACATTCGAATCCAGGAGATGGAGGATGAGGATGAAAACACCACCTGGGATCCAGTGTCGATCGAACTGCTGAAGGCGAATCGCCCCGCGATGCTTGAGGCGATCTACGAGGCAGAGCGCCAGTACATGAAGCGGGCGAAGATGGGTCCGAATTCAGCTGCTCACTGATTTTGGAGTGCGGTGGCAACGAGAGAGGCCGATGTGTTACAGGCCTCGAAGGCGACACCGCTTTGGCCGGGCAATCACGTGCTGCAACCAAAAACTCCCGCCACCGGCACGATCTTGCATGGCCAAAGCGGCGTCGACGCTACGCTCTGCCGCCGCACTCCCTAAAAAGCCGCGGCTCGAGAAACTCACTTCGGCCGGGGTTCCGGGGGATTCACCTTTACCCCGCCTCTCGGCTGGTAAAGGCGTTGCATTTTTCGGTTATCCTGGATGAATGCCTCGGTAGCCGGCCCGGGCACGAGATCCTTCTGCTCTTTTTCTATCAGAGATTTCAATCGAACAACCTCCTCAGGGAAGGACGCCGACAGGTCGAACCGTTCGGACGGATCGACGTCAAGATCGAACAGCTCCGCAGTCTCTTTGCCCTGTGCTTTCGTCACCCGGAGTTTCCACTTCCCTTCCCGAACCGCCTGGACCGCCCGGCCCATGTAGTAGAAGAACGTGTTGTGAGGGGATCCGCCCTTGCCCTGGAGCAACGGAAAGATGTTTTTCCCGTCCACGACTCTGTCCGTCGGGATTTGTCCGCCTGCCAGGGAGATGAGCGTCGTGTAGATGTCCATGGTGGAGGAAATACCGGCAGACACGTGGCCAGGTGGCAGCTGTCCGGGCCACCGCGACACGAAGGGCACCCTTACTCCCCCCTCGTACGTGGTGCCTTTACCCTCCCTCAACAGCCCGGCGCTGCCCCCGTCTTGATTCATATGCAGCCACGGACCGTTGTCGCTCGTGAAAATCACCAGCGTCTGGCGATCGAGCTTCTCTTCTTTGAGGGCGGCCAGGATTTCTCCGACACCCCAGTCGATCGATTCAACGACATCCCCGTAAAGGCCGCGCTGCGAGTGCCCACGAAATCGGTCGGATACGGCCAGCGGCTGATGAGGCATGGTGTGTGCCAGATAGATGAAGAATGGTTCTCGCTTCCACCGGCGGATCAGGCCAATGGTCTCCTGGGTATACCGTTCCGTAAGCGTTTCAAGAGCCACGGCCTGCTCTACCGGTTTGGTGTTCCTGAGAAGCTGTAAGGGGACATCCGTCGGCACCCAGGGAGGGGTCATGTCGTTGCTGTAGGGCAGACCGAAAAACTCGTCGAACCCCTGGCCTGTCGGCAAGAGATCAGGCGTATGATGGCCAAGGTGCCATTTCCCGATGGCAGCGGTTCGGTAACCTTCTTTCTTCAACGCCTCGGCCAGAGTGATTTCCGACGAAGGCAACCCACATTCGAATTCGGGGAAGATTACGCCTATAAGCCCGGATCGAGCCGGCTGGCGTCCGGTCAAGAGCGCTGCCCGTGACGGGGTGCAAACCGGCTGTGCATAGAAGGATGTCAGTTTGACTCCTTCCGTGGCCAGTCGGTCCAGGTGAGGGGTCCTGATCGTCGGATGCCCGAAACAGCCGAGGTCGCCGTAGCCCAGATCGTCGGCAAGGATGACGATGAAATTGGGTTTTTCGCCGAAACAGGCAGTGGCCGACGCTGTCGATAACAACATGAATGCGAGTAGTTTTCTCATTGGGATTGGGCGGAAGCTCTCATCAAAAGCTGGTTCGGCGCCGGTCTAATCGAGGCCCGGTGCTCGTCTGCGAGCTTCTTGGCCTCCTCGATGACGTCCTGGCGCTGCTCAGCGACGTTGAATTTCTCGGACGGGTCCTGTTCCAAGTCATAGACCCGAGGCGCATCTTCCTTCGCCTGCCGGTCGGCAGTGAAATGAACCTTGAACCGACCCGTGCGCACCGCCTGAAGCTCGGTTCCCTCGTAGTAAAAGGTGACACGCCGGGGACTGGACCCCGTCCCGCTCAGCGCCGGACTCAGATCGTAACCATCCAAATCACCATCGGCAGGGAGTTTAACCCCGGCTAATCGCATGAATGTCGGGAAGAGATCGAGCGCCGCGCCCTGATCGGTGACGACTCCAGGCTTGACCGTCCCCGGCCACCAGAAAATCCCGGGGACGCGCAGGCTTCCTTCGTACGTCCCGCCCTTTCCGCCACGCAGCAGTCCCCCGGAGCCACCCAGTTTCCCGAACGTAAGCCACGGCCCATTGTCACTCGTGAAGACGACCAGAGTACGGTTATCGAGCCTGAGACGTCGCAAGGCATCAATGATCTGCCCGGTGCTCCAATCAAGCTCCTCAACGACGTCTCCGTACAGTCCTCTAACGCTCTTTTTTTGAAACTCTCGAGAAGCGAAAAGGGGAAGGTGCGGCATGGAGTGGGCCAGGTAGAGGAAGAAGGGTTTATCGACGTTCTTCTCCAGGAACTTGACAGCCTCCTGCGTGTAGCGCCGGGTCAGAGTGTGCTGATCGGCTGGACGCTCGATGATCTCTTCGTTGCGCATCAGCGGCAAGTCCCAGTATTCGAGGCGCGGGTTCAGAAAAGAGGCGCGCATCGGAGGAGCCGATGCCGTCCGATTGGAGTCGTTGGTATAGGGGAGACCGAAATAGTAGTCGAAACCGTTTCGCCTCGGCATGAACTCTGGCAGGTGACCCAGGTGCCATTTGCCGATGCAGGCAGTCGAGTAGCCGTTCGATTGAAGAGCTTCGGCGATCGTGATCTCCGCGGCAGGAAGACCGCCCAGCGAGTCTTCGAGCAAAACGCGCGGTTTGTTGGCCGTCATCCCGCTGCGTATCGCCCATCGGCCTGTCAAAAGCGCGGCCCGGCTTGGCGTACACATGGATTCGCCCGCATAGAACTGGGTCCATCTCTGGCCTTGAGCGGCCATGCGATCGAGCTGAGGAGTCCGGATGGTCGGGTGGCCGTAACAACCGAGATCACCGTAACCCAGATCATCGGCGAGGATGACGATGAAATTGGGAGGCGATTGCGGCACCGCTGGTTGTGGAGCGCCAAGGCTGACCGGTAGAAGTAACGTGAGTAAGATCAGGAACGACATCGTTGGTTACTCCGTTGTGACTTTTTGTTGGAGTGCGGCGGCAGAACGAAGCGGCGACGCCGCACTCCAACAAATCAACTCAACGTAAACTCCGGCAGCTTCACGATCTCGCCGCCTTTCAAAGCCGACTGATGTGCGCAAATTCCTACGCAGGTCCAGTTAGCCGACTGAGCCGCATTGGGGTACGGATCACGACCTTCTGCCAGTGCCGACACGAATTCGTGGACGAGGTGGGGATGTGACCCGCCGTGCCCGCCTCCCTGGGTAAAGGAAAGATGTTGATGATCATCGAGATCGTAGACGCCTTTGGTCGTGAATCTCTGGATGGCTTCCGGCAGCCGGTGCGCGAAGTCCGGCACTTTCACCCTCTCGGGGATCTCGGGTTCAGGCTTCTTTGCGGTGTGAATGACGGGCTGTTCCCCCTCGAGGAGCGCCCATTCGAACGACTTCTTGCTGCCGTAAACGTCGAAACTCTCCCGGTACTGTCGGGCGGTGTCGAACAACGAGCGATAGATCCTGACCCCCAAGTCCGAGTTCCTCAGCTTGATGTGGGCCGTCTCCACTGCAAACGGCGAGTTGTACTTGGCGATCAGTTCCTCCCGGATGCGGCCCGAACCGAAACAGGAGACGTACTCCGCCTCGGCGCGTGTCAGGGCCAGGCAGGGCCCGACACAGTGGGTCGCGTAATGCATCGGGGGCAATCCTGGCCAGTAATCGGGCCACCCATCCATGTCTTGCTGGTGGCTTGCCTGGACGAACTGTATGCGGCCCAATTCCCCTTTCTCGTAAAGCTCACGGAGAAAGAGAAACTCGCGGGCGTAGACGACCGTTTCCGCCATCATGTACTTGAGACCGGTTTCTTTCACGAGCCTGACGATCTCCTGGCATTCCTCGATCGTGGTCGCCATCGGTACGGTACACATGACATGCTTGCCCGCCCGAAGCGCGGCAATTGACTGGGCCCCATGGTTGGGAATGGGCGTGTTGATATGCACGAAATCGACTTCGGGGTCCGACAGCACGTCTTCGAAGTTCGAGTACCGTTTGGCGATCTTGAATGAATCCCCCACAGCATTCAGTTTTGCAGCAGTCCGTTGGCAGATGGCATGGAGATAAGCCAGCGGGTGGCGCTGATAGATCGGAATGAATTCGGCGCCAAAACCCAGTCCCACAATGGCCACGTTGAGTTTCTTCGGTTGCATGTCGACTTCTCCTTCGTCATTTAGCGCGAAGTCTCGGGTTTTTTCCGGGTATCGGGCGACAGGACCATATCTTCGTCGGTTATGGTGCAAGGCGCACCGGTTTTCGGCACGTCGCGATGGGCGGTCCAGAGAATCCCGTTGACCAGCATGGTCCGGAACGCAGGGATTGCGAATTCCTCGTGAAAATGTCCCAGCACGCACCCAAATGACCGCCCCTTTCTCGAGGCCGAGCCTCTTGGGCGCTCGAAGCTCCAGCCGACCACGTATTCCTGGCCATTGGCGTGCACCTTCAAGGCAGGTTTCATGCCGGCGGCGAAGCGGAGTCCCAGGTAGTATTCATCACGAAGCTCGTAGTTCTGCCAGCCCCTCGAAATCGGGTGATCCCCATCCGCCTGCTCCAGCAGATGTGTAGTCACAATGACTTGGGCAAAGTCCTTTCGGAACCATCCCCCGAGATTGGCGAGGTAGAAGTTGCCGGCCTCGTCGTTCTGTGCGGCGGTGCTCCAATGTACGGCTGTCAGTCCTACCCCGTTCTCGAGTAAGCGAAGCACCTCCTCGCGACGGCCTTGGTCGACCAGAAAGTCCCCTCCCATCGCGTTGTGCATCACGATGGCGTCCAAACCCGTCAGGACACTGCGATCCTCGGGCCAACCGTTCGAAACGATCGGCTCGATGTCGGGGGTCTGTCGCAGGCACTTCGCCAGCAGGTTCGCCCAGGCCATGTATTCATGCGTCTGGTAGGGGTGATCGCGATCCTTGCCTATCAGCAGGATCTTGGTTTTCCGGTCATCGGCGTAAACGTTTAGTAACAGGCAAGCTAATACCCCTGTTATCAGACACTTGTTTCCGGTACTCATGTTCTCCTCTGTTATCCTTTTGGAGTGCGGCGGCAGAGGGAGGCCGATGCCTTATCAGGCCTGCCGGCGACGCCGCTTTGGTCGAGCAAGATCGAGCCTTGATCTGTGTCCGACTTCCGGCTCGATCTCGCAGGGCCAAAGCGACGTCGCCAGTCGTCCTGGTAAAGCGTCGGACTCCTTCTGCCGCCGCACTCCAAAAAATTCCACTCACGATTCATGCTCGGTTATCGAAGTGTGCTGGTGAAAGTGACCTTGCGTGTGCAATTCGTTGTGCAGCTGACGATAAGCCGATACCAGCCTGATCCGCATCCGCTTGTAGACCTGTTCTTCGGCTCGCGTTCCCACAGTGTCCAGAAACGCCAGGGCTCCTTCCACCTGTTCGAGAATCGTCACCGCATCCGCCGCCGAGTAAAACCGGGAACCGGAGACGTCAATCATCACCGGCGACGAATGTGCCGCAATCATCTCGGTCTTGTCGGCATAGTGGCCTCTAACCAAAAGCGCCATCCAGGAGCTTCGGCGCACCGGCACGGTCCAGTGTCCGGAAGCCTGGTCCGCCGACACCGCCTGACTCTGTACTATCTCCCCATTGACGATCAGTTCTACGCGGCTCATCGGGACTGTCACGCTCGCCAACTCCCAGCTCACGTCGACCGTCCCGCCCAAGGCGCCCATCTTGATGCGGCTGCCGGCTGGTTTACCTTCGACTGCGAATTCCAGAAGCGGCCCATACGTAACAAAAGTGTTGCCGGACCGCACGGTTTCGATCCAGTTTTCGTAGGTGAACTCCTTTTCCTTGGGGATCTTCGCATAGGTGCGGATGGTCCCCACCGCGGTGTTGGCGTTCATCTTGTCGGTGCCGCCGACTGCCGAAAGAAAGTAACCGCAATTCAGATACCGGTAATAGTCGGAGAGAGAATACGGGTCGATCCCCCGATAGAGGGCCGCCCAGGATGTCATCTCAATGGCATCGATCGCGCCGCTGACGATGTCGGCGGCATTCTCGGTGCGCGGGTTTGGGAAGTGGGGCAGGACCACCAGTCCTCCCTGCGCCCGGCATCGTTCCGCCCACTCCAGCATGAGCATTTCGACAGGGTCTCCGATAGCGGATTCGTCGGCCCCGCCCACGCACATCGGAACGATAACGTTCCCTTTGTAACCCAGCAAAGAGATGTGGCCCATGACGTGCTGGCGATTCTCCGTCCCCACGCGCACCAACCATTCGCCGTCGCCGCCCGCTTCACGCGAGCCAAAGGTCGTTTTGCCGTCAAAATCCCCGGCGTTCGTCATCAACTCGCCCCATTGGCTGGCCAGCAGATTCACGACGTTGACACCTTCGGCGGACCCTTCCAGGCCGGCAGTCGGAGGGGAGAGGAAGTGCACGTGCGTGTCCGCGGTCACCCAGCCGCGCTCACGCCAGGGCAGCACTTTGTCGATTTCGAAGGTGATCGTCTCGGTCTCGGCTGTGACCGGAACTACCTTTCGAATCGGCCTGATCTCGAATCCCTTGCTGATCTCGACAAAGACCTTTCCCTGCGGGAGATCGACGACGGTTTCTCCGGGGACGTAGACAGTGCGATGCCTCCCCATGTGCTGGAATTCGGCGCAGTAATCCTCGAACCAGGCGCCGTTCGGCTGGCGGTGGCGGTCAAGCGGCGGAAGGTACTCCCCGCTCTCTCCGTGTACGTGCAGTTTGACGGACACTGGCTTCTTGCTGGCTTTGTCCAGAAATCGGAATGTGACACGCTTGTCGGCCGGCGCTACCGAGGTAAGGACCGGCTTGCCTGCGCCTGAGGCGAGCGCGGCAACCGGGATTGTCGACCCGTCCTGTAGATAAAAACGCGCATCCGGATGAGCGGCGAACTCGATGTGGGTCTCACTCCGCAATACTTCCGGCAACTGGTTGTTGTAAGTGTCGGCCCAGCGCGCATCGGGATACTGCTGGCGGAACTGGGCGGAGATCACCTGCCCCATATCCAGCTGGATCTGGCTCCAGAGTCCCTTCTCGTTCAAGTCGAAGGAAAAAAGTACGCCCTCCGGCATCTTGAGGATGGCCTTCTGGCGTTTCTGCCATCGCAGCGGATGGGACGTTGCGCTTCCGGCCGACGCGGCCGAAACCAGCAGCGCAAAGCCCTTTGGTTCGAAGCGCAGAGCGACTATCTCTTTCTCCGGGAACGGGTTTTCCCAAGCCCAGAGCCAATTGACCCAAGGGGGGGCATCCCCGGAACGATTTCGGGTCTCGGCGGTGCCCCAGCCCAACGGCATTTTGGCGAGAAGGCCGGGCTGGTCGTGCACGGGTCTGACGGGGTAGGGTTTGCGGTGCGCGACAGCCTGGAAGCAGTTCTCGCCCCAACTTCGCCGGAACATACCAACCTGGTGCCTGCGTTGGATCTTCTGGCGCGACTCGGTCCCGTCGGCATAGACGAGAACGTAATCCGCCACGTGTTCCGCCAATCGTCCCTGGCCTCTGGTCGGAGAAACGAAGCCGTCTTTGTTGGTTTCCCAGGGTTCGGTATCGGTGGTGTGCATGAAGACGAGCCACTGTGCGCGAGTCGCGGGAATCTTCTCAGTCACGGGCTGATCCTTCAGGAGGATCAGCTTGTTGACCTGAAACGGAATGCCCCAGCAGACGCAGGATCCGCTTAGAGCCCTGTCCGCCGCCTTGGTCAATTCCTCCGATAGCCCCGCCTTCGTCAGGTCGGCAGGTGCGAGGTTCCCTTGAAGGGGCAGGGGCACGAAACGGCTCGTTTGTGGTCCGTCCTGCGCCGCTATCCCAGGCCCGGGTGTGCGCACTGTCTGGGTGACGACGGCGGCCGCCGGGGTAGATTCCAGAAACTCTCGACGTGTGACTTTCATAGCCTCATCCCCTTCTCTAGCAGCGAGACTGCGAGAGTCTGCGGGTCGGCTGGCATCATAGCGGCTCTATCAGCGACCATCAAGGACGGGTCTTTTGGAGTGCGGCGGCAGAGGGAGGCCGATGTTTTATCAGGCCTACCGGTGACGCCGCTTTGGCCTGGCAATATTGATCGTGGCTGGGGCCTGTCCGCATTAGCACAATCTTGCCTGGCCAAAGCGGTGTCGCCTCGACGCCTGATAAAGCGTCGGCGCCTCGTTGCCACCGCACTCCAAAAATGCGGTTGGTCGCACCGTCCAAGAATGTAGAATCCACACGTGGCACAGGTTAGCGAAGATAGCTAGCAGGTGGCTAGAGGACAGCGAGTTGGGATGATGCGCTTGAAGAAGATTCTGCCGTTCGTGCTTTTGTTATCCATGCTGCCGATATCAAGCAAGTCGCGGGGCAATTCTGGACCGGGGCGCGCTCCGAATGTCGTCCTGATCGTCGCGGACTGCATCGGGTACGGAGACATCGGTCCCCACGGGGTTCCCGACATTCGAACGCCGGGAATAGACCGACTGGCCCGCGAGGGAATCCGCCTGACTGACGCTTATGCGGCCGCGCCAATCTGCAGCCCGTCCCGAGCGTCATTGTTGGCGGGCCGATACTCGCAGCGCTTCGGGATGGAGTTGAACGTACAAAACACCAAAGACTCTGTCGGGCTTCCGGCCGCCGAGAACACACTTGCCCGGCGGCTCAAGAATGCCGGTTACGCCACAGCAGCCTTCGGTAAGTGGCACCTGGGCTATGATCCTGCCTCACGGCCAAAAACCCACGGGTTTGATGAATTCCTGGGTATCCTGGACTGGACCGTCGATAATTACTCGCATAAGACGTTTTTCGGGGAACCGGGGCTGTATGAAAGCGCCACTCCCGTTGAGAAGCAGGGATACCTCCCCAAGATGATCGCGGATCGGGCCGTGCAGTTTATCGATCAGCACAAGACCCAACCTTTTTTCATCTATCTGAGCTACCACACGGCTCTCCCTCCTTATCAGCGACCCGGCCACCCCGAGGATGTCCGGGATCAGGACACGTGGCGGCGAGGCAATCGCCAGGACTACGCAGCGATGGTGGAATGTGTGGACCAAGGGGTGGTTCGGACGCTCGAAGCCCTGGACCGGAATCGCTTAATCGACAACACCCTCGTTATTTATACACATGACCACGGCGGCGAGGCGCTGTCCCGTGGCGAACCCTTCTTTCACGGCATTGCCACGCTGTGGGAAGGTGGACTGCGCGTTCCGTGCCTGCTCCGATGGCCGGGTCACGTGCCGGCCGGGGCGATCTCGCCGCAAGTCTCCGTCAATATGGACCTGACGGCGACCATCCTTGCGGCGGCCGGGCAGCTGCCACCGGCTGACAAGAGTCTGGATGGAATCGATCTATTGCCGATTCTGTCAGGCAAGAGCCCTGTCGTGGACCGTTCGCTGTTCTGGCGCATTAACTTCCCGCGACGAACACAAAAGGCCGTGCGGAGCGGTAAGTGGAAGTACGTATTCGATGTCCATGCTCACATGCTGTTCGACATGGAGACCGACCCGAGCGAAAGGCACAACGTCGCCTACCAGCAGCCTGAGGTCATGGCACGGCTGAGGGCGGCGTTGGCCCAATGGGAAGCAGAGCTGCCCGCCCCACCGAAGATCAATCCTCCTCCGCCGGCGGGTCGGTAATGCACGTATTATCCACGAATCACACGAATTACAGCAACTCGCAGGTTCCTTCGTGTAATTCGTGTAATTCGTGGATAAGAAACGTACCGCTAGTCAAACCGGGCCAATCCGAATTCCGTCGGGAGCTGGGGTACCAGGCCTGTTCCCCACATCGTAATCTCGGGTTTCTTTTGCCCTGCATTGCGAACTCTGATCAGTCCGACCCCGATGAGCCGTTGCGAGAGATTGCCAGTCAGCCCGAGTGCCGATAAGGGAATCCGCAACTGCCGAACTCCATAGGCTCGCTGGGTGGCCCGCTTACTGCGCTTCGGGCTAAAGTCCGTCCGCTCCGTGCGCGGCTCTCTATGTCCGGCGGTTCAGAGATGTGTATCAAGTGCAGGGCAGAGCGAAGCCGATGCTTTATCAGGCGTTGAGGCGACACCGCTTTGGCCTGGTACAGCTGTTCCCCAAGTCGCTAACACGTGACGACCATGGCTGCCAAGCTAGCTATCTCATATGTCTGGAGAATCGCGACTCGACTTCACACCCGCCTTTGAGATATCACTATCGCTCGGACAAACACGCAACTGGGGGGACAATGGGGAACCATTCCGACATCACCAAGCAGGACGGTAACCTCTCACGGCGGGGCTTTATCAGGACTGCCGGCGCCGGGATGCTGGCAGCAGAAAGTTTGACCATGCCCGCTAGCGCTCAAACTGAAACGCCATCTGCAACAGCCGGGCAGATGACGCGCCTGAGCGAGAATCTGTTTCTGATCGAGGACACGTGCAATGTATACGTCATCAAAGACGGGAACCGGGCATTGACTATCGATTTCGGCTCGGGACAGATTCTCGATGTCGCCTCTAAGCTCGGGATATCGAAAATCGACAAAATTCTTCATACGCATTTTCACCGGGATCAGGCCCAAGGCGACCTGCGGGCCGTAAAGCAGCGCATCCCGGTATTCGTCCCCGCCCACGAACGTCACCTCTTCGAAGACGCGGAAAACTTCTGGAGAAACCGGCAGATCTATCACCTCTACGCGGTTCGGAACGATTTTTACTCCCTGACCAGGAATGTGCCTGTTGGCGGAACTCTGCGGGATTACGACACGTTTCTCTGGGGTTCGTACGAGTTCTTCGTTCTACCCACTCCCGGGCACACGGCCGGTTCCATCACCTTGGTCACCACCATCGACGGCAAGAAAGTGGCTTTCTCCGGTGATGTGATTCACTCGCCGGGCAAAGTCCAGAATCTGTATGACCTCCAGTATTTTTACGGCAGTTCCGAGGGAGTGGATCTCCTGGTCTCCACATTGGACAATCTGGCGGAGGCGAAACCGGAGTTGGTCTGCCCCTCCCACGGATCTCCGATCTCAGATCCCCTGCCAGCTATGGAGGAGTTGAAGCATAAACTGGAGGCCTGGTATAAGTTCTGGCCGGGCGCAGGACTTACAAGCCAAAACACGCCTACCGTACTCAGCCCGCACTTGATCGGGCATAGCCAGACAGCGTCAAACTTCTACGCCATCATCAGTGACAGCGGCAAGGCCCTGTTCGTCGACTATGGCGCTGCCAGCGGGAATTTCATCCGGGTTTTCACCGCAGCTACCAGCACTTTTGACAGACTCCGGTTCATCGAGCACAGCATTCCCCTGTTGAAGGCGCGCCACGGACTCAAGCAAATCGATGTCGCGATGCCCAGCCACATGCACGACGACCACCTGAACGGCTTCCCGCACCTGACCCGCCATCACGGGACTAAGATCTGGTGCTACGAGAACATGGTGGACATTCTGCAAAACCCGCGTGCCCGGAACATAGGTTGCGTCATGCCCGAGCCGATCAGAGTCGATCGGACGATCCGCAACGGGGAGACCTTTTGCTGGGAGGAGTTCGAATTCAGAGTGGTCCATTCCCCCGGCCACACCAACTTCCAGATGGCGATGTTCGTCACCATTGACGGCAGACGCGTAGCCTTTACCGGCGACAACTTCTTCGCCCGAAACCCCAACCAGGAGACGGCCCGTCATAACCTGATCTACCGCAATGAGGTGAAGAGCGATGATCACCTGCGCTCGCTCCGGACCATGATGGACTTCGAGCCTGAATTGATTGCTCCTGGACACGGAGAGGCTTTCCAAATGACCAAGGAGGATGCAGCCAAGCTGGAAAGGCGTCTGGTGCGGCAGCAGCAGCATTTTCAGTCTCTGATTGCCGACTCCGATACTGATTTCGGTCTTGATCCCTCTTGGGTCCACATCTACCCCTACCAGATGGTCATCCTGCCGGGTACGAGCAAGCCTGCGGAAATCCGCGTCAGGAATCACCGTGCACGGCCTCTAAAGCTTCAAGCCACGCTCGTCCTGCCTCCCGGGTGGCAAAGTCAACCCGCCAGTGTCCGCTTGGAGGTTCCGGCGCGGGAGACAGCGTCGGCAAAGGTGAGGATCACTGTCCCATCCGACTACCCGTCCTCGGTGGTGAGAACGGCTATCACGGCTGATGTGATTACGGACGGGAAACACCTCGGTCAAATCGCAGAAGCTGTAGTGGAAGTAAGGCCGGGGATTTTCTGATGTGGACGAAGAAAAGGCGGATGAAAATGAGCCAGAGAGCAATTCTTGGCCTTCTTTCCCTCACGGCTTTGGCGGTCTGCTGCGAGTCGGTTCTGGGAGTTGATCAGCCGGAGACGCCGCCTCAAAGATACCGGGTCGTTATCATCATCGCCGAGGGATACCAGGACCACGAATTCTGGTTTCCCTATTATCGCTTTCGTGAGGATGGGGCGGACGTTGTCGTAGCCGGGCCCGAGACGGGAGCGGTCCGCGGTGCGGGCCTCTACGGCAAAGACGGCTTGCCCGCCATTGTCAGTACGACCATCGAGGAGGTAGCGCAAAAGCCTTTCGATGTCGTCTACATCCCCGGAGGCCTCTGGGCCGCAGCCACGCTCCGGGGGCACCAGCCGGCGCTTAACCTGCTGCGCAAGGCGCTGAAGGAAGGAATAGTCGTGGCGACGATCGGCCACGCCGCCTGGATCCTGATTTCGGCTTACCAGGTGAAAGGTCGAACCGTTGCCGGCCCTCTGGAGATATCGACCGACATTCACAATGCGGGAGCGTACTACGTCGCCAACGCGGCCGTCCGCGACGGAAATCTCGTGACTGCCGTTGGTCCCGACGACCTGCCGGACCTCTTCACGCTGCTGATCCCGGCGATCCGCGAGAAAGTGCGGGGAAAATAACATGGCGCTTGTCTTGCTGGTGATCGCTCTGCTGTCCGCGGCCAGCTTTCCGCAGAAGAGCGATTCAGCCGTCAACACGGAATACCGTCCCTACATCTGGCCTGATGACCCGCCCGCAGGATGCTCTTTCAAGCAGTCGCAGCAGATCACCGGAATCTCGTTTACCGGCCGGTATGCCAACTACACGAAGGCTGATACCTGGTACCTCACCTGGGCCGCCGACGGAAACAACTATTCCGCCTGGACCGATGGATCCATTGACGGGTACTTCTGCAATTCAAACTTTCTGGTCCAGTGCATCGGCCAGGCCAAGATCACCGGTGAGGATCCGTTAAATCTGAGTGTGGTGAATCTTGGCAAAATTCACAGCGGGCCGCAGTACTACCCGTGCGTCAGCGTGATCGCGAACGGCGTTTTTTACATAGGAAGCTATTCGGCCTTCAACGACATCGGCCACTTTGAGGGTTTTCGCTACTCGAAGGACTGGGATCATTTTACCGAGCAGTTGAAGCCGAAGTGGTCCGACCCCCACTGGGTTGATGCAAGAGACCCGGACCGCAACTTCTTTGATGAACGAGGCCAGGCCAAATTCCGGGTGCCCCATGCAGTAGTTTTCGGACAGGACAATCGACTCTCACCCGACGGTCGAATCTACTTGAGTGCGCACGGGAATTCAGTTCCCGGAACCAAGAACAACTGGGACAAGGGAGATGCCATCTATCTTTGCAGGGTCGAAGCCCGACCGGAAGAAGTCACCGACCCCGCCGCCTATGAGTTTTTTGCCGGGCATGATGACGCGGGCCAACCGCGGTGGAGCGGGAGGGTCGAGGATAGCAGGCCGATTCTCAGCTGGGCCAAGCATCTCGGAAGCGAGAGCATCACGTACATACCGGGGTTGAAGAGATACATCCTCATGACCGCGCGCCTTCAGGAAAGAGAGGACAATCTCAGCTACAATGCGCTCGTTCTCTGGGAGTCGGCTCGGATCACCGGACCGTATGAGATGGTGCATTACCTGCGAAACTGGGGACCGCAATCGTATTTCCCTGCCATCCCGGCCAGATTCATCAGCGAAGACGGGAAAACTGCCTGGCTGGTTTGTTCCGCCAATTACAGAGGCGGCGAGCCAAACCCGCCGCAGTGCCGGTACGCTTTGTCCATGCACGAAATCGTTTTCAATGGCGCGGGATCACGTTGAGCTTCTTTTCTGACAGGATTAACAGGATTAACAGGATTTCACTCAATCCTGTGAATCCTGTTAATCCTGTCGAAAACGACAGAAGGGTGAAGATCATGTTCCGTTCGAAGATGCTGCTCCTGCTGTCAGTCGTCCTCGTTACGACCTCTCTCCTGGCTCACGAGACGCCCGCGATGGAGGGGGCGCGTCTGGCGCTCTACACCTGGACCCACGCCATGGCTAACGCTGATATCGAGGAGTTGAAGGGAGTCCTGGATCAGGAAATGACCTTCAACGGGAGGACGCAGCGCGACGCTTACCTTCAATCCTTCGGCCCCACGATGGCCCAGGTCTCCGATGCGAAGATCGTGTTGAAGTACGCGCACTACGAGCCCGTTGAAGGAGGCATTCGAGTCCAACCTGTCATCTGGACTCGCGGAAGAGGTGCCTTCAGCACGGCCTTCAGTTTGACTCTCCGGCAGACGGCCCAAGGCTGGACAGTCTGGAGGATCTCGACTGCTCGGAATGGAGTGCTCCCGACCGAGTTGACCGCGCCGGATCTGCCCGAGCGATACAAGCTCTATCCGGTGGCTGTCCGCTTGCGGGACGCGGACACCGGGGAGCCGGTGTGTGCCCGGGTTCACGTGGAAGACAGCCGGAAACGCTACTGGCCGCCCCAGGGTCACGAAAAGAACGTCGTAACGGGCTGGAGAGAAGACGTCGGCCGGGACTTGGTTTTCGGTGAAAGAACTTATGCCTATGTCGATCCCGATTTCATTCTCCCGCTGCCTGAAGGTCGCTACAGTGTCGAAACGGTGAGGGGAATCGAGTACGAACCCGCAGTACAGGATTTCGAGGTGTCCCAAAACGGCTGCTCCACCCTCGATATCAAACTCAAGCGCTGGTCGCATGCCGAAAAAGACGGCTGGTATTCCGGCGATACTCACGTTCACTTCCTCGACCCGCACACCGCTATGTTGGAGGCACGGGGAGAGGACCTTAACGTAGTCAATGTACTGGCCACCAAGCTGAGAGAGTTGATCACTTCAGTCGGCCATTTTACCGGCGTCCCCGATCGGGTTTCGGATTCGCGGAATATCGTGTACGTGAGTGAGGAAAGCCGCCACGGTTTTCTGGGTCATACGATTCTGCTCAACCTCAAGCGACTTGTGTACCCGCTTTCGTGGGGAGGCCCGCAGGAAGGGGTTCCGGGAGGGATCGACTACCCGCCGATGGCCCGGATTGCTGATGAAGCCCACGCGCAGGGTGGCCTGGTCAGCTGGGCCCACTTCCCGTATCCGAAAGGCGAGCTTGCCGTCGACGTGGCATTGGGAAAACTCGATTCCATCGATTTGATGACGGCCCGCGACTCGTTCGCATCCCGGGATAACCTGCTGGTGCCGGCCGATGTCTGGTACGGATTTCTGAACTGTGGATTCCGTCTTCCGGCAGCCGCCGGGACCGACAAGATGTGGAACACCCAGGTCATAGGGACACCGAGAACGTACGTCAAGTTGAAGGGGGCTTTTACGTATCAGGCCTGGGTCGATGGAATCCGCGCCGGACGGAATTTTGTCACAACCGGGCCCATGCTGTTCTTTACAGCCGGGAAAGGCATACAACCTGGAGATACGATTCGGGCAAAAAAAGGCGACCTGATTGACGTGCGAGTGCGCATATCTTCCCGCATACCGGTCGAACGGGTCGAGATCATCCGGGGTGGGAAAATCGTGGCTGTGAAAGAGAACGCCGAAAAGTCGAGAGAACTGGTGTTCGAGGCTAAGGTCCCTGTGGAGGGAAGCTCTTGGATAGCGGCTCGCGCCAGCGCTGCACATATCATTCCTAATTCGGCCCGAGGGATCCCGATCATGGCTCATGCGAGCCCGGTTTACCTCGATGTGGAGGGTTCGCGCTGTTCCTCGCCCAAGGATGCCGCCCTGTTTGTCACCTGGATTGATGAAGCCCTGAATTGGGTGCAATCCAAGGCAAACATCCCTGACTCCGGCCAAAAAGCGGAGATGATGAAGCTGTTTCAGAAGGCCAAGGCGGTGTATTTGCAGCAAAAGCCGTGAGCAGCTTTTTTGGACTGCGGCGGCTTGTTTGGAGTGCGGTGGCAACGAGACGCCGATGCTTTATCAGGCGTCGAGGCGACGCCGCTTTGGCCCTGCGAGATCGTGCCGACGGCTGGTGGCTGGCAGGATCTTGCCCGGCCAAAGCGGCGTCGCCAGGAGTCCTGATAAAGTCTCGGACTCCTTCTGCCGCCGCACTCCCAAAAGACTCACCGCGCAGAGCTAGCTACCGCTAGCGAATGATTGTGGCTCTTCTTTTGACAGGATTAACAGGATTCACAGGATTTGGCTTAATCCTGTGAATCCTGTTAATCCTGTCAAAAAAAGAGAGTAACGCGACTGACCACCCTACTGCCGCCGCAAGGAGTTTATTGACACTATCGTCCCCGCAGTAGTACACCCTTCCCGCATCCCAGGCTTTCTGTCTGTCTATATAGGTGTGCACGGGCGGTTAGGCCGCAGCGGATCAGGTCGTCGGGCGTCAACGAGTCAGCCAACTGCTGCAATCGTTGACCAGAAGCGGATCGAGAGCTTGCCGCTCAATGGACGCAACTACCTGGAGCTCGCCCAGCTCAGTGTGGGCGTCGTCAAAAGCAGCCAGGGCGACCGAGGCGAAAACAGCTCCGACGAAGGTGCAGTCCGAGCCGCTGGGCTGTCCTCCAGTCAGCAAAACCTGGTCTTGGACGGCGTCGATAATTCCAGTCGAGTCGGGCAGGGTCCTCTGTTGACGCAAACGCAGGCCGTGAAGCCGCCGATTGAGGCGATTTCGGAATTCAAAGTGTTGACCAACAACGTCTCCGCCGAGTTCGGCTTCCGCATGGGTGCTAAGGTTCTGGTGTCCACCAGATCAGGAACCAACAACTTACACGGCTCGTTCTATGAGTTTCACCGCAATGCGGCGACGGCTGCAAACAACTTCTTTTTCAATAGCCTGCGTAACCCGGGAGTAACAGGCGAGAAGTCACCTGCCTATATCCGGAACCAATTCGGCGCCACGTTGGGGCGACCCATCGTTCGCGACAGGACGTTCTTTTTCGCTAGTTATCAGGGTACCCGCATTCGTCAGGACGGGGACTCTTACCAACGAAGCGTTCCGAGTGAGTCCGTGCGAAACGGCGATTTCTCGAAAGAACCCGGAGGGATACGCAGAAACCGGCGCATCTTCGATCCCACGACTCTCAAGGGGACCGGCGCCCAGGCCATTCGAACCACGGAGTTCGCCAACAATATCCTTCCCCCGGAACGCTGGGACCCGGTTGCGGCAAAGATTATCGAACTGTACCCGTTACCGAACTGCCTGACTCCCGGGTGCGAAGACGGGACTCTCAACTACTTCTCCCTTGCCCGAGACACCACGGATTACGACCAGTACGATGTCCGTATTGACCATAACTTCAGCGAAGTGCACCGTATCTTTGGCCGCTACTCGCTGCGCGACGAACAGAGAGTGATGGGGCCAGACATGCCGTTTCCTGCCTCTCCAGGACAGACCGTCGGCCTCAACAATGTTCAGAACCTCGCGGTGAATCACAGCTACACACTAAATCCCCGCACTCATAATGAGTTCAAGTTCGGCTGGACTTGGTTGCCGACGCTGCGGGGCGACCTTCACAGCGAGGACCTGAACGTCAAGTACAGCGTCAAGGGCGCCCCGGCCGAAAGCGGGCCGGACGACGAATTCAAACCCGGTCTTGCTCTCTTCTCCCCCAGCGGGTTCCAGTCGATAGGAGGAATCGCCGGCGGCGGAAAGCTCAGGAACAACCAAGAGACTTTTCACATCGCCGACAATTTCCTGTTGGATCGCGGCAATCACGGTCTGAAGTTGGGTGGCGAGTACCGGGCAACAACACTGGATCGTCTGCAGGGTGGCGGTTACCACGGGGCGTGGGGCTTCAGCGGGTTCTATACCTCGCAGTCGCCAAACAATGCCAACAGCCGGACTACGACCGGCAACGGGATGGCCGACTTCCTGTTGGGCTGGGTCCAGAGCCAAAATGAAGGGATCGTGCTCGGCGAGACAATCGCCGCGCCTTACTGGGGGTTTTACGTTCAGGATGACTGGAGAATCACCTCCAGACTCACGGTCAACCTTGGGGTGCGTTGGGAGCTATTTGACGGCCCGTATTATCCGGACAGTCAGAACCAACTCGTCAGCAGGCTCTCGATGACGGGGAACTGGGCTGATGAGGCCAGCCCGATCCTGCCTGTGCAGTTCACGGGCTGGGTCTTCCCTAAAGGCGACCGCGATTGCGGATGCGAGCGGGATCTGAACAACTGGTCCCCGCGACTCGGCATTGCTTATCGTCTGACCGGAAACACAGTGATCCGAGCCGGTGGTGGCCTTTTCTTCGGGGAGAATGATTATCTCTCGTACGAAGCGGCACGCTTCCAGGTCGGTGCGCCAAAAGCCCCGGGAAATTCGGGCAGCATACAGTCTGGTAATGAGACAACCACTCTGTTTATCAAAGACGGCTTCAAGCCACTGGGCGGCGGCTTTGATCCGGGCATCATCGCCCCCCGGTGGGACCGTTCAGCCGATTTTCATCGAGCCCTATCTGCCCAATCTGACCACGGGGCAGTGGTTCCTGGACGTGCAGCGACAACTGCCGGGGGACCTTCTTCTGACCCTCGGTTACAACGGCAGCGCGAGCTCCCACCTGGCATGGTGGCGAGTTGTGTCCGCGCCGCTGACTCCGGACGAATGCGCACATCAGTGACAAGAACAGACGGATCTTTGCGGCGATGGTGGACGCCTTGGATTCCGCCGTCGGAAAGGTCATGCAGACCCTCGAAGAGCAGGGGCTGGCAGAAAACACGATTGTCGTCTTCTTCAGCGACAATGGTGGCCCAAACAGGTTGGGAGCGAACAATCACCCATTACGAGGGGCCAAGGAAACGACTTTTGAGGGCGGAATCCGCGTGCCGGCTTTCATCCGGTGGCCTGCACAAATCTCCAAAGGTCAGATTTCATCGCAGGTCCTCACCGTCCAGGACCTGTTTCCGACTCTGGCGGCCGCCGCTCGCGTGGAAGTCAAAGCCGCCAAGCCTCTGGACGGAAAAAGCATGTGGGGCAACGTGCTGGGCGGCGAGATCGTAGACAGAGAAGATCTCTTTTTTGCCGTCGAGGGCGCGCAGCAGATGTATCTGACGGTGATCCACGGGAAGTGGAAGCTGGTTCAGATTGTGCCCACTTCCGCCTGCAAATCCACCAGTTTGCTTTTTGATATTGAAGCGGACCCTGGAGAGACTCGAGACCGGGCTGGTGAAATGCCGGATCTCGTGGGGACTTTGTCTGCACGGATCCAAGAGTGGCGTAATCTCCACCCGAAAGGCGGAATCCGATTCACCTCGATTCCCCACCCCGGCTGGGTAGCTCCGAACGACTGGGCGGCAGCAGCGCGACGTTAAGCCAGGCCTAACCTGGATTTCTCACAACTCAGGAGGGCGTCCCCCTGGGAGCGCAGGCGTCTCGCCTGCTCGTGCTGCCCGCACAATCGATGGTGCAAACGCCACGAGCAGGCGAGACGCCTGCGCTCCCAGGGGGACACCGATCCGAGGGCCACCACTCAGGCCATCCAGGCGCGTTCGCGGCCGGTGACCGAGTTGAAAGCGTCCAGAGCGATGTTCACATCTTCGATGATCTGAAAATCAAACATGCCCACACAGATAAAGTCGGCGCCGTTCTGAAAGGCGTGTTTGAATGCCCGCTTCGGGTGGATCGCCCCACCCGCGAGGATCTTGAAAGCGATCCAGGGCTTCTTTACCTGCGCCATGAATTCGATCGTCTTTTCGGGGAAGAGATCGAACATGCTGTCGTGATACTGGTTATGGTCTTCGCTCAAATTCGGTCCAACCTCGAACTCAAACCTGTTTTCACGCGGGTGGGCGGACCAATAATCGTCCTGGTGAAGGGTCTTCACGTAATAGTCGGGATCCAGCCCCGCCTTTTCACAAGCGATCGGTACCTGAATTGAGTGTGCCCCAATTCCGGCGAGATATCCTTGGCGCTTGATGTGTTCGAGGGCCTTAGCGAGAAGATCAATCTTCCCCGTTCGAATAAAACGATCGCCGATTGCGCCCTGGATATAGATAGTCGTCGCGCCATTGTCCACGGCCTTGTCGATGTCGGTCTTCAAGTCGGTTTCTTTGGGGAACGTCTGACAGATTGTCTGCATCTTGCCGGAGGTCAGCTCGAGGTACTTGTGGAAGATGGGGTACTGGAAGTTAACGAGGTTCAACGTGTTGACTCCCGCTCGCTCAGCCAACTCCAGAGTCTCGATAATTTTCCTTTCGGTGTTGTAGGCACGAAAAAGGGCATGCCCATAGATTAAATCCCTGGTATGAGCGGCCCCGGCAATCAGATTGCTTCCAAGGATGAGCCTGCTGATCTCAAGATGCCCGATCTTCCCCGTGGGCATTTTCCCTGATAGTTTGTCGAGCCGAGCGTCCGGGGCTTTGATGGTTGCCCCCGTGATGGCGTGGTTCTTTTCAAACCGGTGCTTGGCCCGCACACCGTAGAAAAAAGCCCCGAGAATCGGCAGGGCTGCCAGGTTCGCCAGAATCTGTCGGCGTCCCAATGGGGGTACGGGCGGCCGACCAAGGTCCACGGACGGCGATGCCAGCGACTGGTCGGATGCGCCCCCCGCTCTCATCCTCCTCAAGCGCAGCAGCAACTGGTCGATCCCCCAGAGGGCCCGCATCGGGAAAAAGGCAAAGACCAAGAGAGCCGCCAACTCAACCACATTCTTGTTAACAAACAGGTAATGTCCTTCGACGGGTAAACGGAAATCGGTCCCGATTAGAGAAGGGTGAGCCAGGTAGTACAACGCGATAAGGCAGACACCAAACAGACTGGCAAGCCGCGTGCCGCAGCCGAGCAGGAGCGCCAGGCCGATCAGGATCAGTCCCCAGATGTTGACAAGATCGACGGTTTTCAGCAACAACGGCGCTGAAGCCAGCCACCGAAAGACGCCCGCGAAAATCCCGGTCGCGGTCTGGAGGTAATCTGCCGACGTCCAGCCAGAGATCAGGAGCTTGGCCACACCTTCGTATAGCAAATGCCACCCGATTGCCATTCGAAGGCCAACCAACAGGATCTTCTGACTGGCTGAAAAGCCGAAACTCGAAAACTGATCATGAGCTTTCTGGTCAAGTAGCATAACGTCTCTTCCTGAACGGCGCCGTCCTTCTTCAAGGTCCGATGACAGGAAATGTCACTCTTCGCAACAGCGACTCGCTACAGCCCATCGGTACGAGACGGACGGGTATCCGTTCCCGACCGGCGACCTTGACTAGTTCGCCTGCGATTACCAAGGGCGTATCGTCCCAAGGTCGAAGGCGATTAGGCCCTCCCAGCCACCTAGCGCTGAAACCCACGTCATCACGCCCCGTCGGCAACAATGCCAATGGCTCGTCACTGCCTGCTTTCGGAAATAGCTCAAAGTCACAAAAACCCGGTTGGGGGTAGCTTTTCACGATCTTCTTTTCGGCCGGAATCGGCTGCGCAAACAGCAACGGACCAAACCGAAACCCGATCTCGCCGTTGGATGCTCGTATTGGCGTAACTTTCGGAGGGAAAACGATGCGGACCACGTCGCCTTTTCGCCAGCGCTTTTCAACGCGGAAATAGCCAGTTTCCCGCCGGATTTCGGCGTTTTTGCTATAGATCTCTGTCTCTCGAGACCATCCTGGATTCCTTATCCATAATGGGAAGGTGATCGGGTTCGTGACATGAACGAGCAGTTCCACCGTGGCGGAAAAGGGATAATCCGTACGCTCCTCGATGGTGACTCCCACACCGTCGACGGACGTTACGATCTTGCAAGGACCGTAGAGCATCGTGGCAAGTCCGCCACTTTTGGGCCTCATCCACATACCACGCACATACCAACCCGCGACCTGAGAGGCGCTCGGGGGACAGCAGACGGCCACATCCGTATGCGTGGGCGAGAACTGGTTGCGAGGCTCAGCACGTCTTCCGTCCGGTCGGCGTCGATCCACCCGCAAGCGATTATCCGTCGTCAGGTAGGTCACGGCACGTCCATCAGCGGTACGTGCTCCTTGAGCAGCATTGAGCCAAACGCTCTCGACCATATCGCCAAAGGCCGCCTGGCCCGTCTTCTGGAGCATCGAAAGGAAGGTCACTTCCAGTTCCCGGGAGGCACAGTACTCATGCATGGCCAAGGAGGGATCGGGAAGCCGATCATTGATCCACTCTTCGCTTACCGCCGCACCCGACGGGAAAATGTGCTTGCTCAGTTTCTCAAAGGCCTTTTGAACAGCCGCCGCCATGAGAGGGTCGGTCGATACCGACGCCAGCCAAAGAGGAACCCGGATATGTTCGTACGTGGTCGCCCCATGATACGTGAACGGGATTTCCGGATCCGTCACTCGGGACAGGGACAGATCGCTGTTCAACTTGGCCTTTAGCGAGTAGTCAGAATAAAGCCATCGTCCGAAATCAACATAACGGGCATCGCCGGTTCTCTCGTGCATCCATTCCAGCACGTCAGTGAACATAAGGTCATGCCCCAGCTCCGGATAGCGCTCGCCTTTCCCGGGTGCCAATCTTACGAGGGTTAGATCGACCGCCTTACGAACCCTATCAAGTACTTCAGGTCGGCGGGCCAGATCCGAGTACACCAGCAGACCACACATCAGGCAGGTCTGCGTCCATAATTCACCAGGAAACCTGAAGCGCAACTGCGGGTCGAAGATCCCCAGGTAACCGTCCGGATCTTGATTTGCCAGAATATTCTGAATCCAAGCTGTCGCCTTGGCTTTGCCTTCCGCGTCGTCTGAAAGGTAAGCGAGGAGGATTTGTCCGGTCCGCCAATTACCCACCACTTCGCCGTTCCACCACGGCTTGGCGTAGCGACTGGTCGAAGGAGAGGTGAATTCCTTCGTATTACGCTGTTTGCCGAAGATATCCGCGGCCGCTTCCGTGCAGAGTTGGTCAAGTTGACCGGCAAATCCTTCGTGCAGGTCGCGCCGCATCTGTTCCAGGATCCACCCAGCCGGGCGGACCTCACCAAGCGGGAGCCAGTTGGAGGGGAGGGGAGTATCCGGACTCCCTGGTGCAGTCCCACCCGACAAGCGGGTGATGGAAACCGCCACGACAACGAAAGTGAGCATGACCCTGGGTGCGTGGCAGTGCTTCGACCCGAAGCGGCCGTCCATGAGGCTGTATAATTACTTGTATGCTGGTTGGAGTCAACGTAGACGTGCAGACGAGCGGCCGATAGATAGCACAACTGTTCGGACAGATAGCACGGAACGTTTTTTGGGAAGTGCGGCGGCAGAGGCTGATCCTTACACGTATCTCTGAAGCGAGCCCGCGGCTTTGACACCACTCTCTTTCGGAGTGCGGTGTCAGGGCCACCGCACTCCGAAAAAGAGTGGTGTCAAGGCCGCGGGCTCGCTTCAGAGATACGTGTAAAGAGCAGGGCAGAGGGAGAGGCCCCTGGCAGCGCAGGCATCTTGCCTGCTCTCGGACCAGGCCCATGCCCCCGCCGGTCCGCCTCAGGTAACTCGACAACGCATCGGGCCAGGCGAGCTTTTCCCTGAGGGGAGTCTCGACGGTTATCTGTCCGGTCCAAAAACGCACCTGCGAGCCGCCATCGGCGCGAATGCTGCGGTTCGCATCAATGATGCGGTCGCCCAGCAAGACGCGGAATTGCCCCAGATGCGCGGCTCTTGGATTGGGCTGAAAGTAATAGAACGACGCGACGTTACCGGCAGCCCCATTGATGTATAGCATCGGGGCGCCTACTTTTTCCTCCACATATTCCGCGACAATGCCCAGCGCGTCTCCGCTGGTTTCAAGATTGAGCGCACTCATGGCCGTGCCGTGCATCGCGTAACTCGCCACCAGAGCGATCGGCGAACCGTCCAGGCGCTCCACTCGCAGCAGGCCGATCTGCCGATCCACGGGCGCTTCCGGGTTCAATCCGAGAGTGGCCGTGCCGTCGACGTCTATCGCCCGGCGGTTCATGTTGGCAAAAGAGACTCCGGTTCCGATGCCGATTCGGGCAGGAACAAGTCCCTCTCGGGCTTTCTTGACCCCATCGATCAAAAGCCTCCTGATCTTCTGGGCATAGGCCTGATCGATTTCGTGGGTTAAGCGCTCCGGCATGAACGCCCTGTACAGACTGACATCGCCCGATTCCGGTCCGGAATGCGTGTGCGTGACCGCCCACCAGACCTGGTTCTGCTTGATCCCCGTCTCCTGTTCCAGTTCCCGGCAGAGCTGCTCGTAGAAAAGCACGTCGAATGTGCATAGATCCGAGGAAATCAGGACAAACTGGTTCTGGCTGTCGTCTTCCATGACGACGATGCGGTGGCCGGCGCGCTGTCTAACTGGTCGCGGACTGAGGAGGTTCTGGCTGTCGTCTTCCATGACGACGATGCGGTGATAAGGCCTGTCATGGACCCCTTTCGACTGGCGGGCGTAGTACCCTACCAGCCACTGCTGAGTATCGGGCGTGATATCGACTTTCGCGCTGCCGGCCCGAAAACCGGATGTCACGAAAAACGCCAACAACATCAGTGGCAACAGCGACTTCGGACTCCCCCGACCCTGGCCTTTCATATTTCTCCTCTCGGCTATTTTGAGATGCTTCCGCTTGTGGTGGGCGGCGGAGGAGGCTCCAGAGGAATAGCCAGCTGATCCGGGACCGGTGTCACGGTCGCGCGGTGCTGTTTGGCGATTGCCTGGATCTCGGCAATGACTGCGGGATTTTGCCTGGCGATGTCATATTGCTCCGACGGATCCTCCTCCAGATTGTAGAGCAGGGGTGGATCATGTGGGACAGGTTCGCCGGCGCCGTATTCCACTCTCGTCGTGAAATGAGCCTTGAAGCGGCCTTTCCGGACCGCGTAAAGCTCGGTTCCCCGGTAATAGAAGACAGTGTCACGAGGACTGCGGCCCTCGCCCCTCAAGACCGGCGACAAATCGTAGCCGTCAAGGATTCGGTCGGCGGGTAAAGGCACTCCGGCCAGCGACAGGAAGGTCGGCAAGATATCCATCGTGGCGCCCATATCGGTGATCACGCCCGGCTTGATCGTTCCCGGCCACCAGATAATTGTCGGCTCACGCATCCCTCCGTCGAAAGTGCCCCCTTTGCCGCCGCGGAGAAGGCCGGCTGATCCGCCCAGTTCCTTGAAGAGCAGCCAGGGGCCGTTGTCGCTGGTGAAGACGACGAGCGTGTTCTTGTCGAGACCCGACTCCCGTAGAGCAGTGAGCACTTGACCTACGCTCCAGTCCAGTTCCTCGATGACATCGCCGAAAAGCCCCCTCAGGCTCTTGCCTTCAAAATCCTTAGACCTAAACAAAGGCACGTGCGGCATGCTGTGAGCCAGGTAAAGAAAGAAAGGCGAATCCCGGTGGTCCTTGATGAACTTCACGGCCTCCTCGGTGTAACGCTGCGTGAGGGTCGCCTGGTTGGCCGGACGTTCAATAATCTCGGAGTTCCGCATCAAGGGGACATTCCAGTACTCGGACTTCGGATGCTCGAAAGGCTCCAAACCCTTGGGGGAAGCCGGCGTCCGGGCCATGTCATTGGAGTAAGGGAGTCCGAAGTAGTAGTCGAACCCGTTTTGAGTCGGCAGGAACTGCGGAAGGTGCCCGAGATGCCATTTGCCGATGCAGGCCGTGGCGTAGCCTTTGCTCTTGATCGCTTCGGCTATCGTCACCTCGCTCTGAGGCAACCCCCCACCGGAGCCGGGATACAGAACACCGCGGCCGTTCGAGCACATGCCGCTGCGGATCGGCAACCGGCCGGTCATCAGGGCCGCTCGACTCGGTGTGCAAATGGGAGCAGCGACGTAGAAATTGGTCCATTTCTGGCCTTCCTGGGCCATCCGGTCCAACTGGGGGGTGCGGATGGTGGGGTGTCCGAAGGGGCCTATATCCCCATAGCCGAGATCATCGCAAAGAATGACGACGAAATTCGGAGGCCGAGTCGTTTGCGCCGCCTTGGCAGCAGGCGCAGGACTGCCGGTCCCAGCCAACAACAGAACGCAGACAATTGCCCATTGAATCATCGATTTCATTCCCTTCCTGGCCAGCCCCGCACTCGGGCAATGCCATTATCTTCTCGTTGTCACGTCAGGTCTGGTCCTCCGGAAGCGTGTTTCCAGATGTCCACTGACACGTCATTCGCTTGGACGGAACCGGGCGTGCTTCGACCCTCGTCGACGTACTTCTTGAGGAGGCCAAGCAGACGCTCGACGACGTCAGGGTGAGCGCCCTGCAGGTTTCGCTGTTCGCCCGGATCTTGAGCAAGGTCATACAACTGGACCGGAGGCAGACCTTGGGACACCGCCTTCTCATCGCCAGGCTCACCGGCCCGGCTTCCCGATCCCGAACAAAGAGCCAGCTTCCATGGGCCGTTCCGAATCGCAAACTGGCCCGAGACGGAGTGGCTCACGAGTGTCTCGCGACTCGCGTTGCCAGCGAACAACAAAGGCAAAAAGCTGACGCTGTCCTCCCCGGCGTTGGGAGGTATCGTCGTCCCGAGAAGTTCAGCGCAGGTCGCAAGAAGGTCCGTCAGACACACCAGATGGCCGCACTGCTTTCCACTCGGGATTCTGCCTGGCCAGCGAGCAATCAACGGCACTCGGTGACCGCCCTCCCAGATCGTGCCTTTCATCCCTCGATAGGGTCCGCTCGGGCGGTGACCGGCCTTCAGCAGCGGCTCGAGACCCGTGTAGTAGGCGTGTCCGTTGTCGCTGACGAAAATCAGCAGTGTATCGTCGTCGAGCCCTTGGCGCTTCAGGGCTGAAATGATCTGGCCGACGGACCAGTCGGCTTCCATGATGAAATCCGCTACTGGGTTGATGCCGCTCTTCCCCCGAAACCTCTCGGAGGGAGCAACCGGTTCATGCGGGGCCGTGAGCGCGAAGTAGAGGAAGAAAGGCTGGCCAGCTTCAGCCCGCTTGTCGATGTATTCGACGGCCTTGGCAGTAATAGTCGGCAGAATCCGGTCGAATCGCCAGCCAGGCAGCATGGGACCGCGGCGCCCATTCAGGTCATTCTTTTCTTTCTGAGCTGTAGGCCGCCCGATAATCCGATCGTTTTCTATGAAGCAGTAAGGGTCAAAATTGGGGACGTCCGGGCCAAAGTAGTGATCGAACCCAAGCGTGACTGGACCATCGGCGAGCGGCTGGTCGTAGATCACTTTGCCTTCCCGTCTGGGCCAGTTCCAACCGAGATGCCACTTCCCTATGCAGGCCGTGTGATACCCCTGCTGTTTCAGGAGTTTTGCCACCGTGAGCCGGTCTTTAGCAATCAGCGGCGGGGCATAGTGCATCAGGACTGCCTCCTGGAGGCGGGACCGCCAGGCGTAACGACCCGTAAGCAGCCCATAGCGCGTGGGCGAACAGACCGACGAGGGAGCATGAGCGTCGGTGAGGAGCATTCCTTCCGAGGCCAGCTGGTCGATATGAGGAGTGGCTATCTTGCAGAACGCCGGATCATAGCAGTGAACGTCCCCGTAGCCGAGATCATCCGCCAGGATGAGGACCAGATTGGGCCTTCGCCCGGGCGTGGATCGGCGCCGGGCCGAAAGAATCGCGGGTAACGAACACGCGGCCCTCAAGAATTCGCGCCGGAGGAATATCGGCATAGACTCTCCCGTCGCCGCTCCACCCACTATGGCTTTAACGTGACCCAGATGGGGCTGCTCCAGGCCATTTCCCAATCATCCTGAATGACGCGAACGTAATAGAGGTGCGTCCCCGGCCCCGCTTCTTTGTCGTCGTGGGTCAAAGTGACTTCCTTCTTTCCGGGTTTTCCCGAATAGATCAACTTTTCATCACGGATGATATCGATACGTTCGATCGGGCTGGTCCCGACAACCCGCACCTGCACCGGAGGCAGCCGTTTGGCGGTGAACTCGTCACCCATGAAATGGGAACCCATGCGGAAGTCGAGAACGATATTGTCGGTGGCGGCGTACGTGTGCCTTTTCCGAACGGCCTTGAAGATGCTCTCGCGGGTCGGTTCGTCCGTGTAAACCATCGCGTAGGAAATGTGGGTCGAGCAGTGATCTGAGCTGGCGATCACACCCAGCCGATGGCCTTTGCGGAAGGCGTTCCACACAAATCCTTGTTCGCGATAGTCCCAGAAATCCTCGAAGCTCCGCAACGCCCGTGGCGCACCCGGATGCTCGTACGACACCCGGGCGCCCTGATACAGTTCCACGACGGGCTCGACCAGCCGGTCGGCGAATCGCCAGTCGACGCCGGCGAAAGACCCGGTCGTGTGAGGAATGCTGATTCCGTCCGTGTCGTGCAGGGACTCGTAGAGCAGCTCCGTGTCATTGTCGACCATCTGCAGCTGGAATGCGGCTATCTCCGGACGGGCGCGGTCAAACCCGGGTTTTGTAAAGAACGAGACAACCGGGACACCGCGGTGGGTATGGAAAACGTTCCGGTGCCCCCCGGGATACTGGACACTTCTTTCGTAACCGTACAAGGTAGTGAAGACCCGGGGAATGAAGTACATGTCGCAGGTCTTCTGGGTGAGCCACCACCAATATTCGTAGTCTCCTCCCCCGTTGTGGTCTGTGATGGAGCCGAAATCGAGGGCCCCCGCGTCGAGCATGTAGCGGTAAGCATCAAAGATCGAGCCGTCGCGCAAACCTCCAACATCCCAGGACAATTCCGTATGGCGATGCAGGTCTCCCCGAACGATACGGTGCTCGCTTCCGTCGATCGTCGCGCGGTAGGCGCGGATGGCGGTAACGTCCGAAGTCTCATGGGTGTGAACAGCGGGAACGGCTGGGACCGGCTCGGGCGCTGCCCAGGGTTTCAGCTCCGCCGGCTTTGGCGGAGCGGCCAAAGGCATACGAGTGGCATAGACATTGTCGACGACCGGCTGATAAGGAACTTCGGCCGTACGTTCGTCGGTCGGCCAGGCAATCCAAAGGGTATCGCCCCCGGACGCATAAGCTGCGCTGGCTCGCGAAGAGATCCGCCCGCGGCTCTTGGGAAGCGTAACCACCGGCGACCATCGGTCTCCCTCATAAAAAACGAGGGCTTGTTCCCATCGCATCCGTGCTCTCCCACCTTCTGTCCCGCTAAATTCGCCCAATTGCGTCCAGCGGTGAAAGAGCAAACCGACGCGGCCCGAAGAGGAATCGACTAGAAGCTGAGGATAATCGTGATTCTTGTGGCCTTGTCTTAGCAGCGCGGCGCCCAGGTCTTCGACAGGTGACTTGCGTTGGTTCCCGTCAAAGATTGCCAGGTTCACCGCGCGAGAGGCATAGATATTGGTACCCGGCGACTTGTTTTCCACGAGCCAGTGGGTCCAGGTCTCCTCGCCTCCCTCCAACCAATGAGGGTCATCGGTGGGTCCCCCGTCTTTCCCCCAATCGACGCCCGTTTCGTCCCAGGCAACCCAGACTCGATCGGACGGGTCTACGGCTATTGACGCGTGCGCCTCGAAACGGGGCGTGTCGGTAACCGCCAATTCCGGACCCAGTACTCCGTCTCCGAACGTCCGCATGTAGACGTCGTAATTCCCTTTCCGGTAGGTGTCCCATGCTATGTGGGCCTTGCCGTGGCGATCGAGTGCCACTGCGGGCTCCCAATCGTTGGCGCGATCCTGTGTTACCTGAATCTCTGGCGACCAGGCCTTGCCGTCATAGTGGCGAAGGAAGACATCCGAATTGTCGCCGTGGAAGCCTTGCCAGACCACCCAAATCCGCCCCGTCGAATCTCCGGCGACGGAATGATTGATGTCGGGGAAGGGGTGAGAGCTCAGCCTGGTGGTTTCCAACCACGCATTGCGCTCTTCGTCAAAGGGCCGTGCGTAAATGTCGAAATTGCCGTTGAGCTGCTGTGACCAGACGATCCAGAGGCGCTTGCCTGCCGCGACGGCCTGAGGTCTCCAAACATCACCGGACGCTCCCGGGAGGCGGGTGAAGGTCCGCCATCCCCCGTCAAACTGCCGCAGCCGGATCTCATCATTCTGCCCGCTGTATGACTGCCAGGCCAACCAGGCCTTTTTCCCGTCCACTGCCGCGATGGATGGGTTGTCATCACTGCGGTCGTCAGTAGTCAGCTTCTCGGCTTTCAACTCTCCCGGGGCTTGTACTTCGGGAGCTCGAGGCTGACGCGTCCCGCTTGCTTGAAACGTCCCGGGAACCATCCATAGAACACATGTCAGGGCGAGCTTGAAGAAAATCATGGCGTCATCCGTAATTAGTCAATTGATAGCTAGCAGTGCGGCCCACTGTTCAGGCGCGGAGGTAAGCTACCGGACGACCGGACGGGTGTCAAGAAAACCTGAGGCACGAGTTTCGCTGGGCGAGGGAGTCCGACATTGGATCAAGTGCTTCTGCAATTTGCGGTCAGCGGTTTCAGGGGGCTCAATCCTTATCTTTGAGGCCGCCCGGGCTTTACCGTTGCCTGGTGTTGTTTCGCCAGCTTGCGCAGTTTGTCGACAACCTCCGGATGGGCCGTTGCCACGTCGTACTTCTCGGCCGGGTCTTTCTCGACGTTGAAGAGGAGTGGAGGATCGTGCTCTTCAACGGGCCAGTTGCCCCACTTCTCGACTGATGCAGGACGGGTAGTCTTCACATGCATCTTCCAAGGACCAGCCCGCACCGCCCAGAGCTCGTCACCAAAATAGTAGAACATTCCCGGCTCGCGCCCCTGATTGCCGTGGAGCAGAACTGGGCCGAGGTCACGGCCGTCTATCTCACGGTCTGCCGGGACTTGCATGCCGGCCAGAACAGCGAGAGTCGGCAGCAGATCCATGGTTGTGCCGAAGGCGGAGCTCGTAATCCCTGCTGGAATCCTCCCCGGCCAACGAAAGATGGCGGGAACACGAAATCCTCCCTCCCAAGTGCTAACCTTGCCTTCGTAAAAAGGGCCCGGGGAGCCGCCGTCGAACTTCTTGCCCAGCCAGGGGCCGTTGTCTGACAGGAAGACGACGAGGACGTCCTTGTCGGCGCCAATCTCGGTTAAGGTCTTCTGGATCTCACCACAGGACCAGTCAAGTTCTTCTACCGCATCGCCGTAAAGCCCGCGCAGTGATTTGCCCTCAAAGTCCTCGCTCGCGAACAAGGGGACGTGTGGCATAGTGTGAGCAAGGTAAAGGAAAAACGGCTTCCTCCCGGCATTCTGCCTTATGAATGCTACCGCCTCCTCGGTATACATCCTGGTCAGGTAGCGCTGGTCCGGCTCATGGTCTTTGTTCGTCACCTCAAAGTCCCGGATCAAAGGAGTTGGCGGCACATTCTCGAACAGAGGATTGCCCGGTTGCGTCTCACGACTCATGTCATTGGAGTAAGGGATGCCAAAGTAATGGTCAAACCCGTGGCTAAGGGGTAGATGCTCTCGTTTGCAGCCCAGGTGCCACTTGCCGATGCATGCCGTCGCATAGCCCGCTTTTCGGAGAAGCTCTGCCAGCGTTACTTCATCCTCCGGCAGTCCACCCGGCGAGGTAGGGATCAGGACGTGTGTTAAGCCGCTGCGGATGGGGTATCGACCTGTCAACAGGGCCGCCCGGCTCGGGGTGCAGACGGAAGAAGCAGCGTAAAACTGCGTCAGCTTCATTCCCTGGGCGGCCATGCGATCGAGGTTCGGAGTACGGATCGAGGGATGGCCGAAACAGCCCAGATCCCCGTACCCCATGTCGTCCGCGAAGATAATGATGAAACTCGGCGGTTTGGAGGAACCGGCTCCGCACGAGGCAGCTTCCAAAAAGGCTGGAAGCATCGCCGACATTTTCAGGAAACCTCTACGGTTCAAGTTCTCCCCTCCTTCTGGCCGGCAGCTCCACCGGCTTCCCGGATGCTGCGGAGAGGCGCGCGGCCTCAACGATCTCCATCACATCCACATTGAAATCTGCGCCAACTATTCCCTCGATAGGTTTACGGGCACGGACGGCGTACATGAGGTAGGAGACCGGATCACTGTTGACCGGGTCGAGCTGGCCGACTGAAACCTCCTTCTTGTCTCTGCCAATGTACATCTCGACCGTCGTGCGATTCATCGACACGCTGCCGCGGCTGCCAAACACCTCCACATCTTGAAATGCTCGCGGCAAGTCCCACGACCCTTCAATAATGCCCACCCTGTTATCAGGAAAAGCGGCGAGCACCGTCGCATTCGTATTCGTATTGTAGGTTTCCGGCCGCGTGTGAGTGGTCACCGCGTAAACGCTCGAAGGCATGCCCAGGTACCAGCGAAGCCAGACCGCCCCATAGCTGGTGAAGTCCATCAACGCGCCTCCCCCGCGCGACTCGTCGTTCAGCCAGGCCCAGAAGGCTTGGCGTCGGTGATCCTCCGGCCCTCTGGGGCCTGGTCCCCCGTGCCCGATGATTCCGTGCACCCGCCAGACCCTGCCCAGCTGACCGCTCTTCGCGATCTCGTAGGCAGTGGAGTTGGCAGGCCACCAGGCCATTTGGTAGTTGATCATCAGCAGGATACCGTGCTTCTTAACTAGATCGGCCATCCGGCGAGCCTGGTCCAGTGTCGAAGCCATGGGCTTTTCGAAAATCAGATGGACGCCTTTTCGAGCGCATGCTTGCGTGATTTCAACATGCCGGTCGCTTTCCACAAAAGACCAGACAGCGTCCGGCTTCTCCTCTTCGAGAAGCTTCGTATAGTCGGAATAGAGAGTGGCGCGCGGCGCTTCCTTGGCCGCCTCCGACCGCAAGACCTCGCTCTCATCCGCAACGCCCACAAGGCGTAAATCCGTGCGCTGCGCAATACTGCGCAAGTGGGGCCACGCGTGGGCGTGCGCGAGACCTACGACCGCCATTTTGAAATCACTGCGGTTCTCGGCCGCATGGACGAAAGCAGGCATTCCCACTATGGCGCCAAGAGCCACCAACCAACGAAGAATCCCGACCGTCCTTGACCTGCCTCCGTCACTTTCTACAAGAGCAAACATGTCAGCTAAGCGCCCATCCCTCGCGGTATTTCGCTTCCAGCAGTTCGTTGGCTGCGGGTAGATTCGTCACCGTACGGTTTGTGCTGTCCCAGAGAAGAAGCTCACCCGGAAAGCGCAAAGCGAGATTCCCGAGGAGCACTGTCTCGGTCAAGGGCCCGGAATAATCGAAATTGGAGCAGGCGGCAGGGCCTCCTTTGCAGGCATCAATCCAGTTCTGTTCGTGCGTGCCGGTGATACGGGGCAGAGTCTTGGGGGGACGCTGGTACTCGCGCATTCTGGATTCGGGGATGATACGCGGACTTTCGCCGTAGGCCCCACAAATGATTGACCCCTTGTCGCCCACGATGATCGATCCACCGTCCCCGAACATGAGATTTCTTTCACGCTCCAAGTCCTTTGGGCGCGGAGGCCTCATACCGCCCTCATACCAGTGCAGTTCGACAGCCGGCATGTTCTCGCGGGCTGGAAACGAATAATGGACTACGGAGGCAATTGGGAACGTCTCGTGGTTTTCGAACTTCTGGCGTTGAGCGATGAACTGGTCGGCTGCGCAGCCTTCAACGCTTTGGGGATATCCCAGCTTTAACGCCGTGTAAGGCGCGTCGATAATATGGCAACCCATATCTCCAAGCGCCCCACAGCCGAAGTCGAGCCAGGCTCGCCATAAAGCGGGCGTGTAGGTTCGGTGGTAAGGCCGCACTGGGGCCGGCCCCAGCCAGAGGTCCCAGGCAAGCGTCACAGGAACTGGCGGGGTTTCGACGGGACGTCCGATCCCCTGAGGCCAACGCGGTCGATTGGTGAAGCAGTGGACCTCATGCACCGGACCGATTGCGCCATCCCGGATCCATTCGGACACCAGTCGGACCCCTTCTCCCGAATGGCCCTGGTTGCCCATCTGCGTTGCTACCTTGTACTCTCGAGCGGCTGCGGCTAGCCGGCGGGCCTCGCCGATGGTTCGGCTGAGCGGCTTCTGGACGTACACGTGCTTACCCAGCTTGATCGCCATCATGGCTATCACCGCGTGGGTATGGTCGGGAGTGGCGACAATGACCGCATCGATCGTCTTTTCCTGCTCCAGCATCTTACGGAAGTCTTTATACCGTGCCGCCTTCGGGTACTTCTCATAGACGTCTGCGGCACGTGCATCGTCGACGTCGCACAAGGCGACGATATTCTCGTTGCTGCATTCGGCTATGTTGTTGCGGCCCATGCCGGCTACTCCAACACAGGCCACGTTCAACCTGTCGCTGGGCGCCTGGTAGCCCCTGCCCAGAACGTGCCGCGAAAGCACAGCTATACCGGCGCCTGCCGTCACGAAATTCCGCCGAGAAATCGCGGCCTGAGTTTGCAAGCTGTTCTCATTCAAAGGTCTTCTCTCCTGCTCTCTTGGCGTACCCGGTGCTTCTTGCGCCTGCGGCGAGGTTCCAGCCGCTACCCAGCTACGGCGCGCGCTCCTGGTTAGCCTGCTTGTATGCTGGATTGGGCGTCGGCATCTGCGCATCGACGCTCCTTCGCCACTGCTGCAGCATCCCTCTCAGCTCGTTCGCCTTCTCCGGTATCTTGGTCGCGAGATCGTTTTTCTCCCCTGTGTCAGCACGCAGGTTAAACAGCTGGAGCGTACCGTTTTCAAAGTACTCGATGAGCTTGTAGTCTCCCGCTCGAATGGCGCCGCCGGGACTTTGCCGGCCATGGTTGCTGTAGTGCGGCCAATGCCAGAAAACGGCAGCACGGTTCAATGAGCCTTTGCCTCGCAGGACGGGAACCAGGCTGACACCATCAAGAACACGGTCCTTCGGAATGGACAAACCGCCCATCTCCAGGATGGTCGGATAGAAATCCGTGCTCATGACGACCTGGTCACTGGCACACCCTGCCCGGACCTTCCCGGGCCAGCGGACGATGAGGGGGACGCGCACACCTCCCTCGTAGAGCCAGCCTTTGCCGCCCCGCAACGGGAGGCTGGCAGTCCCTTGAAAGTCGGCTGTAGGTTGGCGCTGTGAAACGAGACCGCCGTTGTCTGAGGTGAACACCACGACGGTCTTGTTCGCCAGGCCCAACTCCTCCAGCTTTGAGAGAAGGCGCCCGACACCCTCATCCAGGCTCTGCAGCATTGACGCCATCACCGGAGAGTCTTGCACTTGTCTGACCTTCGTCATCCGACGGGTCAGAGAGTCGTCAGGTGAGTCAGATCTCGCAAGCGCCCGGGCGGCGGCGCCCGGTTCGTCCGGGTTGGGCTCCAACAAGAAGTTCGGCCCGGCTGGAGTCCTCAGTTGCGCCACCTTTCGCCGCCACTTCTCAATATCTTCTTTCTTTGCCTGTAACGGGCTGTGTACCGCATAGTGCGACAGGTAAAGAAAGAACGGCTGTTTTTGGTGGTCTTCGATGAATTTCACCGCTTCGGCCGTCAGCCGGTCAGTCAGATACTCTCCCGGCGGGCCATCTGCCAGGTTTGGCATGCCGTAGGGCGAGAAGTAGAAGTTTCGCACTGTCTGCCCGAGATGGCTCCCGACGACGACGTCAAAGCCCTGTTCGGCGACATGTTGCGGATCAGCGCTCAAGTGCCACTTTCCGATGCAGGCGGTGGCATAGCCTGCCGATTTGAGCGCCTCGGCAATCGTAATCTCCTCAAGAGGCAACGACTGTCTGATTTGCGGAGATAAGAGCCGACTTGCGCGGTCGTTCGCCCGTCCAGGCAGGTAGTCAGTCAGGTGAAGTCTGGCTGGATACCGGCCCGTAAGGATGCCGGCTCGACTCGGCGAACAGACGGGACATGCGGCATAAGCATCGGTGAAGCGCATCCCCTCCCCGGCCAGCCTGTCAAGGTGGGGTGTCTCGTAATATTCACTGCCATAGCAACTGAGGTCGCTCCAGCCGAGATCGTCAGTGAGGATGAAGACGATATTGGGCTTTCCCGGCGCATCATCTGCTGGTGACTTCCAGCCGCTCTGAAGCAAACAGACGAGCGTCAGAAGCGCGATCTGACAACTGAATCGTATCCATGGTGATTTCACGACAGCTCCCAGTTCAACTCTTCCGCAAAATGTCGATTACGTAATCCTCCAGCCGGGACAGCCGTTTTACGATTTTGCCTGTGAGCGACGCGCTCATCAACGTGTAAACCGCATCGAAAACGCAGAGCTGTGCGATCCTGGAGGAAAGTGCCGCCACGTGGATGTGCTTCTCGGACGACCTGGTGACTAGGGCTATGTCCGCGAGCTCCACCAAAGGCGCATCACTGTAATTGGTGGTGCAGATGGTACTCGCACCCGATTCCCTGGCGATGCGGAGAGAGTCAATCACCGGCCGGGAGGTACCGGTGTGTGAGACTCCCCACGCCACATCGCCTTTTCCCAAGTGGACACAAGAGGCCAGCTGGCGGTAAGGATCGGAGAACGCCTCGGCCTGAATTCCAAGCAGCGCCATCCACCCTGCCGCATCCTGGGCAACCAGACCTGATGCTCCCACTCCGTAGAAGTACACCTTATTCGCCCTGGAGCAGGCGTCGGCGGCTCGGATGAGATTCTCCTTCGAGATGCTCCTCAGCGTTTCGCGCAGTGAGACGATGTTCTGCTGGAAGACCATCTCGATTTTGGACTCAGGGGTGGAGCCGTCCGCGTTCAATTGAAAGGGCTCAGGCCCTCGGGCACCCAATGAATGGGCCATGGCTATTCTTAGGTCGTTGTAACCCTTGTGGCCCATTCTCCTGGCAAAACGAGTAATGGATGCCGTACTGACCCCGACTTGCGCGCTGAGCTCGTAGATGGTCAGCTTCACGAATTCAGACTGGTGGTTCAGGATGTAGGAGGCAATCTCCTTGTCTTTTCCAGTCAGGCTGTGTCGTTTCGAAGCGATCCGGTTCAGACAGTCGCTCTGACTTGTCACCCGGGTCTCGTTGGCACCGATTTCAGAGGGCCGCGACCGACTCTCTTCTTTCTTGGTTGTTCGCTTGGTCGCCATTCTCTGTCTACACTCCACGCGGCCGGCAGTGCATTCCTGCCGGCCGGATAAACAGTGTCGCACATCAGAAGATGAGCTTCATCCCGGCGAAGATGGTGCGTTCCCCTTCAATCCTCGAAATCGTCCCAAACAAGCTGTTAGCCGGATTCATGTTTGGAGGGAAAAGGTAGGGATGATTCATGGCCCCCTGCGCCTCGCATTGCAGTTGCAGTCTGAGGCCTTCCCGGAGCCGGATCTTCTTCATTATCGACAGATCCCAAATGTCGATTCCCGGTTCGCGGACCGCCGCCGTGCGTGAGGAAACGGTTCGGATGTTGGAAGCGAGCTGTTTTTGGGGATCGCGCTCAAATATGCCCGTGTCAAACCATCGATAGATTGAGCGCTCGTCGCCCGAAAGTGCAAGGTCGGCGGGATTTCCCGTGAAAATGACGTTACCCAACTGCAACGGCGCGCCGCTCTGGGCCTGATAGATGGCCTGTAATTGCCAGCCGCCTATGATGTGGTCCAGCCATGGCGGGGCCGAGCTCGCCATTAACCTCCCCTTTCCGAACGGCAACTCGTACAGACTGTTAACCGTGAGATGGTGATCATGATCCATCCCGGAAATCACGTGCTCCGGTACAGGGTCGGTTTCATTCAGGTAAGTGGTCGCCTGCATGGTTTTCGACCAGGTGTAATTGGCACTGACCTGGAGGCCCTTGGCGAAACGGCGCTCGTAGCGAAGGGTGCCCGCATGATACCAGGCGGAGCCGGTCGGGACCTGGGTGGAAAGGTCGCCGAAATGCGGGTAGGGGCGCAGCAGCTGAGACCGGCTGAGACTGTTGGCAGAGTAGAAAGACGATCCCTGGAAGGCCGCAATCCCCTTGAAAGGATTAGTCACCAGGGCAGACAGAAAGTTGATCCTCTGCTGGTCTCGTGCGGGGGATGTGCTCAGATACTGGGCTGGGACCGGATTCAGCTGCCGGACGGACCGAAGGCGCACGGCACGGGAGCCAATATAGCCGATTTCGATGACGTTTCGCGCGGTTGGCTCCCACTGGACATTCAAGCTCCAACGCTGATTGTAGGGGCGTCGCCCATCCTCTTCGAAAAACGCCGGACTCAGGCCCAGGAACGTTGTCAAACCACCCGATGACCCGGCAGGGCGCGTCAGTCCGTTGGGGAGGGGATTCGAAATGGAGGCAATGTAGGTTTGACCGCTGTCGTTACTCGGGATGATGTTCGTGCGGTAGTTGTAACCGGGCTGCGACGTGTCCGTCCACTCGCTCCCAAGGAGGCCGTAGAAGAGACCGTACCCGCCCCTCACGACCATCTTGCGTTTGAAATTGTAGGCAAATCCGATTCTGGGCATGAACGTCTGGTAATGCGGCTCGCGAACCAGGCGCGGATTGCCGCCAACACCGGCAAACGTCACGCCGCCGAGGGTTTGGAACTGCCCGACCGGGATTTCCGGGATAGGGTTTTTCGCGTAATTGGCCTGCGCTTGCGCCTGGATTGGATTCGGGGTCAGGAAATCAAACTGGCGAGTCGTTCGGTTGAACCGCTCGGTGATCGGGCTCTCATACTCCCATCGCAGGCCCAGATTCAGGGTCAAGCTCGGGGCCACGCGCCAGTCGTCCTGGATGAACAACCCGTAGAACCGGGTCGACTCCGCGCGGGAATCGTTGACGTCGGCCCATCCGCCGCTTGGGATCCCCAGCAGGAAGCTCGCAACCCCCTGCCCGGCCGGAGCAACCGGGGAATTGTCCAAAGGCCCTCGCGTGTACGCCTGGGCGAAGTCAAGTCGCGGCGATACGTTGCCGTAAGTGATGGCGTTCTCGAAAATCAGACGGCCGTCAATGCCGGTTTTGATGCTGTGGCTCTTCCTGGTCCAGGTCAACACGTTGAGCAAGGTGTGCTGGTAGTACTTCTGGCTGAAGCCGCCGTCGTTTCCGAGCGGCAACATACCGGCCACATTAATAAGGGGGAAGGTGACGCCCTGGGCATCCAGCTGACCAATCAGACTGGCCGGAAAGCCGAACTCCGTGAGGTCCCAACCCAGGTTCTCGTAGGTCTGGTGTTCCCTGAACCAGTTGAGTCCGTACCGAACGTCGAGCACCAGCCGAGGCGACATCACGAAGACATTGTCAAGGGCGACGCCGCGGTGCGGCCGCCGGCGGAGACGTCCCCGCACCTCGCTGCCGGGGATGACCTTGTCCATTTTCGATAGGAAGTCCGAATGTGAGTACCGGACAAACATGCGCCAGTTCTCGCTGAAATTGTGGTCCACACGGACTATCGGCTGGTAGAGGTCTTTCGTATCCTGGGCATCGACGGAGTAGTTGTTCTGGAAATCGGCGGTCCCGACCACGTTCGGAGCAGGATAGTACTTCAGGAGTTTTCGCGCGACCGGGTCAATGCGGTTTTGGGGGATGATATTGCCCGCGAAGGGCTGGCGCCGAACCCGGTTATTGGGCGCCGGAACCGTGGTGGCCGGATCGTAAATCTGGTAGCTGGGACCCAGGGCCAATAAGGCCGAAAAATCGCCGTTTCTCATGGCTTCGGTGGGAACACTGAAGAAATTGGTAAAGCTGGTGTCTCGGTTGTGGCTCTGCCAGCCGAACATCCAGAAGGTCTTGTCCCGGCCGTCGTACAGGCCAGGAAGGTAAACCGGTCCGCCAACGGACGCGTCGTATTGATACCAGTTCTGCGGCGGCGTGGAGGCCTTGATCTTCTCATCAGTGACTGGGCCAGTTGCGGGATCGTAAAGTCTGTTGTTGACGAAAAAGCTGCGGGCGAACATGGGTCCGTTCGCCCCTGAGAAACCCACCGTTCCGTGAAGCTTGTTGGTTCCCGACTTCATGCTTATGCTGATAGCCCCCGCCAAGGTGTGCCCTACCTGTGCATCATAGGGAGACGTCTGGATCTGCACTTCCTGGACCATCTCGGCCGGAGGAATGAGAGCGGGCTGGCCACTGTATGAATTGTTGCTCACACCGTCCACGCTGTAATCGAATGCCCCCGGGCCAGCCCCACTCACCATCACGTTGCTAGCTGTGGCGGGGTTCCAGGGACCGTCCCCTGCGATACCCCCCAACACCACGCCTGGCACCAAACCGAAAACCCAGGAAAGATTGCCATTGCGCGCGGGCAGTTCCGAAACCTGCCGCGAGGTCAGGACTTCGCCGAGGCTGGCCCCGGTCGTATCCAAAACCGGGGTTTGCGTGGTCACTTGAACCACGTCGGAAGGCTCACCGACCTCCAGAACGATATCGATCGCGATGCGATCCCCGGTGCGCAACTCCACGCTTGGCCGCACCCAGGTCTTGAAACCGGCCAACTCGCCCCTTATTTCATAGGAACCCGGCAGCAGATAGCGAATCTCGTACAACCCCACATCGTTGGTCAGCGTCGCTACCATGACATTGGTTGCGAGATTCCTCGCCTGCACGGTCACACCCGGAATGACGCCGCCGGTCGTGTCGGCGATACGGCCCACGATCGTGCCGCGGGGATCCTGGGCCCACAGCGACGGACAGAACCAACCGGAAACCAAGAAAGAAAAGGTCAGCAAAGCGAGAGAGGTGAAAATTTGTTTCATGGCGGCTCGACTGTAATCCGGCACTGGGAGTTCTGCAACATAATTGCGCGACTCCCCTCCTGACTCTTCTCACTCTTGGTGAGATTGCTTATTTAAAGCATGTTATGGGTGAGTTGCCGAAGAACCGCACACGTCTTCCATCATGGCTATAGCGGGCTGTGGCTGCTATATAACTACAGGCCTTCTATCCTCCCCTGGATCTGACCACAGAGCCGCTGGAATGGTCTCAATCAGCGTTCGCGGTTAAGGTGTCGGATGAAGAACTTGCCCCGGTCTTCCAGGTTTCCCAGGACACACTCGACCCCCAACTGGTCGGCCTTGCGCTTGATTGCCACAAGATGACCGGGATAGTGGCCGAGCATCTGTTCAGGGGGATTCTGATCGTTCTCGAAGTGCATCGGGGGATCGTGTGCGTCTAACATGGCCAGCATGTCGTAGTCTTTTTGAATCGCTTGGAATTCCGCGTCACTCGTCTGCTTGATTCTGGCCTGGTATTGTTCCTGAATCCTCCCCTCAGGGATATCCAGCAGCTTCCCCCATTGCCTCACATCATAGGTGGCCTGAACGTTGAAGCCGCCGACCGCAGCGAGCCGGGTCGATTGGCGGAGCACCGGATCTGCGGAATCCGGGTTCGCCATGTCGTCGTGGGTAGCCAGCCAGAAAGCGGCCCCGGCCCCAGCTGAACTGCCATAGGCAGCCACCCGCTCTGTGTCGATGTGATATTCGGCCGCGTGATGACGCAACCACTGAACCGATCGGGCGATATCGGCGAGTTTTTCGGGAAGCTTGAGAGATGGGTCCAGCCGGTAATCGATCGAAACGACGGAGATACCAGCAGCCAGCAGCGGTTTACGCAGATCCCAAGTGGGAGCGGCGACCTCAAAGCGGCTCCCGGCGCGGAATCCGCCGCCGTGGAAGAAGAAAACCACAGGCGACGGTTTGCCGTCGTCACGCCTGGCGATCCACAGATCCATCACATTCCTGGGATGACTCCCGTATGAAATCGCCGCGTGCCTGGGCTGGGGATCTGAATAGGGCGCCCCGGCACGATCCTGGCCCTGCAAATCAGAAGGCAACAAACCGCCAGTGATGAAAATAAGCAACAGCGCCGCAATTGATTTGATAGTTTGTTTCATAGCAGCCGGTGATCAGAAAATGAACTTGAGCCCAATCTGCAGGTTGCGCGGCCGTCCATCGATAGACGAGATCTTGCCAAAGTTCGAATTACCCACTATGGCGTTAGGGGCACCGAACTGAGGCGTGTTGAACAGGTTGAAGGCCTCGACGCGGACCTGCAGTCTCCTCTCGTTCGTGATCCGAAAGTCCTTATAGAGAGCGAAGTCGAAGTTCACGCTGCCCGGACCCTCAAGCAGGTTCCGGGCAGCATTCCCGTAAGTATAAGGGGCATTAGCCACAAATGCTGTTGTGTCAAACCAACGATCGATGCTTCGTTCCTCCTTGCTGAGGCGCCAGTCCTTCAGAACATTCGGACGATCAGGCATTCCTGTGTTCGATGGATTCCCCATCACACCGAGGTTCACAGGGCGACCGGAAGAAAGAACCGCTATGCCAGCACAACTCCAACCTCCTAGTATGCTGTTAACAACGGGATGCATATCCGCCAGGTAGGTCTTGCCTGTACCAAAGGGGAGCTCGTAAACGTAGCTCGTCACGAACCGGTGCGCCCGGTGTTCGTCGGCCAGACCCCGCTCCGCCCTGAAGTCGCGAGGATTTTGAGGATTGTAATCTGCAGTGAAACCAGTCGATGCCCCCTCATTTGAATCCCCGATAGTCTTCGACCACATGTACGAAGTCAGGAAGCTGAGTCCGTGCGAGAGTCGCTTCTCCATTCGTGCCTGCAACGAATGGAAGTTCGAGTTGCCTTCCCGGTGACCAATGCTAAATGTCGATAGAGGGCTGACGACTACATTATCCCCGGGCACGAAGATTGATGTCCACCGACGACGCGCGTTGATATCGCCCGGTCCCGGCAGGGCCCAGTTTTCATCGGTAAGACGGGTGAGCTTGTGGGCTACATTTGCGTAATACCCTATGTCAAACAGAAGGTCTCCAGGAAATTCTCTCTGAACCGACAAACTCCACTGCTGGGAATACGGAAGGTGGCCTTGCCGCTCCTGCACCTGCAGTGCGATGTTTGCAGCGTTTTCCGCCTTCACTATACCTTCTGGCAGCCCCTCATGGAGCAAGATGGTTGGATGCACGGAATCCGTGGAGAGTGCGACCCCATACCGAAAAGGCGGGTTCGTGGCTAAACCCGCATACCAGGCGGTGTTTCCATAGTAGATCCCGTACCCACTTCTAATCACCAACTTTCGCGAGACCTGGTAGGCAAACCCGATGCGCGGTCCGAAATTATTCGCATCAGTCCTCACCAGGGCGCGGTCAAACCTTGACCCTTCTTTTGCCAACACCAGCTTTGGATTGTGCGGGTCTGTGTAGTCAAGGTTGGAAAGCCCGTTGTCCGTTTCGACCCAGGGGGGGCGCAGTTCGTAGCGAAGGCCAAGATTAAACGTCAGCCGTGAGCCTAGACGCCAATCATCTTGCAGGTAAAAAGCGTAGAACGGAGAACGGAGGTTCTGGTACGTCCAACCGGACACTTGAGCCCCAGTAACAGTGCCCAACAGCAAGTCGGCTATGCCTCGCCCGCCTTTGAGCGTCTTAGGGTCTCTCGTGAAGACGTCGTTAAAATTGAAGATGCCGAGCGCTTGCCCCGGGTTGGACAAGTACTGCTGGACCCAGCTCACGTTGACCCCGAACTTCGTGCTGTGCCTGCCGTGCGTTCTGCTCATGTCCGCGAGAACCTGCCGGGTCTGAGAACCAGCCAGGTTTGGCGTGGTCGCCCCTATACCGACGCCCGTTACCGCAGCGACATTGAACATGGCCATGCCGGCGAGGGACGTCTCGACGCCCTTCAGACCAAGCTCCTCGTTGTAGCGCCTATTCTCAGGTGGCTCTACCGCGGTGAAGATGCTGTTCCAGCCTGCCTTGACGGACATAATCATGCTTGCAGAAAAAACCCGGTTGTACGTGATTCCAAGGTGACGTCCGTCGTTTTGCTCACGTTTGGCAGTTGCCAGTCCGCCGTAGGCCGGAGGCGGGAGACTTGGGGATTCAGGATTCTTGCGCCGCTGAAAGCTGAACCACCCGTAAAGCGTGTCAGTTGAGCTGAAAGTGTGATCCAACTTAACATCCCAGCGATCCACGTCCTCGCGGTCGGGCGGGTTGTAGAGGAAATTCTGTGTCAAACCAGGCTTGTTGGGCTGGGGATAGAACGACGCGACTTTGACCCCTATCGGATCAAGCATCGATGCGGGAATGATATTGTTCGTGAAAGGTTTACGAGTCTTAGACACAGGATCGTATGTAAAGGGATCATAAATAATTGTTTGGGGCAGCAATTCCGAGAAATCACCCTGAACCATCTTCGGCGTTGGTATCGTGTTGTTCACCGTACGGGACTCGCGGATCCTGGACCCTTCGTAATCGCCAAAAAAGAAGGTCTTGTCCTTCAGTATTGGCCCACCCAGGGAAAACCCAAATTGATTCCGTTTGAACGGCGGTTTTGGCTGGCTTGGCAAGTCGAAAAAATTCTTAGCGTCGAGTTTCTCGTTCCGTAAGAACTCATACGCGGTCCCATGTAATCGATTGCTCCCCGACTTCAGCGCCGCGCTGATTATTGCACCGGATGCCCTCCCATACTCGGCTGAGAAAGAGTTGGTCATTACCTTGAACTCTCGGATAGCGTCAACAGAAGGCTTGACAACTTCGGCCTGAAATGCCTGAAGAGTGTTCTGGTTGTTGTTGTTGTCCAGGCCGTCAAGTAAGTAGTTGTTCTGGGTGGGCCGCATGCCGCTGCCTGCAAAGCCTCCCGTGCGTCCACCTGGAGGAGGTTGGTTAGTTCCGGCGGAAATCAAGGCCAATTGGATGTAGTCGCGGCCATTGAGCGGTAGATCCACTATCTTCTGGTTATCAATCACCTGTGCCTGTGTGGGTTCGTTTGTCGTGACCAACGGCGCATCCTCAGTAACTGAAACCTCCGACGTCAGCGAACCCAGTTCCAGTGCCACGTCTACCACTACGGTCTGGTCGACATGCAGGATGATCCCCGACCGATTGACCGTGCGGAAACCCTCTTGTTGCACCACTACCCGATAGTTGCCAGGAGTCAAAAGCGGGACCCGATAATGCCCCTGTTCGTCCGCGATCGATTCTCTCCTGGTTCCCTTGTCCACATTGATCACTGTCACGACACAGCCCCCGACGACTGCATCGCTGGGGTCTCTGACTATTCCCATGATGGTGCCCGTCTCCGTTTGAGCGAGAGCAAACGGGAGACACAGACTTAACATCCAAACCGCCCAAGCCGCGCGATGAATCGGTTTCGTGTTCATGATTTCCTCCGGATAAGCCGCGTGGGCTCCGGTTCCTGTCGAGCCTTAGAACCGCAATGAAAGCGCACAATGTACTGCAAGCACCCGAAAAAAGCCCGCCGGTTGTGTCGGCAATCCGACCCACGATCGTCCGCGGGGATACTGAGCCTGCAGCGACGGACAGAACAAACCGGAAACCAAGAAAGAAAAGGTCAGCAGAACGAGAGAGGTGAAAATTTGTTTCATGGCGGCTCGACTGTAATCTGGCCCCGGGGAGTTCTGCAACATAAATGCATGGCTCCCTCCTTGACTCTTCTCACTCTTAGCGAAATTGCTTATTTAAAGCACGTTATGGGTGAGTTACCGAAGAACCGTACACGTCTTCCATCATGGCTCGGGCTGTGGCTGCTATATAACTACTCTTCAAGAGCCAATTGCAAAAATCGGCGCCCCGGCTTTCGACCTGGCCTGCTCCACCAGA
>JBHGBF010000069.1:0-21012 GCA_041946865.1 Acidobacteriota bacterium | reverse complement strand
TGCCGATCCTACGGACCAGATCCTACGGACCCCCGAACCGAAAACTGAGGGGTTACAAAACCGGCAAGAAACTCCGAATATTGCACAACTGTGATAATACGCTGAAACGCCCCCGAAGAAAGCTCGGAAGAACCCGTTCCTGGCGGAGATCAGGCGTTCTTATCACGTGCAGTTTTCTCTGGGCGCCACTATAATGGCAGGTATGAGGAAATGCCCGCGTTGCGGCGGCGAGGGCCATCGTTCTCAATCACGCGGCTTCGTTGAAAGACAGATCCTGAAGCGCATATGTATTCGCCCGTACCGCTGCCGCGACTGCAACACCCGCTTCTATCGGTGTTCCCTGGGCGACCACTCCAAACACCGCCGTCTCCCCCTCGCCGGCCAAGGTTTGAAGACCGAGAAGCAACCGGACTCTCTGCCTCGACTGGTCGCTCAGATCAGGGAAGCCGAGGCGCGCCTGAACGAGCCCAATCCCAAGCCCGGCGCCGGCCCTGCTGCTTCCCCTTCCGAGTGATCAGGGTAAAGTCCTCCTCCGTTAATACTCCACCACTTCGACCCGTGCGCAGTTTTGGGTCACACTCCCGGTTCCCTCGGCTCCCGAAGGGTACTTCTTGGTCAGGAGCGCAGAGTAAGCGTCCTTGAATTCGCGAGCGTCTTCCTCGGTGTCGAAGACAAACCGCATGACCACGGCTTCTTTGCCGGCTTCGTTCCGCAACAGCTCAACGAGGTCGCCGTCCCAGCCGGACGCCGCCTTTTCCGCCTGCGCCTGCTCCAGGAATTCCTTCAAAACGAGTTGGGTGGTGAACTCGCCCAGGACATTGGTGTAGATCGATTTCCAGCCGTCACCGGGGAGTCGCTTCGGCTGCTCCGGCTTGACCTCGGTCGGCTCGTCGCGCTCGATCATGTATTTCTCCGGGTGCATGATCTGCTCGGTCGAATCCGGGAGATCGGCGTAGACCTTCGCGACATCTGCCCAGCTGTGGACGCGGCAAAAAGCCTGCATAAAAGACAAGCCCGAGGTGTAAGGGAATATGAGCGTCTCCCTGAAATAGGCGGGCGCCGTGGAGAAAAGCTTGAATTCCTGGCTGTTCATGGCCTGGGCCACGTTCATGAACTGCTTCAGATCCGGCAGCTTTACGAAACTCATCCCCATCGGCTCGAGCATGTAATCGATCATCACCGCGACGGCCTCGCCCTCCAGAATGGAATTGCGCGCGAGCATCTTGTCGTCGTTGTTCTTAATCCGCTTTAGAAACGGAGTCACGTCGAAATGCTGGTCCTGCAACGCGTGCGTCAGCTCGTGCGCCATAATCGGCTTTTGCGCCTCGGCCGAAAGCCAGTCCGCGATATAGAACGTCTTCGTCTTGGGATCGTAATAGCCCGCCACCTGCTCGGTCAGCAGGTTCATGGCGAACTCATAGACATCCATATCCTGCGGGATGAGGCGCAGCCTCTTCAGAACGCGGCCCTCGATCTCCAGTTCTTCGGGTTTGTACTCCTCCTTCACCCGATCAGCCAGGTAAGAGCGGATCTCTTCCCGGCTCTTCACACCCTTGGCGATCGGGGAGTTTACGTCGAGCTGGCGGAGCTTGCTGACCTGGGCGAGAACCTCATCGGCGGTCTTCAGCAACCCGGCATTCTCGGTTGTGGCCGGACTCTCCTGCTCCTGAATCCGGCCGCCGGACGCCGGCGAGTCCGGGCGCAACAGCATGGTTGCTGAACAGAAAAGAGCGAGAGACAGAACGAGCTTTTTGATCAAAGTAGAATCCTTTTGTCGCCGGCTCGGCGCGTGACCCGTTCCCGGTCCAGGTATTCCAGGTAAGGAATCGCATACTTCCGGCTGATGTTGAGGAGGTCTTTAAAGTCGGCCACCGAGAAGGGCTGGCCGGGCTGAAACACGCTTCGAAGCTTGTCTTTGAGCCTCTGGATCTGCTCAGAGCTCATGACCAGCTCCGAAGTCACTTTTACCAGCTCCCCGCGTTGAAGCAGAAAATGATAGACGCTTCGAGCTTCCGTCTTCGGGTAAGGAAGCTTGCTCAGGAGCTCGTCAAACGTGGGCGGCTGGTACCCGGCCTGGGCGATCTCCCGGAGGATCACCTCGCGAATCGCCCCCTGGCCGCCGGTCAGGCCAATCTCGGCCCCGTACGGCAAGACATTGCTTCCAGACACCGCCACCTGTTTTGTCGCCTGCAGTTCGTCGAGGAGGTACTGGAGATATGCTGGGCTCGAATGCGGAAGAAAGCGCGTACGTAACTCCTCGCGCGGGACGCCTGGGGAAAGCGGATTGGCAGCGCGCGCGTTCTTGACGTGATCAACAAGCTGGGCTTTCAGCAAGTCGAGCGCCGGCTTGTGCACCGCCAGCGGAGGATCCTGGGGGATGATGACGACATCCGCCAGTTTCGTCAGGATCGGCATTATCGCTTCAGTCAGCAGCCCGGTGCGCGCCCTTAGTGCGTGGACATCGACCCCTAGGGTTTTCTTCCGCTTGATGAGGTAAAGCAGCAGGTCCGGGTACGAGCCCGTGGATAACGCGGAGAGGGCGGATAAGGTCTCGGACAGGTTCCGCTTTCTGGAAGGCGCGCTGTCGAGGATGACACCCCCTCCGATGGTCGTCACCGGCGAGTAGCTTCGAAGAATGAAGTGGTCGAACACACAGGCGATTGTCGGCGTATCGAGGCGAAGCTGCGCCGGCGCTTCCTGACCTGGGGCAAGATTCGGCTGACCCAGGAGATACACCCGGCCGACCAGCTCTGCACTACCGTGATGCAAACGGACCGGGGCGCGATGCTTGAGCGGTTTTCCTGCGCCGGGAAGCAGGCGCAGCATGACGTCAAACGTCGCTGACGGCTCAAACGTGTTGAGTGGCGCCAGGACCATCCCCCGCTCAAGATCCTGCTTCTCGAGCCCTGTCAGGTTCAGCGCCGCTCTCTGGCCGGCTCTGGCGACCGGCGCCGGCTCTTTAAAGATCTCGATGCCCCGGACCTTGCCGATTCGCCCTGAGGGATAGACGGCGACGGCCGCATCCCTTTGAAGCTGGCCTTGGGAGGGAGTTCCCGTCACAACGGTCCCAAAACCCTTGACGCTGAAGACCCGGTCGATCGGCATGCGGAAGGCCGCTTTGACGTGGCCGGACCTTCCCGAGCCCAGATCGTGGTCACGGATCACTTGAAGAAGAGCGCTCTTCAGATCGTCAAGGCCCGCACCGGAGATGGAGTCCACTGCTACGACCGGAGCGCCTTCAAGGAAACTGCCCTGGACAAGATCGTGGATTTCTTCCTGGACGACTTCAATCAGGTCCGGGTCGACCAGGTCTCTTTTCGTGATGGCGACCAGCCCACGCGGGATCTCCAAAAGGCGGCAAATCGCAAAATGCTCGACCGTCTGTGGCATGACCGATTCGTTGGCGGCGACGACAAGTATGGCAATCTCGATTCCCCCAATGCCTGCCAGCATGTTCTTCACGAACTTTTCATGACCGGGGACGTCGATGAAGCCGATCCGGTAATCGCCCAGGCACATGTGGGCAAAGCCGATGTCGATCGTGATGCCCCGCCGCTTCTCTTCCTCGAGCCGGTCCGTGTCGATGCCGGTCAGGGCTTTCACCAGGGCAGTCTTGCCATGGTCGATGTGCCCTGCCGTTCCCACGATCACATCGCGCATTTGATCATCATAACCTATGCGAAGGGGGCAAGGGGGCGGCCGCGGCGTAGACATCGCAATCCAGCACGACGACTGGCCTTCAGATTTTCCTTCGTAGATTCTTCAACTCGAGCGTAATAGATAGTGATGGAAGACGGAGGCCTCGCGCAGAGGAAGCCCGAGCGGCCACAAAGGACCCAGGCGCGGAGACAACGGCTGCAGCCGTTTCTACGCCGCCTGCTCCGGTGTGGGTTCCCGGGATGGACGCTCACCCGGGTGCTGGCCGGGACCGACCGGATGAGGCACCAGACAGCATCCTTCCTCCGGGTCATCCTGGAAAAGGCAGGGGCGCGCGTTCCGGTTCTGCTTGTCTATCCGGAGGAGGTCGGGGACCAGACAAATCGGCTTCTGTCAGCGGCCGTGCTTTGGTGGGACCGGCTCCGCGGGTGCCGGGTGCGAGATGCGGACTCCAGGTCGCAGGCAGGTCGCTCTCGCCTCGGGCCGGGTCAGATGCTAGTCCTGCTTCCGGAGACGTGGAGTGAGCGCCTGCTGCTCATGCTCCCGAGGTTTCGGATCCGCTTTGCCTGCTTTAAGTACCAGCCGGGTGACCCACGGTCGCTCCGCCAGATCTACCCGCGGCCCGTCAGTTCCTCGGAGATCCGGGCGCCCTATGTGATGTTCAATTTTGCCGGAGAACTCCCTGGCCCACTGGCGGAGATCCGCAACGCCCACCCGGAGCTTGATCTCACGTACCGGCAGAATCGGTGGGAGTTGGGCTATCTCGGGCTGCGCGTCTTCTGGTACGACGCCGGACGAGGTGAATACATGTTCGATCTGGGGCGCCCGACCGTCTGGACGCCTGAGCGCCGGGACTTGCTCGAGCAACATCTGGAAAAAGTCGTGAGGCTCAGGAAGTTTCCTCCGGTCGAGGCCGGAAGCTTCTACTACACGGTCGACCACGAGCAGTGGCTGGAGAGTCTGTTACGGCGAGATCATCGGATCGTGAATCCGGACTTCGTCGGTATGATCTACTCCCAGGTTCCGACTTGTCTTGACGGGGAAAGAAAGATCCTGGATCTGCTGACGGCTACACGGACCGGCCGCCTGGCGGTGATCGAGCTAAAGGTCGAGAAGGACCTTAATCTGATTTTCCAGGGAATCGACTACTGGGAACGGGTAGAACACCACCTCGTCCAGGGCGACTTCCGCCGGGCCGGCTATTTTGAAGGGCTGGCGCTTTCAAATCGGCCTCCGCTTCTATACCTGGTTTCGCCGCTTTTTGAGTACCACCGCGTGCTTCCGGTCCTGCGACGCTACCTGAAAGCAGACGTCTCTCTCACCTGCATTGGGATTAACACCAATTGGAGAGAGGGAATCAAAGTGCTGCGGAGGTTTGAGTTTGCTGCGGATCGACGCGGATAATCGCGGATTTACGCTGCCGCCGATCTGCCGCGGATAACCGCGGACCTGCCGCGGATAACCGCGGATTGACGCGGATCAAATGCGAAAGAAGGCAGATGTCAGCTGGCGAGGTTGCCGCGGATCGACGCGGATCAAATGCGGAAAGGGGCGAAAGAAGACAGATCTCAGCTGGCTTTGGTCTCCTTCTTGGCAGCTTCCTCTTTGCCTTCTCTGACGGAGCTCTTGAAATTGCGGATGCCTTCGCCCAAACCTTTGCCCAACTGTGGCAGACGACTGGCGCCAAAGATGATCACCACGATCAACAGGATTATCACCAGTTCGGTTGCGCCCATGTTAAACATTGCTGTTGTTACCTCGGTTGTCATCTTACGCTGTGGCTTTTGTCCCTGTCAAATGTGCCGCGGATCGGCGCGGATAACCGCGGATCGACGCGGATAACTCGCGGATCAGCGCTGATCCGCGAGTTATCCGCGCCGATCCGTGGTATAAACTTACGTGTCTTATGGAAACAGGACCGGTCAGTCTGGAATTCCGAGCCCCGATGGCCAGAATCACTCTGTGCCGTCCCGAGCGACGCAACACGCTCGACCTCGACTCTGCCGGGTTGCTCGAACAGTGTGTCAGAGCCGTTTCCGAGCGCGAAGACCTGACCATGTTGACGCTGACCGGGCAGGGAGACTCGTTTTGCGCAGGGACCGACCCGGAGTATCTGGCCCAGATCCAAGCTGCGGGGGACATTGAGTCGTTTCGCCAGTTCCTTCGAATCGGAAGGAACCTGCTTTTGCTTCTCCGGCGCATGCCCCAGCTGGTTATCGCCTCGGTTAACGGTGTAGCCAGCGGGCCGGGTTTCGGCCTCGTCCTCGCCTCGGACTGGGCGGTCGCTTCCGAGAAGGCGTGTCTAGGAGAGACGTCAGTCTCAGACGGGTTGTTCCCGGGATGGACCGGACATTGGCTCTTGCAGGAACGCCTGGGACCGAGCAAGGCGATCGAGCTGGTCATGCTGGGGCAGCTCATCCCGGCCGGCGAGGCTTTCGCCAAAGGCCTGATCCATCGCGTCACTTCCGCAGACAGTTTGGCTGAATGCACTGATCAGATCACTACCCGGCTGGCTGAGGCCCCGCCTCTGGTGCTGAGGGAGATGAAGAAGACGGCTTACGAGAATCACTATCGCGGATGCGAGGCCAAGAGTGACTTTGAGATTGACGGACAGATCAGATGCTTTCTGAGCGAGGACAGTCGAGCCGGGGTCCAGGCCACCTTGCGGAATCGCAAGGCGAAGTTTGAGGGGCGATGAGCAGCTCGCAGGGACAAGGATAATGGTGAAGAGAGCGATGATTCTTGTGGTTGGAATATTGTTTGTACTGGCAGGCTGCGCGGGCGGGACGGAGCAGAAGGTCGCGGCCGAGCAGCAGATCGCGGCCAGGCAGCAGGTGTCATCCGGCACGCCTGCCCTTCCCGCCGCGGCCGGGCGCCAGGCTGCCCCACCTCAGGTTCGTGTGCCGGCCGGAAAGTTCACCTACGGGACAACTGAAGAGCAGTTCCAGTCCTTCGTGACCCATTCACTCATCAACTTCCCGGGGATGGTCGAGAAGCTGCGCAAGTCCTTTGTCATTCCGCCGCGGGAGATTGACCTCCCCGAGTTCATGATCGATCAGTTCGAGGTGACGAACGAGCAGTATAGGGAGTTTGTCGCCGCTACCGGTTACGAACCAGCCAATACCAGGAATTATCTCAAGCTGTGGACCGGAAGGACGAGCTATCCGGAATGGGCCGGCACCTTCCCCGTTGTCTGGATTTCCCAGGAGGACGCCCAGGCTTACTGCAAGTGGCGGGGAGGCCGGTTACCGACTGAGGAAGAGTGGGAGAAAGCAGCCCGCGGAACCGACGGCCGCATGTTTCCCTGGGGAAATGACTACCCATCCAAAGAAACCACCAACTTTGGCTTTGGAAGCGGCCGGGCCGAACCGGTCGGAAACCGGGCGGATGACAAGTCACCTTACCTCGTCTACGACATGGGCGGAAACGTGGCCGAAATCACCGGTACGACCATCCAGGATGGGAAGGAAGGCCGGGTGGTGATCCGGGGCGGCAGCTTCGTCGGCGGCGGCCGGGATGCATCAACCTATAAGCGAGCCATCACGACGAAGGCATTGGTACGAGCCGAAACGGTCGGCTGCCGATGTGCCGGGAAGCCCTAGCGATGCGCCTCTGTTCCATCCCGACTCGCCGAGAACCCTAGCAGCCGACGTAGCGGACTGAAAAGTCGGCCAGCAAAGCCTCCGTCGCGTGGTGACCGTGGGCCGGCTCTCACTCCTCGCTTCCCAACACCCACCGCAAATACGGTTCATAAGCGGTCTCGATCGGGAAGCTGATGATCTCGGGGACCTCGTAGGGATGAAGCTCCCTGAGCCTGGTGAACAGCCGCGGAATTCGGTCGGCTGTTGTCTTGATTACCATCAGCCACTCTTTAGCTTCCTCCAGCCTGCCTTTCCACCTGTAGATTGAGGTTAGGCTTGACACGACGCTGACACAAGCGGCAAGATTTTCTTGTACGAGCTGGTGAGCGAGCGTCTTGGCTTTTTCCTCACTGTCAATAGTTGAAAAGACGATTCGCATTGGTGTCATAGGCTCTCGAGCTTTAAGCTGCAATGTTATCAAGAAAAGCCAAGCGAGAGGTCATCCTCATCCTGATGCTGGCCACCACCGCTCCCCTTGTCTACGCCCTTTTCTACAGCAACTCAGGATATCGGCAGCTGCAGAACCGTAAGAGCGAGCTGGACCGCCTCCAGATCGAAAACGCTCATCTCCTTCAAGAGCAACAGATGTACCTGGAGAGGATCGAGAGGCTCCGGAACAATCCGGAAGAGATCATCGATATCGCCCGGCAGCGCCAGATGCATCGTCCAGGCGATATCATCGTCGTCATCCCGCCGAAAAAATAGAGGTCGAGGGACAGAGGGGCAAAGCCTTTCTGCCTACAAGGTTGGGCGCAGGCCTTTTTTCAGGAACGAGACAAACGCCGAGGGGTCGCGCGTCAGGCCCGGAAAAGTAGCGATCACCTGATCATCGGGTGACATGATGGCATAGTAAGGGAGGGCAATCGTCCCGAATCTCTCCCGTTCAAACTCCAGGTTGCGCTCGTGGACCGCCTCCGGTCCGTCCGTGTAGAGTCGCACGAGGACGAAGCGGCTGAGCAGACTCTGAACTCCCAGCTGCGGGAACATGTTCGATTCCATCCAGCGGCAATTCGTGCAGGTGTAACCGGTGAAGTCGACAAACACGGGGCGATTCTCGCGGCGCGCCGTCTCCAGCCCTTCCGCGTAGCTGTCCAGCCAACGTCCCTCCGTCAAATCTGCTTTTCGGCCCGGATCGAGGACGGCGGCATGGACACCGCCGTAATCGCGCGGGGGCAGGAAAGCATCCAGCTCGCCGAGCGGAAATCCCAGGAGCCCTCGGAACAGGTAGAACGCGACAGCCAGGAAGAAGATCGCCGAGAAGACGCGGAAGACGCCGACTGACTGGCCGGGCATTTCGTGAGGCAGGCGAAACCAGCCGAGCAGGTACATTGCGGTCACCAGGGCGAGCGCCAGCCACACGGCGATGAAAACCGGGCGGGTAACTACTTCCCACTGATAGACCAGATCGACATTGCTCACGAACTTCATTGCCGCCGCCAGTTCCAGGAATCCCATCGTGATCTTGAGGGAGTTCATCCAGTTGCCGCTCTTCGGCAGTGACTTGAGCCACGACGGGAAGACGGCTAGCAGAAAGAACGGGGCGGAGAACACGGCCGCAAAAACGGTGACTCCAAGGAGCGACCATAGCCAATCGCCCTGCAGCGCCGCCACCATTACGGTACCGACAAACGGCACAGTGCACGTAAAAGACGTGAGCGAGAAGGTGAGCGCCATCAGCAGGATACCCACGAGCCCGCGGCTGCGCGCTGACTGCTTGTCGACGGCCGTAAGCCAGCGGGACGGGAGACGGATCTCGAAGGCGCCAAAAAGGCTTAGAGCAAAGACGATGAAAACCAGTGCGATTAAAACGTTGACAAGCGAGCTGGCCGCCAGCCGGTTGATTCCGCCTGCGCCAAAGAGAAACGTGAGCATGAATCCAAGCAGCGTGAAAGTCAGGATAATCCCGACCGAATACATGAAGGCTTCCCACACGGCGTGACGCGGAGTCGCCGATTGCCGCTTGGTGAAATACGACACGGTGATCGGAATCATCGGAAAGACGCACGGAGTCAGAAGCGCGAGTCCACCCATCGCCATGGCAAACCAGATGTACGCCAGAGCGCCCAGGGGGAGACCGGCTGCCGGCTGACTGCTGCCCGCTGACGGCTCGTTGCCGACCCCTGCTGGCCGGCCGCTGCCGACTGGCGCCTCTTTGCTGGCCGCTGATTCCGGGCCGCCGACGCCTGGCCGCTCAACGCTGACTGGCGCGCCGGGCGGGCTCGCGCCCACAGCTGAAGGCAGCGCCGAGGCCGGCGCTGCTGTCTGCTCGCCGGCGCTTGCGGCGCCAACAGTTTCGATTGTCAGCTGCGTCTTCAGCGTCTCAGTCTGGGGCGGCAGGCACAACGTGTCGCTGCACAGCATGTAGCGGACTTTGATCGCCAGTTCCTGCTGACCACGCGCTGCGTTCGCTTTCGCCCTTAGCGGCAATTTGAAAGGGACATGCCCTTCGTAATATTCGGTTTCGATACCGAAATTCTGATCGAATGACTTGTGGGGCGGAGGGAATTGCAGACTGCCGGCCGGTTCGAACGCCTGATTTTCCACGGGCTTGATGCTCGTCGGCACCGGGCCGCCGGGGTCCTGAGTTGTCGAGTAGAGGTGCCATCCTGGCTGAACTCGAGCCTCGACCGTCGCGACGAAGCTCTCGCCAGGCTTGACCGTCGTTTTGTCAACCGTCAAGTGGAAAGAGGCTTCCTGCGGTAAATTGAAAAGGGCGGCAAGCAGTAGGAAGAGCATGTCGGGGATTAGATTACCAGAATCCCCGGGACGAACGCGAAGGAAGGCGGATGCGGCAAGTCCGCGCCAATAAGAGTGGTCTGTCGCGAGGGTGCCTTTACGAGCGTCAGACCGCGGGCGCCTGATAGACCACCCGGCCGGCGACGATGGTCATGACTGCCAGGCCGCGCAATTTCCAGCCATGGAACGGGCAGTTTCGGCTCTTGGACTTGAACGAGCCGGCGTCAACAGTCGTTTCCCGGTTCGGGTCAATCACGGTGATATCCGCCACCGCTCCCTCCCGCAAAGTACCGCGGTTAAGCTTCAGGATACTGCTGGGATTGCAGCTCATCAGCTCGACCAGCCGCGTGAAGGAAATCACCCCGGCGCCCACCAGGCGATCCAACGCCAGCCGTAACGAGCTCTCCAAGCCGATGACTCCGTTGGCGGCCTCTTCGAAGGTGGTGTCTTTTTCGAGCGTCGTATGAGGCGCATGGTCGCTGGCGATGCAGTCGACAGTGCCGTCGGCGAGGCCTTGGAGCATGGCCTCGACGTCCTCGGGCTCGCGCAGCGGCGGGCTCATCTTGAAATTCGTGTCATAGTCCCCGATATCGCGATCGGTCAGAGTGAAGTGGTGAGGAGTGACCTCGCAAGTGACCGCCGCCCCGTGTCTCTTGCCCTGGCGGATCCAGTCGAGCGATTCCCTGGCCGAGACGTGCGCGATATGAACCCGGCCTCCGGTCACCCGGCTCAGCATCACGTCGCGGGCCACGTGAAGCTCTTCCGCGGTCCGGCTCGCCCCGCGAAGCCCCAGCCTGGTCGACATGGCGCCCTCGTTCATGCATCCGCCGGCGGCGAGCAGACGGTCTTCGCAATGGTCGACGAGGGGGATGTCAAAAAGCTTGATGTATTCAAGCGCCCGCCTCATGAGCTGGTGGTTCTGGATCGGGTTTCCATCATCTGAGACCGCTACAATGCCCGCGCGGTGCATGACGCCGATTTCCGCCAGTTCCTCGCCCTGTGACCCGCAGGTGACGGCGCCGATCGGAAAGACATTGACCAGGTTCGTTTGTCTCGCCCTCTCGAGGATGTAGCGCGTGAGCGCCGGGCTGTCGTTCACGGGATTCGTGTTCGGCATGCAGGCGATACTGGTAAAGCCGCCGGCTGCCGCCGCTTCACTTCCGGTTTGAATTGTCTCCTTCGCTTCCCCTCCCGGCTCGCGGAGGTGAACATGCATATCAATGAAACCCGGCGCAAGAATCAGGCCAGTGACATCCACCATCTCCCAGCTCTTGTTCCTGGTCATCCTCCCGACGCGGGCAACAGTCCCGTTCTCGACCAGCAGGTCGGCTCTCCCGTCCAAGCCTTGGCTGGGGTCGACTATCCTGCCTCCATGAAAGAGCAGCTTCATATTCCTGGTTCCTCGCTGGCGCCGAGCAGAAGGTAAAGAACGGCCATTCGGGTGGCAACCCCGTTGGAAACCTGCTCGAGAATGACGGAATAATCTCCATCCGCCATTTCCTGATCGATCTCAATGCCCCGGTTGATCGGGCCCGGATGCATCACGATGGCGTCAGGCTTGGCCCATTTCATCTTGCATCGATCCAGGCCGTAGAGCATTGAGTACTCTTTGAAGGAAGGATAAAAGACTTCCTGTTGGCGCTCCCGCTGAGCCCTCAGGAGCATGATCACGTCGGCGCCGGTCAAGGCTTCTTCCATGTGGTAGGTGACGTTTACCCCATAGCTCTCGAACCCGACAGGCAGCAAGGTCGGGGGGCCGCATACGCACACAGAAGCGTTCATCTTCGTAAGCAGGAGAACGTTGGACCGTGCCACCCGGCTGTGCTTGATGTCTCCGATAATCGCGACCTTCAGGCCTTCCAGCCGGCCTTTGTGCTCGCGGATCGTGAGGGCGTCGAGCAGGGCTTGGGTCGGATGCTCATGCATGCCGTCTCCGGCGTTGATCACACAGGAGCCCTTGCAGTGCGTCGCCAGCAACGCCGGGGCACCGGCCAGGCTGTGTCGGACGACGATCAGATCCGGGTTCATCGCCTGCAGGTTTCGGCCCGTGTCAATAAGGGATTCTCCCTTTACCACGCTGCTAGTCGACACGCTGAAGTTCACAGCGTCCGCACTGAGTCGCTTCGCGGCCAGCTCAAATGAGGACCGGGTCCGGGTTGAGGCTTCGAAAAAGATGTTTATGACGGTCTTGCCCCGCAGCGTCGGGACCTTCTTAATCGGACGGGTAAAGATCTCCTTGAAGCCGCGCGCCGTCTTCAGAATCAGGTCGATTTCCGGCACGCTCAGCTCGGCGATGCTCAGCAGGTGTTTGCCTCTTAAGGGCATGTGAGTTTCCTCAGAAAAGAACCGGGAGACCGACTGGGGGCCGGCGGTCAGTCTCTCAGTCTTCCGTCATCAATTTCTTGGTCGTCAGATAAACGCCTTCCTCATTGTCGAAGGACGGCAGGCGCACTTCAATGACTTCGTCGCGGCTCGATTCTATGTACTTGCCGGTGTAATCCGCCTGGATCGGAAGCTCTCGATGCCCGCGGTCGACGAGGACAACCAGCTCGACCCTTTTCGGACGGCCGTAGTCAATGATGCTCTCCAGCGCGGCTCGAGTGGTCCTTCCGGTAAAGAGCACGTCGTCGACGAGTATGACCTCCTTGCCGGTCGCCTGGAAATTGAGCTTGGAGCCCTCCAGGACGGGTTGAGTGTCAACCAGCGAGAGATCATCGCGATAGAAGGTGATATCGAGAATGCCGATGGGCAGTTTCTTGCCCGAGAGCTTTTCGATCTTGTTGCGCAAAATCTCGGCCAGAGGAACCCCGCGCCGCCGTATTCCAACCAGGACGAGATTATCCAGATCGGAATGATGCTCGAGGATCTCGGCGGCGATCCGGGATAGCGCCAGGTCAATCTCTCTGGCGCTCATCACCTGACGTAGAAACTTCTTCTTCATCGCGCCTCCGCTGGGGAATCATACCGAAGTGGAGTGACGGCGGGCAACCCTTGGAGCGATGCGCCCGGCGCGTAACAGGGTGACAAGGTGACAGGGTGGGTTGCAGCCGCGCGGGCCCCGGAGGTATCCTAGCGCGATGCCTTACGCGCTCCAGGCGGAGCTGATCCGGAACCGGCGACTTCCACAGGAGAATTATCTACTCACTTTCCGGGCGCCGGAAATCTGTCGGGAAACGCTGCCCGGCCAGTTTGTCATGGCCGCCCCGAAGACGCACCAGGTGGTTCCCAGCCCCCTGCTCAAACGGGCCCTGGCGATCTATTCTGTCCGGGGCGAAAACCTGGCGATTCTAGTGAAGGCGATAGGGGAAGGCACGCTTCGCCTCGGGCTGATGCAGCCCGGCCAGTTCGCCAACCTGATCGGGCCGCTCGGTAACGGTTTCGACCTGACCGCCGGGCGCGGCAAGGTCAATTTCCTGATCGTCGGCGGGGTCGGCATTGCCTCGGTCTACCTTCTGGCTGAGAAACTGAAGCAGCAGGGAGACGAAGTGCACCTGCTCTACGGCGCGCGAACTGCCGCAGATCTGGTTATGCTCGAAGATTTTCAAGCGCTCGACATCCCGTGTTTTATCGCTACCGATGACGGCAGCGCGGGTTTCAAGGGCTTTATCACGGCGGGCTTAGGCGATTACATGAGGACGTGCCGCTACGCCGGTCTCAATTTCTACACTTGTGGCCCGGAGCCGATGCTCAGGGCAGTCTCCACCTTCGCCTGCGCCCAGGGAATTCCCTGTCAGGTCTCGGTGGAGGCCCGGATGGCGTGCGGTTTCGGAGTCTGCCTGGGCTGCTCGGTCCTGACCCGGGACGGAAACCGGCTGGCCTGCAGCGATGGGCCCGTGTTTCAGGCAGACGAGCTGGTCTGGGACAAATCCTGATGGAAGCGAAACTCAATCTGGCTGTTGAAATCGCTGGAGTCCAATTTAAGAACCCGGTCCTTACGGCGTCCGGCACCTTCGGTTACGGCCTGGAGTTCGCGCAATTCTTCGATATCTCGCGACTGGGCGGATTCTGCACCAAAGGGCTGTCCCTCCTCCCTTTGGCCGGCAACCCGCCCGGACGAATTGTCGAGACCCCTGCCGGCATGCTCAACGCCATCGGACTTGAGAACGTCGGGGTCGACTGCTTCATCGTGGAAAAGCTCCCTTTGCTCGAGCACTACGACACCCAGGTCGTGGCCAATATCCTGGGCAAGTCGGTTGACGAGTTTGCCGAGCTGGCCAGGCGCCTTGACCCGTTTCCGAAAATCAGTAGCCTCGAGCTGAACATCTCTTGTCCGAATATCAAGGAAGGCGGCATCCACTTCGGACATGACCCGAGGATGGCTGCCCAGGCCGTAACGGCTGTGAAGCGCAACACCACGAAGCCGGTCTGGGTGAAGCTTTCGCCTAACGTGACGGACGTGACCGTTATCGCCAGGGTCTGCGAGGAAGCGGGCGCTGACGCCTTGACTCTCGTGAACACTTTTGTGGGCATGAGCATCGATGTCTACAAGCGGCGTCCGATGCTGTCCAATGTGACGGGCGGGCTTTCGGGCCCGGCGATTCGCCCGCTGGCTGTCCGCATGGTATACCAGGTCGCAAGGGCGGTCCGAATCCCCGTGGTGGGAATCGGCGGGATCATGTGCGCACGTGATGCCCTCGAATTCATGATGGCGGGAGCGACGGCCATCCAGGTGGGCACCGCGAACTTCACCGATCCGTTGGCTGCGGTGAAAGTCATCGACGGCCTCGAGGAGTTTTGCCGCCGGCAGAGGATTGCGGACATCAGGAGCGTCATCGGGTCAGTGAGGACCGACTAATAACAGAGATCAGGCCGGTTTCAGGACCGCCGGCCCAACTGCAACCGCCGCATGATATATCTTTATTAGCCATGCATAAGTTGATCGTGGCCCTCGATTTTCCGAACGAGAAGCGGGCCCTGGACCTGGTGAAGACCCTGGAAGGATTGCCGGCTTCCTTCAAGGTGGGACTGCAGCTCTACACCGCCGCCGGACCTTCGGTTGTTCGACAAATCCAGGGACTGGGGGCGGAAGTGTTTCTCGACCTCAAGTTTTTCGACATTCCGAATACAGTCTCGCAGGCAGCGCTGGAAGCGGCCCGTCTTGGCGCCCGGATGTTGACCTTCCATGCCCTGGGCGGAGACGCCATGCTGCGCCAGGCGCGCGAAACGCTCGAAGCAGGTTCCGTGAAAGAAGGATGGGATCTCCCGACAATGCTGGGAGTCACGGTCCTGACAAGCATGGATCAGGCGTCCGTCGCTTCAGTCGGGATCGACCGCACGCTCGAATCGCTGGTCTACCACCTGGCCGGGATCGTCCAGTCGGCTGGGCTCCACGGCATCGTTTGTTCGCCCCGCGAGGTCGAAAGTCTGAGGAATTCAGGGTTCAGCCGGCTGCTTTTCGTCACGCCGGGAATCAGGCCGCAGCAGGCACTTGAGCCGGGCGGCCTGCCAGCGGCGCCGGCGCAGGCGGGAAGCCTGCCCGCACGGGACGATCAGGCTCGAGCGGCCACAGCGCGGTATGCTATCTCAAGGGGGGCACACCATCTGGTAGTCGGGCGACCGATTACCCAGGCCGAGAATCCCCGCCAGGTCGTCGAGCAGCTGATCCTGGAAATAAACGAGGCAAGAACGGAGAGAGCATGAAAAGAATCCTCTTTGCGAGTGTCATCATAGCGTCATCGTTGCTTCTCAAGGCTCAACCCGAGCAGAAGAAGGCCCCCGAACAGTCTCGTTGCCACTGCTTCATCGATTACGAGAATATCTGGACTTTTGAGATGGTCCAGAGCCAGGAGGGCAAACGGGTTCCGATCCTCAACATCATCACTTTCACGCCGGGACAATGGGAGCTGCGGCCCAATCAGGTTCACATTGTCAACAAGAAGAACAAAGAGGCGCGCGTCGAGAAGTTCTCCATGGACACGGGGATTGCCGAAGAGCCTTACATCTCGAACACGCTTAAGGTCTTGGGAAACGGCTTCATTGGCGTGGACCTGCTGGGGAACTACGATGATTTTGGAGAGCCGACAAAGGTGTCTATCGACTTGGGGGAACAGCGGTTCAATCTCCAGCCCATGGATTGCCTCGAGTTCGAAATGCTGGCCGAGCAGATCAACAAGATCAACGTCGACAGCCCGAAGCTTAAAGAAGATTTTGACGTGCTGAAGATCGAGCCAAGAGGAGCAAAATCCCCAAGGCCGCGGGCATCGCGGTGAGAGGCTTGCTCCGCGGATTACGCCAGGACCCTCGAAGGACTACCACAGGTTATTCTGACTTCGCCGTCGGGCCCGGGCGAGGACCCGTGTCACGTAGTCTCGCGTGGACGGAAAATCGATACTGTTGATAAACGGCGTGCTCGGTTTTCTCAGATCGGCAGCCATCATCCAGCGAGCCACGCGGGTCTGGCCGGCGTTGTAACGGGCTAACCCGCAAATCAGGGTCTCCCTCGAGTCCCGGTACATGTCAAAGGACTCTCGCAGGTACCAGCAGCCGACTTCGATGTTGTGCTCCGGAATGAGGAGCCGCTCCGGGTCGTAAGGAGTCCGGCTGGTTCGCTCCCAGAACTCCTTCCCCACGCCGGGCATGATCTGCATGAGACCCAGCTCGCCTTTGGCTCCCACGGCGCTCGGATTAAAGCGGCTTTCTTCGTGAATGAGGGCCTTGACCAGGTAGAAGTCGACCCGGTACTTCGTCGAATACTTCTCGATCAGAGAATCATAGCGGATGGTCTTCCAATGGGCAAAGCCCACGACCATCACTACCGTCAGCAATATTCCGCCGACGATCGACTTCCTCACGGCTCAGAATCTATCACAAGAGAGCGACCCGCCGGTACGAGCACTTGAATTCCCGGCGTAAAGATCGAAAAATCAGCCGGCAGAGAACCAACGACTTCCCCGTCCATCTGGATGGGCAACTCCGGCCCGGTGATCCTGACGCTGCTGGCTTTGCGATAGACGACATCCGGGTAACGCCGCAGATCACCGCACCGCGCTCCCCAGAGGTATTGCAGGTAACGAAGCTTGCGCCGGCTGGTGAAGACGCAGATGTCCAGAAGCGGATCGCTCAGGTCGGCCTCCGGGCTGATCCGCAAATTGCCGCCGTAACGGCGGGCATTGGCCACCACTGCAAAAGTCCCCGTGAGCGTCTCTCCGGCCAGGTGAATGTCCAGCTCCCGAGGTTGATAGCGGAGGAAGGTCCGGATTCCCGCGATCCAATAGGCGCCTTCGCCGATATGGCGCTTGAGCTTCCGGTTCAAGTGGCCGATAACACAGGCATCCAGTCCGATGCCAGCCATCAGATGGAAGCAACGATTCCCCGAACGTCCGAGAGAAATCCGCCGTGGCCTGCCGTGCAGTACAACGTCCAAGGCTCCTTCAAGATCGAGTGGGATGCCGAGCTCACGAGCCAGGACGTTGCCCGTGCCAGCCGGCAGAATCGCCAGCGTCACTTGCCGCCCGGCGGCTTGCTGTATGGCATGGTGAATCGTGCCATCGCCCCCATACACAATAAGCAGCTGTTTGTTGCAGAAATTGAGAGGCGGGCTTTGCCGGCAGTCGCGTGGTATTATGACCGGCTCGCAGCAGATGCCTGACCGTTCGAGCCTCTGCACGATGGCCAAAAGACGTTGCGGGGAAAAAGGTGAGCGGCCGGCCGACGGGTTGTAAAGCAGAGTTGCGCTGATCATTCCACGGTCGTGGAAGGCAATTCCGGAGCCAGATTCTCAATGAGCCGGATTTTCGAAAACGATGAAGGATTCCTTCTTCATCCTTCATCCTTCATCCTTTGAAGCCTTACCCCGCCGACGCCACCCGGTTCAGGAAGCGCTGCTGTTCAGGAATGGCCGCCAGCCGGAAAGTTAGCCGGTCGCGAATCCTTCGGAAGACCTCCGCATATTCGGCTTTAAGCGGCGCCTCGGAGGGCAGCGACCTGAGCTCCGCCAGCGGGTTCACGAAGCGACCTCGAGCATCCTGGACCCGATAGTCCAGATGGGGACCGGTCGACAGGCCGGTCGAGCCCACACGGCCGATGACATCCGACTGGGAGACGGCCTGGCCAACGCGAACACTGATCCGCGAGAGGTGGGCGTAACTGGTCGTTATTCCTCCCGCGTGACGGATTCGCACCATCCGGCCAAAGCCCCCGCTCCAACCCGCAAACACGACCGTGCCGGAAGCCGACGCAAGAACCGGCGTGCCGATCGGCGCGCCGAAGTCGATCCCCAGGTGGGGCCGCCGCCGCTGCAGAATCGGATGGAAGCGCGAGAACGAAAAGCGAGAGGTGACCCGCGGGTTGAAATGAAACGGGACCTTCAAAAAGGCTTTTCTGACACTGTTGCCGTTTTCGTCGTAATAGAAGACCTTGCGGGTGTGGGGATCTTCGAACAGGAAGGCGTAGTAGCTCTTCTCGCCGCGCCTGAACTCGACCGCGTGAATCCGTCCGTACTTGACGAAGTGCTTGTCCCGGTACTTCTTCTCCACGATCAGCTTGAACGAATCACCGGGCTGGATAGCTGTAAACGGAACATCCCACCGAAGGATGTTGATGAGCTCTACGACCAGACGGTGATCTTCGCCCTGCGAAACCAGCGTGTTCCAGAGCGAGCCCTCGATCCGGCCGTAAAGCTCCTCGACGACCGTGTCGAACTGGTAGCTGCCCCGCTCTGCCACGTACGAGCCGCTCTCCAGGCGGACAGTCAGGTATTCTTCGTCACTGATCTCATAACGCAGCGCACGGAACTCTTTGTCTTCAAACTCAATCAAAAACTGGTTGCCGGCCATGACCCGATTGAGATTGTAAACGGCTCGCGTTTCGTCGATCAGCCGTTGCGCCTCCTGGGGAGTGAAGTTGTATTTGAGCAGAACATCCTGGACCGTGGACGACTTGTCAAAAGAGTCTTCGAAGCGGAGAACATCGCTCTCTGGGGCCGATTCGGTGGTGGCGGTGTCGGCCAGAAAGCTGCCAAGGTCATGGAGCTTCAGGGGGAAATGAGGACGGAATAAATGCGGATATGAATTCAGGACAATGAAAACAATGCACAAATTGAGGAGAACAAGGAACGAAATTCTGTTCTTCCTGAAGTCCATGGGTAACTCCTCCCTTCTCGCACGTGAGCGAGAACTGGAACTGGCTCTTACACTTGTTTACCCGAGTCCTTTCGTTGGATCCTGACATGGAGGTATCGTTCCACGACGGGGGGGACCAATCCTGTCACCGACCCACCCAGCGAAACGACCTCCTTAACCAGACTGGAGCTCAGATACGAGTACGCTTCTGCCGGCACCATGAAAACCGTTTCGATATCGGGCGCCATTCGCCGGTTCATTGAAGCCATCTGAAACTCGTAATCAAAATCAGTCACTGCCCGGATGCCCCGCAAGATAACCCGTGCCTGCCTGGCAGCAGCATAACTGACCAGGAGCCCGTCGAATGTGTCGATGACCACATTCGGCCACCGGGAGGTGGCCTCTCGGAGCATCTCCAGTCTTTCCTCTAACGTGAACAGAGGGTTCTTCGCGACATTAACAAGGACGGCAACAATAACGCGATCAAAAATGCCTGACCCTCGTTCGATGATATCCAGGTGGCCGTTCGTAACCGGGTCAAACGACCCTGGATATATCGCGACGATCTCTCCGTCCATAAGAGGCGCGGGTAATGTAACTTGCGGGCGCCCGAAAAAGCAACGAAAAAGGACCCGTTAGTTGCTAGAATAACCCAGTGTTTAAGACCTTAGTCAGTCTTGCGTTGCCGTGGGTTCTGATCCTCATACACTCGGTTACCGCTCGAGCGCAAATTCTAGAGGGGGGGGTTCATGGAGACTTCAGCCTCATCGCCGCGGACAGCCCGTCGGGGACCGAGAAAGACTTCGGTTTCGGCGTTTGGGCTTTACTTTGGGTGCCGACCCCGGGGAAAAACTGGGCTATAGCAGGCGATTGGGCATATATCCCACGCAACAGCTATACTTTTAATACAGCTGACTCTCACCTCCTGGGAGAAAGTAAACGCAACCGGCAGTACGTTGATGTTACCTTACAGTATTACCTGAAACTTCAAGACAGAACAAGTTTGTTCCTGGAGGGCGGAGGCGGGGCCTTCTGGAACAACCGCCAGATCGTTAATCCACAAGGAGATACTCGCTTCCCTCCCCAGGGGCCCGATCACCAGCGGGTGGGGATGTGGACACTTGGCGCCGGCTTCAGGCGCCAGGTCGTGCCCCATATCCACTGGGTGGGCGAAGTGAAATACCACAACCCCGGCCGCAACGAGCGCAACGGGGGGCGGTTTTTCACGGGGCTGGTGGTGGGGTTTTAGACGAGCCGCGGATCGACGCGGATAACGGCCGCGAATCGACGCGGATAATGCCGCGAATCGACGCGGATGCATGGATAAAGGCAACGCCCGCAGATTCGGGTGTTGCCTTTATCCGCGCAATCCGCAATGATCCGCGGCCATCCGCGGCTATTCGCGTCGATCTGCGGCCATCATGCGCGCCGATCCGCGGCAAGATTTTCTTTCGTAGATTTTTCAACCACCGTCGCGGCCCTCCCCGAATCCCGTTCCGCCTGAAAAATCTAGCAACCGCAGCGATTTACTGGAGTCTCGTCCTTGCTCGATCTTATCGGATCTTACCGGGTTTTTCTGGCGCTTTAATCACAAGTGCAAGCACACGAAGATGGCTGAAGCCACACACGCCCCGATAGACTGCGAAAACAGGCTCGGCCAGACGATCTGGGACAAGAGGCCGCCGGGCTCATGACATCAAGATTACCCCCAGCGAGCCCGTCTTGGCGACGACCAAGATGCTCCGCTTATCAGACATTCAGGTTGAGTGGAATACTTTCCCAGCCAGCATCCGACACGACGACTCTGGCCCTGGTGGTTAGGATTGGCCATATCTCTAGCAGCTGGCCAAATCGGCTAGTCCCAAGACAAGTAGATCATTTTGATTTATAAGGAAAAAGATGCCTGAAATGCCCGTCCC
>JBHGBF010000068.1:0-21074 GCA_041946865.1 Acidobacteriota bacterium | reverse complement strand
AATCGGCAACTTGCAACCGGCAAGCGGCAACGGGCAACCGGCAACTGGTAACCGGTAACCGGCAACGGGTAACCGGTAACCGGTAACTGGTAACTGGTAACCGGTAACGGGTAACGGGTAACCGGTAACGGGTAACCGGCAACCGGTAACGGGCAACCGGTTCAGGGAGCGATTCTGGCCAGCCGGACCCAGCGCTGTTTCGAAAGCGGCACCCGGGCCTCGCGAAGCACTCTGATCCGCCCGTCCCGCAGGCCTTCCCGGCCCTCGAAGAGGAGCAGACGGACCCCGCCGCGCGCCAGGCGCGTCAACAGGCCCGGCGGTGGCCTGAGCGCCCGGAAAGCGGCCACGTCCACTTCCTCCCACCTGCTGAACTCCTCGCCCCGCCCGGCGAACACCGGCACGGCCAACTCGAGCGCCCGCGCCGCTTCCTTCAGGAAAACCACCTTCTTGTAGTTGGGCTCTATGAGCGTGACCTGAAGGCAAGGCCGGTACACCTTCATGGCCAGCCCCGGAAACCCGGCCCCTGTTCCCACATCGGCAAGACTCGACCCCTCCTCGAGAAACTCGCGGGCCGCCCAAAAGGCTTCAAAGAAGTTCAGACGAAGATGCTCTTCGACCCGCTCAATCCCCGTCAGGTTGACATGGGTGTTCCACTGGCGCAGCATATCGATGTAGACTCGCACCCGGTGTTTCTGCGCGGCCGACAGCACCAGCCCGAACGCCGCTTCAAGCCTGGCCAGCCCCCCTTTCCCCTCCTGCTCACTCACCCGAAGTCTTCTCCCCGCCCGCCGCTCCTGCCGAAAAGACCTGCAAGATGGAAAGGGCCGCCGGTGTCATGCCCGGGATGCGGGCAGCCTGCCCCAGGCTCCCGGGCCGAGCCTGCGCGAGCTTCCCGGCCACCTCCCGCGAAAGCCCCGGGATTCTCCCGTAGTCCAAATCGCGCGGCAGCCTCCTCCCTTCGGAGGCTCGCAGCCGCTCTACCTCGCGAAGCTGCTGCTCGATGTAGCCGTGATACTTGATCTGCGTCTCCACCACCGTGGCCTCCTCCCACGAAAGCTCCAGGCTATGCCGCCCGAGGAACCCCCGGACGTCCTCCACGCCGCAACCGGGCATGCGCACGATCTGCTCGAGGCAATCCCCCAGACGCGCGCCCGCCCGGCTGGACACCAGGCTCTCCCGCAGCATCTGGCCCGTCACGTGACTCCCGGTCAGCAGCTCGATACTCCGGTCGATCCGCCGCCACTTCTCCTGGAACCGCCGGTAGACCGCCTCCGCAACCAAGCCCAGCTCCCGCCCGAGAGGCATCAGCCGCCGGTCAGCGTTATCGATCCGCAACAGCAGCCGGTACTCGGCCCGGGACGTGAACATGCGGTAGGGCTCATCCACACCCCTGGTCACCAGGTCGTCGATCAGAATACCGATATAACCGTCCGCCCGGCCCAGGATAAAAGGAGCGCGCCCTGCCGCGGCGAGCGCCGCATTGATCCCCGCCACCAGCCCCTGGGCCGCCGCCTCCTCGTAGCCGGTCGTGCCATTGATCTGCCCGGCATGGAATAGCCCCTGCAGGAGTTTCGTCTCCAGAGTCGCATACAGCTCCGAAGGATCCACAAAGTCGTACTCGACCGCGTAGGCCGGCCGCAGCATCACCGCCTTCTCCAGGCCCCCGATCCGCTCCAGCATCCCGCGCTGCACGTCAACCGGCATGCTCGTGGAAAGCCCGTTCAGGTACACCACATTCGTGTCCAGACCCTCCGGCTCCAGAAAGATCTGGTGGGCCTCCCGTTCCGGGAATTTAACGACCTTGTCCTCTATCGAAGGGCAGTACCGCGGCCCGATCCCCTTGATTTCGCCTCCATAAAGCGGGCTGCGATGAAGGTTTTCCCGAATCAGGCGGTGAACCTCATTGTTGGTCGAACCAAGCCAGCAGGAGACTTGCGGCAGCGCGAGCCCGGTCGTGCGGAAGGAGAAGAAAGTGGGCTCATCATCGCCCGCCTGCGGCCTGAAACGGCTGAAATCGATGCTGTCCCTGTCCAGACGGGCCGGTGTGCCGGTCTTCAGACGCCCCACCCGGAATCCCAGCTCCCTGATACACACCGCCATCGGCAGCGAGGCCCGCTCTCCTGAGCGCCCGGCGCGAAATTTGTGCTCGCCGACGTGGCACAGCCCGTTCAGGAATGTCCCCGTCGTGAGCACGAGCGACTTGCACCCGAGCTTGCGGCCTGCTGCGGTCTCGACTCCCTCGACCCTGCCCGCGCCGACCAGCAGGCGGGCCGCCTCTCCCTCGAGCACCTTGAGATTCTCGATGCCGGCCAGAACCTTCTGCATTTCCGTCCGGTAGCGGCGCTTGTCGCTTTGCGCCCTCGGCGCACGCACCGCCGGCCCCCGGCTTCGGTTCAGCAGCCGGAACTGGATACCCGTGCGGTCCGCCACTTCTCCCATCAGCCCACCGAGCGCATCAATCTCGCGCACGAGGTGCCCCTTGGCAATCCCTCCGATGGACGGATTACACGACATCTGCGCGATCATCGATCGGTTCAGCGTCAGCAAAGCCGTCCGAGCGCCCAGGCGGGCGGCCGCAGCAGCAGCTTCACAACCTGCGTGCCCCCCGCCCACCACGATCACGTCATACCCATCCATGAGCGCCATTATACCGGAGGCCCGCCCGACACCGGTGTGGACGAAGTGGGCGTCATTGACGACGTGAACGAAAACAGACAGCCACATCCTTGTCCACTTCGTCCACTCCCGCCTCCGGGCCTCCAAAGTATGCGATAATGTGCCGGATGACCGACCAGGCGCATCGTCGACTGACCGAAATGGTCTCTTCCTCCGGTTGAGCGTCCAAGCTGGCACCGGAGGTGCTGCTCGAAGCTCTGTCGGGGATCGACGTCTTTCGACATCCCAACGTGATGGTCGGCTACGAAACGGCCGACGACGCCGGAGTCTACCTGCTCGACAACCGCACGGCACTGGTTCAAACCGTCGACTTCTTTACTCCGATTGTCGACGATCCCTTTGTCTTTGGCCAGATTGCCGCCGCCAACGCCTTGAGCGATATTTACGCCATGGGCGCCACACCCCTTTTTGCCCTGGCCGTGCTCGGTTTCAACTCGAAACTCGGCCCCGACCTGCTCCGCCGACTCCTGGCGGGAGGCGCCGACAAGATGCGAGAAGCTGAAGTCTCGATCCTGGGCGGCCATTCCGTGAAGGACCAGGAGCTGAAATTCGGCTACGCCGTCACCGGCCTCGCGCTTCCCGACCGGATTTACAGAAACAGCGGCGCCAGGCCCGGTGATGTCCTGTTGCTCACCAAGCCTCTGGGCACTGGCCTGATTTCCACCGGAATCAAACGCAATGCCACGCCCGCGCCCATCGCGGCGGAGGCCGTTCGCTGGATGCTCCAGCTCAACCGCGCGGCCAGTCAGGAGCTGCATCGCTTCGAGGTTCATGCGGTCACCGACGTGACCGGCTACGGGCTTCTCGGCCACGCCTTCGAGATGGCCAGCGCGAGCTGCGTCACCCTCCGTATCGACTTCGCACGTGTCCCCTTGATCGACGGAATCTGGCCCCTGGCCGAGGCCGGCCTCTTTCCCGGAGGCCAGGAAGCCAACCGGCGTCTCCTGGCCGACAAGGTCAGCTGGAACGACACCCCGCTGCTCTGGCAGAAAATACTCCTCGATCCTCAGACTTCCGGCGGACTGCTGATTTCACTCCCTGGAGAACAGTCCCCTTCCCTTCAGAAGAGCCTGCAGGAACGGGGCGTCACGGCTCACGAAATCGGGTCTGTCGACGAGCTGGAGACTTCCTTCCTGGATGTGAGGTAAGAAACGGCGGGGAGAGCTATTCGGGACTGATCTTGAGCATCCTGAGGAACTTCTCGTCCTGGCTGGTAAGATCGAGGCGGATCGACCCGCGCTTGGATGCTCCGTCCTCCTCCTTGCGGTTAAAGCCGATGGTCGCCTCCACAATCAGGAAGACGTCATAGCCTTCCTCGCGAATCTTCTGGATCGCTTCATTAATCTCGGGCGAATCTGTCAGCGCCCGATTAATGGCCGCCTCCACCTTTTTCCTGTAACCTTTCAACTGCTCATTCAGCATCTGCAACTCACCTTCTCGAAATTCTCCCGATCTGGATGCGACCGAGGAACAGGACGTTTCAATTTCCACCTCCTGCTCGTCCCCATGATACCAGACTGGCTACCCAAGCTGAACGGAGAGAGCCGCGAGCGGAGCGCTCTCTGCAAAGCAACCCGGCACGACCCAGGCCCTCGCTGCCTTGCTGCCCGACCGCTAATCAAACCACAGCCGCGCCGCGTTTGTGTCCTGGATCATGTCCCGATCTGCGGGGCTAAAAAAGGGGAGCTCGCGAAGCAAGCCGGCCGCGCCTCCATACCCGCCGGCGGCGGAAAGAACCTCGGGGTAACCTGATCCCCAGACGAGGCGGTCCGGGCCGAAGGCGGCGCGTATTTCTTCGAGCACCGGCCACAGGTCGGTGTAGGGATAAGGAAGCGAGGACAGCCGGAACAGGCGTGAAATGCTGACGTACACCTGCGGGTACCGGGCGTACTCGAGCAGGATGGGCACATACTGGGAAAGCATGGTCCCTGGACCGGAACCTAAGTCCTCCAGCACGATCCTCAGCCGCGGAAAGCTCGTCACCACATCGGAGAACTGGTTGTAATTCTGAGAGGCGATGCACAGGCTCACGCGGATCCCGAGCGCCTCCAGCTTTTCCCACAGCGGCATGACGCTCGGAATGTTCAGCCAGCGACGCCCGCTTTCCTCGGGTGTCATTTCAACGCCAACCGCACCCCATTCGAATCGGGCGTCTTCAATGGCACGGGATGCGTCTCCGGCCAGCGGGTCGACAGCGGCGACAACTGCGAAGCGTTTCGGATCGCGCTTTCGAAAATCGGAGATCAGCCGGGCGGGGACGCCCGAGTCTTCCGGAAACAAGACGGCGCGGTCGATTCCCGCGCCGTTCATTTCCGATAATAGTCGGGCAAAAGAATCAGGATCCCGGCTGATGCGGGCCAGGGCGTCTATCAAGCCACCCCCGCTGCTTGCCGGCCTTCTCCCCTGGTGACGTGGTCTCGTTCGATCTTGCCGTCTCGCAACGCAATGGTGCGATGAGCGTGCGCGGCAATGTCCGCCTCGTGAGTGACGAGAATGATCGTATTGCCGTCCCTGTGGAGTTTCTCAAACAACATCATGATTTCGTGGCCGGTCCGGGTGTCCAGGTTGCCGGTCGGTTCATCAGCCAGGATGATCGAAGGCTTGTTAACCAAGGCACGAGCCACAGCCACCCTCTGGCGCTGTCCACCCGAAAGCTCATTGGGCCGGTGATGCATCCGGTTGCCAAGCTCCACGGCCTCCAGGGCCGCCCTGGCTCGAAGCTTGCGCTCGCTGGCCGGCACGCCGGCATAAATCAGCGGCAGCTCGACGTTGTGAAGCGCCGAGGCGCGCGCCAGCAGATTGAACGTCTGGAAGACAAAACCTATTTCCTGGTTACGGATCCTGGCCAGTTCGTCATCTTCCATCTGGCTCACCACGCGTCCGTTCAGGATGTACTCGCCCTGAGAAGGCGTGTCCAAGCACCCGATCAGGTTCATCAAGGTGGACTTCCCGGATCCGGACGGACCAATGATAGCAACGTACTCGTTCCGCATGATATCGAAGCTCACACCTTGCAATGCGTGGACTTTCTCCGCGCCCATGTCGTACGTTTTCCAGAGATCCACGGTCCGTATAAGTGCTTCTGACATCGCCTTAACCTTTCTTCGCGCCTTCCTTCTTCACGGCATCGCCGTCTTTCAGCGTCCTGAGAGTCTTGAAACTGCCGATCACGATCTCGGTGCCCGGTTCCAATCCCGAAAGCACTTCGATATCGGTATCGCCGCTCACGCCGGTCTTGACCTCCACGAACTCCGCCTTGTCATTCTTTATTACGAATACACCCTGGAATTCTTTCTTCTCGGCCTTCTTGTTCACGTCGGAAGCGCTCTTCTCGGCCGCTTTCACCACCTTCCCCTTCTCCTTCTTCTCCGGGGCCGGCTTGATCATCTTGCCGTCTTTGTCGACCTCGAACTCTCTGATGGTCAACGCCTGCATCGGGATGACCAGGGCGTTCCGGCGGATTGCCGTGGTGATATCGGCCACGCAACTCAAGCCCGGACGTAATGACTGAGGGGGATCGTCCAACTGGATCACCACCTTGAAATCCTTGGCCTCTGTCTGTGTCGCCAGCGTCTGGAGGGCAGAATTGCCCACCTCGGTAACCTTCCCCTTAAGGACCTTGTCGCGCAGGGCATCCACCTTGACTTCGGCTTCCTGACCCACTTTCACATTTACGATATCTGTCTCATCCACCTCTACTTCCGCCTCGATCACCGACAAATCTGCGATCTCCATGAGGGTGGCCGCCGGGTTGTTCAAGGTACCCGGAACGGCTCGCTCTCCCTTTTCCACGTTGAGCTTAGTAATGACCCCGGTCAGAGGCGAACGGACGACCGTCTTGGCCAGCAAGTCCTCACTGCGGGCCAGGAACGCGAGGTTCTGGGCCACCCTGAACTGAGCGCTCTTATAGGAGTTACGGGTCTGCTCGAGCATGACTTCCGTCACCGCCAGCTGCGCCTTGGCCTGCTCGACCCGGGCCTTGGACGTCGTGACCAACGTGCGTGCGGTGAGAAGCTCGTTCTTGGCCGCATCGTACATGTCGCGCGAGATCAGATTCTGCTCAAACAACTCCTGTTTCCGCTTGAAGGCGGCTTCCGCGATCTCGGCGGCATTCTGCGCCCTGGCCAGCTCGGTTTCAGCTACATGCAGGTTTGACCTGTCCCGATCCACGTTCGCCTGCTGCAGGCTGATTTGCGCTTGCTGATTGTTGGCTTCGCTCTGCGCGATTTCCACAGCAGACTTCTGCGCGCGCGCCTCGGTCTCCGTCTGCACCGGGTCGATCCGAAGGAGCAGGTCACCCTTCTGGACCATGTCCCCCTCTTTGACATAGACTTCCGTGATGACACCGGCGATTTCCGATTGGAGCTCGACGTATTCCTTCGGCTTGATCTCGCCGGTCGACGAGACCTTGGAGATCAACTTGTCGCGCAAGCTGATCTTCTCCGTCTGGACCATGATCTGGTCCTTGCGCCGTGCGTTGACACTGAAGCCGATAATCGCGCTCAGGACAACCACAAGTACCACAATGAGAACAGTCTTCTTCTTCCGGCTCATGCTCATAGTCAGTGAATATTACGGAAACCGATGGTGGAAAGTTTCCTCCCTCAGATCTTTTGCCGGGCGCGCCCTCCCATGAGCACGCTTCGCAGAGGTAGACTTGCAAGCATACCCGAGAGCCAACAGAAAAGAAACACCATATGAAGCTTACCCACCTGGACGATACCGGACGAGCCAAGATGGTGGATGTCAGCCAGAAATCACCGGGCCGTCGGGAAGCCCGGGCGGAAGGACGAGTGTTTGTTTCCCCCGGGACAGCCGGCCTCGTCGCCGCAGCCGGCCTGCCTAAAGGCAACCCCTTCGAAGTCGCCCGCCTAGCCGGCATTCAGGCCGCCAAGTCCACCAGCCAGCTCATCCCCCTGTGTCACAACCTGCCGCTTGACTGGGTCAATGTCGACGTCCGGCTCGAGGACACCTGTTTTCTCATCACGGCCGACGTCGTCTGCCGATCGGCGACGGGGGTCGAGATGGAGGCGCTGACAGCCGTGTCCGCCGCTGCCTTGACCGTCTACGATATGTGTAAAGCGGTGGACAAAGGCATGGTCATAGGCGAGATCAAGCTGGTGTACAAACGGAAGGAAAGCTGAAACGCACGAACGTGAGACGGTGACAAGGTGATGCCAGGGTGACAGCGGGTGACACGGTGACAAGGCGACGAGGGGAGGACAATGAGCTCGGCTGTGCACTGAAGGAACAACGTGACCTTCTGCACACCTCGTTCGAGGAATGATGGGACATCAGACGGCCTCAAGGGTCGGAATACCCGGCACAGGCCGTTTACCGGATGTCCCACTCTTCGGCCATCAGCAAGAGCGGACCCTGGAGCTCGCGTGAAGGCGCGCTGAACACCGGCAGGGGCAGGAGGTCCAGCCAGCGCCGTTTCCGCATGAACCGAAGCAGCCGCGTCTTGCGGCCGGCCAGGCCCGCTTCCTGACGCGCGATTTCGATCGCCCTTCTCGCTCCTCCCACCTCGTCGACCAGCCCGTTTCCGAGCGCCTGGCCGCCGGTCCACACGCGACCTTCGGCAACTTTCCGGACCGCGTCGACACTCTTGTGCCGCCCTTCGGCCACCTTTTTCAAAAACAGCTCTTCGTAAAACTCTTGCATCTGCTCGCGAACGACCTGTTCTTCGCTCTCCGAAAAGGGGCGCGTGATCGAAAGATAACCTGACCGGGCCCCTGTTTCGACGCTGTCCACGGTGATGCCCAGCCGGCTCATCAGCTTCTGGACGCTGAATTTCCCGCCGATGACACCGATCGATCCGGTCAGAGCCGCCGGCATGCTCAGGATCCGCCGCCCGGCGGCCGCGATGTAATATCCTCCGCTTGCAGCCACGTTCCCGAAGGAAATGATGACCGGCTTCTTCTCCCCCGTGAGTTTTACCGCCCGCCAGATCAGATCCGAGGCCAGGGCCGATCCTCCCGGGCTGTTCAGCCTCAAGACCACGGCCCGAATCCGCCTGCTCTCCCGCGCTTTCTTCAGCGCCTCGACCAAAGTGTCTGCCCCGATGAGGGGCCGTGCTCCGCGACCTCTCCGGGATTCCCCGGCCAGGATCAGACCCTCGGCCACGATATAGGCAATCTGCGGCCTCCGCCGCGTCATAAGCCTCTTGAACCATCCCTCCCGCCCGGCCAGTCTCTTTGCCGGGCAGGTCTGTCCACCGGGCACCTTCTGCGCCGCCAGCTCCTCCAGCTGGTCCTCGTAAAGAAGCCCGTCAACCAGGCCCCGCTCCAGCGCTTGTCGAGCCGTATACGGACCCGCATCAATCACGCCTTGAGCCGTCGCTCGATCCATCCCGCGCGCGCGCTCGAGCCTGGCCAGCATTCTTTCCTGAAGATCATTCAGGATCGAGGTGCTCATCGCGCGGCTGGCTTCGGACATCTGCTCCCGATTGAAAATCTCCGCCGCCGACTTGTACTGCCCCAGGCTGATCAGCTCAGGCTCAACGCCCAGATAGTCAAGCGCGTTCTTGAAAAACAGAATCTCAGCGCGCAACCCGACCAGATCAAGCCCCCCGGACGGGGCCACGTAGATCTCCTGCGCCCCACATGCCAGGTAGTAAAGCCGGTTGTCGGCCTGCTGGAGGATCGCGATCGACCGCTTGCCTGCCTCACGGAACTTGTCCAGCTCCGCGTGAATTTCCTCGATTTGCGCCCAGCCGATGCTGGGATTCCGGATATCGAGAATGAGCAGCTTGATCTGCCGGGAACGGCAGGCCGTATCAATAGTCGTCAACACCTCCAGAAGGTCGGCCTGCGTCTTTGAAGAGAAGATGGTTTCCGAGCGCTCTTCGACTACCGCATTCTTAAGCGTCAGCACCAGGTATAACGGCCGTCGTCGCATGTCCTTCCATCATAGCGCAATGCCGCCATTTGACAACTTCTGCCCATAGTCTACGCACATGTGTATTTTCGCCAAAGCCCAGAAAGGCCGCCCAAGGCCGCTCTCTCCCCGCCTCGCTGTGCCTTCGTCCTGTCCGTTCCCACCTTTGCTATAATCGACACGTGTTTTCCACTCTGGCTCTTTTCTTCGCGCTTTTTGCAGGCGTGCAGGCCGAACAGCCGCCTCAGCAATCACAAGATCAGCGACCGGGGTACCGAATCGGAGTCGCGGTCAACCAGGTCTTTCTCCCCGTCAGCGCACGCTCTCTTCAAGGCGGGTTCGTTCGGGGGTTGACCAAGGACGACTTCCAGATCCTCGAAGACGGCGTCAAGCAGGACATCGCCAACTTCTATGCTGAAGCCTCGCTCCCGGTTCACGTCGTTTTGCTCCTCGACATCAGCGGCAGCACACGGTCGGTCCAGGCGGAGATCCGGCGGGCGGCTCTTGAATTCGTCAAGAACCTGTCGCCGGATGACAAGGTCGCCGTCATTGTCTTTAACTACCAGCCCCGGCTGATCTTGAACTGGACCAACGATCTGACCAAGATCCAGAACTCTCTGGAAAGCGTGTATCCGCGCGGCAATACGGTTCTCCATGACGCGCTTTACGTGACCTTCGACGATTTGCTGAAGACCGTCGAGGGCCGGAAAGCGGTCATCCTTCTGACCGACGGGGCCGACACAGGCAGCATGGTGGGCCGCGATGAGGTCGTGCGCCTGGCGCTCGAGTCCGAGGCAGTGGTTTACACGGTTTCCAAGCTCGACGAATACTGGGCCGGAGCCATAGCAGCGCGCCTGGAATACCAGTCGCGGGCACAGTTGGTCCCGGAAGAGCTGACCGACGAATACATTATCGCCAACAAGAGATTCCTCCAGCGTATTTCTGAACAGACCGGCGGAAAGGTATTGGACACCCGCGCCTACGCCAGCCTGACAGACATTTACAAGGCGGTCGCGGACGAGCTGAAGAATCAGTACTACATCTCCTACATACCCAAAAACATCCTGAGGGACGGTTCCTGGAGGAACCTGGAAGTGCGGGCCCTGAAGCCGGGCGTTCTCGCCGCTACCAAACCCGGGTATTATGCCCCGCGCGAAGCGGCCGCCATGCAGCCGTAGGAGGTGAATACTTCCTCTGGGCGGCAGTCCGCTCGATGGCCGCGGGGTAAGCCTTCATCTTCGTGCGGCGACGCTCCGAAAGCGCCACAGAGCCGCAAGCGCAGCGTTTTCCAGGGGAGCGCGTCGGGTGCGCACAGTCAGCACATTCGAGCCTGCAAACCCCACGCACCCGACGCGCTCCCCTGGACACCGGCGGCTCTTTCGGATGGGCCTCGGATGCGCCAAAACCAGGTTGACAACACCCTGCGGGATTGTTATCCTACCAAACAGTACCAAGTTGGTACTATTACCTTGGCTTGGGTTGAACGTCGATGATTCGGATGAGCAAACAGACCGACTACGGCATCCTGCTGCTGACTGAGTTTGCGGCCGACCCGGCGGGGTTGACGCTCAGCGCCCGGGAATTGTCCGAGCGGGCGGGCCTACCGCTGCCTATGGTCAGCAAGATTCTCAAGGTCCTGACTCGGGGCGGGTTGCTGCTGTCACATCGGGGAGCGCATGGGGGCTATCGGCTGGCCCGACGGCCGAACCAGATCACTGTGGCAGAGGTGATCGGCGCACTCGATGGACCGTTTGCTATGACGGAATGTGTTGACGCGCCTGGAGACTGCCGCCAGGAATCGACCTGTCCGGTGCGGACGAATTGGCATTTGATTAACCAGACGGTGCACAAGGCGCTGGCCAACATCACGCTTTGGGACATGACGCGTCCGCTGACGCCTCCCCTGATCCCCCTCATGGGGCGACCAGCCAATCCGCTGAAGGTAGCCTGAAATTACCCGGAAGGCAAACCGGCGAAAATCGAGGATTTTAAGGAGTTAGAATGCCGACCGAAACACAACAGATTCATGAACTGGCAAATCAGGAGTACAAATACGGCTTCTACACGGACGTCGAAGCCGATGCGGTGCCGCCAGGCCTGAACGAGGATATCATTCGCCTGATCTCCCAGAAGAAGGGCGAACCCGATTTCATGCTGGAGTGGAGGCTGAAGGCTTACCGTCACTGGCTGACGCTCGAAGAGCCCCATTGGTCAAACGTCTTCTATCCGCCCATTGACTATCAGTCAATCGTCTACTACTCAGCGCCGTCGAAGCAGGCCAAGGCCAAGAGCCTCGAAGACGTTGACCCGGAGATTTTGGAAACCTACCGCAAGCTGGGCATTCCGCTCGAGGAACAGGAACTGCTGGCAGGTGTCGCAGTGGACGCGGTTTTTGACAGCGTTTCCGTCGCGACCACCTTCAAGGAGAGACTGGCGGAACTGGGGATCATCTTCTGTTCCTTCTCCGAAGCGGTGCGCAATCATCCCGGCCTGGTGAAGCAATATCTAGGCTCGGTGGTTCCCCACAGCGACAACTTTTTCGCCTGTTTGAACGCGGCGGTTTTCTCGGACGGGTCTTTCTGCTACGTGCCCAAGGGGGTCCGCTGCCCGATGGAACTGTCGACGTACTTCCGGATCAACGCGGCCAAGACGGGCCAGTTCGAGCGCACCTTGATCATTGCCGACGAAGGGGCCTATGTCAGCTACCTGGAAGGCTGCACCGCGCCGATGCGTGATGAAAACCAGCTCCACGCGGCCGTGGTCGAGCTGGTGGCGCTGGACAACGCGGAAATCAAATACTCGACCATTCAGAACTGGTACCCGGGGGACGACGAAGGCCGGGGAGGCATCTACAATTTCGTCACCAAACGCGGCAAATGCGCCGGCGTCAATTCGAAGATTTCCTGGACCCAGGTCGAGACCGGGTCGGCGATCACCTGGAAGTACCCGAGCTGCATCCTGCTGGGCGACAACTCGGTTGGCGAGTTCTATTCGGTGGCTTTGACGAAGAAGCGCCAGCAGGCGGACACCGGAACCAAGATGATCCATATCGGCAAGAACACCCGGAGCACGGTGGTGTCCAAGGGGATTTCGGCAGGCTTGGGACAAAACACGTACCGCGGCCTGGTGAAGATCCTGGGCGGAGCCCACAATGCCCGCAACTACACGCAGTGTGACTCGATGCTGATCGGCGACAAGTGCGGCGCGCACACTTTCCCTTACATCGAGATCAAGAACAGCACCGCCCAGATGGAGCACGAGGCGTCCACGTCGAAGATCGGCGAGGATCAGATCTTCTACTGCCAGCAGCGGGGCCTTTCGGCCGAAGATGCAATCGGCATGATCGTCAACGGCTTCTGCAAGGAAGTCTTCAAAGAGCTGCCCATGGAATTCGCGGTCGAAGCGCAGAAACTGCTCAGCGTGAGCCTGGAAGGCAGCGTCGGTTAAAGAACCAAGCCGCCGGCGCCGCGTTTTTTGCCGAGCGCCCGGTCAGAACCGGTTCCTTAATGGGCAATCGGTGCTCACTGGACGCGCTTCCGAACCGAACGCGGCCGCTTGCGGCTCTGTTGATTGCGCCACATCCGGCCGGGCTCTGAGGGCCGCGGCCACAATTGGAGAATCGAAAGCACATGCTCGAAATACGCAACCTACACGTCAGCGCCGGTAACAAGCCCATCCTCAAGGGGATCAGCCTGTCCCTCAAGCGGGGGGAAGTCCATTCGATCATGGGTCCTAACGGCTCAGGAAAAAGCACGCTCGCCCAGGTGCTGGCCGGGCGCGAGTCCTACCAGGTGACCGAAGGAGAAATCATCTACGAGGGCAAGAACCTTCTCGACATGGCCCCCGAAGATCGAGCCCGGGAGGGGATTTTCATGGCCTTCCAGTACCCGGTCGAAATCCGCGGAGTGAGCAATATGTACTTCTTGCGGGCGGCTCTCAACGCCACTCGGAAGTATCGCGCCGAGGAGGAAGTGGACGCAATGGACTTCCTCGCTCTGGTGCGCAACAAGATGAAGCTGCTTCAGATGGACGAGGCACTGATCAACCGGGCCGTGAATGAAGGCTTTTCAGGCGGCGAAAAGAAGCGCAATGAGATCTTCCAGCTGGCGGTGCTGCAACCGAGCCTGGCGATCCTCGATGAGACGGACTCCGGTCTCGACATCGACGCGTTGAAGATCGTGGCGCAGGGAGTCAATGCTTTGCGCAGCCCGGATCGTGCTTTTCTCGTCATCACGCACTACCAGCGACTGCTTAACTACATCGTGCCCGACTTCGTCCACGTGCTGGCAGAAGGCCGGATTGTGCTCTCCGGCGACAAAAGCCTGGCGCTGGAGCTTGAGGAAAAAGGTTACTCCTGGCTGGAGAAAGAGCCGGTGGGGCAGGAGGCGTAGGTGCCCGTGCTGGTTGCCTTTTCCGTAGCGCCCCGCTTCTAGAACGGTGGCTGGCCCAAGGCCCACTTACCTTGCGAGGAACTCATGATTCAGGCTGTACGCAAAGAGAAGGACCAATACCTGGCAAATTTCGCCGAGTTTGAACGGCAGTCCTCCGGGCCGGTTCCGGACTGGCTGCAGCAGTTGCGGAAAGCGTCGATTCTGCACGTGGCGGAATACGGTTTTCCGAATACTCGCGACGAAGAGTGGAAATACACGAACCTGGCGCCCCTGTCTCGCATCCCGTTTCAGCTGCCGGCGCCCGCGACTCTTCCCGACCGGTTGTCGAACCAATGGTTGCTGGAAGTCCCGGGGGCCCGGCTGGTTTTCGTAAACGGATTCTTTGACGAAGGGCTGTCCCGGCCGGATGGGCTGCCGGACTCAGTAGAAATCAAGAGGCTGTCCCAGGCCCTGCTTGACGAGCCCGATCTCCTGGGCCAGCACATCGGCCGCTACTCGGATCCGCGCGAGCATGCTTTCACGGCGCTTAACGCGGCGTTTTTGCGGGAAGGCGCCTTTCTCTCCGTCCCGGCGGGAACCGTGGTCGAAACCCCGGTTTATATCATCTATGTTTCGACCGGCGCGGCCCAGCCCTTTGCGGTTCACCCGCGCAATCTCCTTCTGGTGGGCGCGAGCAGCGAGATCAAGCTCGTCGAAGCCTATCTCGGAGAGTCGGACGCCTCCTACTTCTGTAATCCTGTGACCGAGCTGGTCCTGGGCGACGGCAGCGTCGTCGACCATTGCACGATTCAGGCCGAGGGGGCGAAGAGCTACCATATCGGAACGCTCCGGACCCGGCAGGAAACAAACAGCGCCTTGCGACTGGCTTCCTTCGATTTCGGAGGCTCGCTGGTCAGGCATAATCTCACGGTGACGCTCGACGGTGAAGGGGGAAATGCCTTGCTCCACGGCCTGTATCTTGGGGCCGAGGACAAACATATCGACAACCACACTCGGATCGAGCACCTGAAGCCCCATTGCGACAGCCGGGAGCTTTACAAGGGAATAATGACAGATTCGTCACTGGCTGTCTTCCACGGGCGGATCGTGGTTGCGAAAGGCGCGCAGAAAACCGACTCCAAGCAGACCAACAACAACCTGCTTCTGTCGAATGAGGCGCTGGTCAACACCAAGCCGCAGCTGGAAATCTACGCCGACGACGTGAAGTGCACGCACGGAGCGACGATCGGGCGCCTGGAGGAAGAGGCGCTTTTTTACCTGAGGTCAAGGGGTATCGGCCGACAGGAAGCGATGAATATTCTGATCTACGCGTTTGCCAGCGAAGTGATCGGACACGTGCGGATCGGCCCATTGCGCACTCACCTGGATAAGTTCCTGTTCGACTGGCTGGGGCAAATGAAGGGGTAACGTGACCGGTGACCCGTTCCCCGTTACGGGTAGCCGGTTCCCGTTCGGCAAGGGTCATAGGCAAGTAGTGATCGGTAACGGGGTAACCTTGGAGCAGCAGGGAGTCAAGACATGACAGCCATTAACCTGGCGAGGGGAGCACAACGGGTTTCAGCTCCCTTTGACGTGGAGAAGGTTCGGGACGACTTCCCGATTCTGGCGCAGCAGATTCGCGGTAACCCACTAGTCTATCTGGATAACGCGGCCACCGCTCAGAAGCCGCGGGCCGTAATCGACGCCATAACCCACTTCTATTCTGCGGATAACGCCAATGTCCATCGCGGTGTCCATCTGCTCAGCCAGCGAGCCACGGCGGCCTACGAAGAGGCGCGAGAGAAACTCCAGCGCTTTATCAACGCGCCGGAATCCAGAGAAACCATCTTCGTCAGGAGCACCACCGAGGCGGTCAACCTGGTGGCCCGCTGCTACGGCGCGCGGCACATCGGCGCCGGGGACGAGATCATCATTTCGGCGATGGAGCACCATTCGAACATCGTCCCCTGGCAGATGTTGTGTGAGGAAAGAGGCGCCCGTTTACGCATTATCCCGATCACGGACCGGGGCGAGTTGATCCTGGACGAATACCAACGGCTCCTCGGCCCTCGCACGCGTTTTGTCTCGATTGTCCACCTCTCCAACGTGCTCGGCACGATCAACCCGGTCAAGGAGATTATCCGGCTGGCTCACGAGCGCGGGGTGCCGGTTTTCGTCGACGGTGCGCAAGCCGCCGCTCATCTTCGAATCGATGTCCAGGACCTCGATTGCGATTTCTATGCCTTCTCGGGCCACAAACTGTACGGACCGTCAGGAATTGGAGTCCTGTACGGAAAGGCCAGGCTGCTCGACCAGATGCCGCCCTACCAGGGAGGCGGGGACATGATCAGCACCGTGACCTTCGAGAAGACGAGTTACAACGTCTTGCCGTACAAGTACGAGGCGGGGACGCCGAACATTGCGGGAGCGGTTGGCCTGGGCGCTGCCGTCGACTACCTGGAAGGCCTCGGACTGGACCAGGTTATGCGCTATGAAGCCGACCTGCTCGCGTATTTGATGAAGCGCCTCTCCGTGATACCCGGACTCAAGCTCATCGGTACGGCGGACCACAAGGCGAGCGTGCAGTCCTTCTTCATGGACGGCATACACCCGCATGACATCGGGACCATAGTAGACGAACAGGGCGTGGCCATTCGCACGGGCCACCATTGTGCACAGCCTCTGATGGATTTCTATAATGTACCAGCGACGGCACGCGCCTCGCTGGCGTTCTACAATACATTCGAAGAAGTCGACGTGCTGAGCGACGCGCTGCACAAAGCGATCGAGGTCTTCAAGTGAAAGCAGGAACACCTCATGTCCTATTTCAACGAGCTGTACCAGGAAGTCATCCTGGATCATAACAAGCGCCCGCGCAACTTCGGCGAATTACCTGAAGCAGACTGCCAGGCCCATGGAAACAACCCACTGTGCGGAGACCGTCTCACCGTTTATCTCAAGCTCGACGGCAATACCGTGACCGAGGTGCGATTCAAAGGCGCCGGCTGCGCCATTTCCACTGCCTCCGCCTCGATCATGACCGAGACCCTCAAGGGAAAGACGACGGACGAGATCGAGCAGCTTTTCCGCAAGTTTCACGCCATGGTTACCGGGAAGACGCCTCCTGCCGGAGAGACAGCGGCCGACCTGGGGAAACTGGCTGTTTTCGAGGGAGTCAGCGGGTACCCCGTGCGAGTCAAGTGCGCCACGCTGGCCTGGCATACGATGCTCGCTGCCTTGCACCACTCGGATGACACCGTTTCGACGGAGTGAAGTTTTATGGCCGACGCCCAAAACACCGAGAAAGCACAGAATGTCAATCTTCTGAGACAGAAGGTGATCGACACGCTGTGTACTATCTTTGACCCCGAAATTCCGGTCAACATCTATGAGCTGGGGCTCGTTTACAATCTGGACGTTCAACCGGATGGCAAGGTCGATATCCGGATGACACTCACTTCTCCCATGTGCCCGGTCGCCGGCTCCTTGCCGCCGGAAGTGGAGACCAAGGTCAACGCCGTGCCCGGAGTAACCGGCGTGAATGTCGAGTTGGTCTGGGACCCACCCTGGAGCATGGACAAGATGTCGGAAGCCGCCAAGCTCCAGTTGGGCTTCTTCTGACCGGCCGCCCGCCGACGTTACGGGGTTACGGGGAGGCGCTTCATGTGCGGGATCATTTGCTACGTGGGACAGCAACCTGCCTTGCCGCTGCTGCTCGAAGGACTCAAACGACTCGAGTACCGCGGCTATGATTCGAGCGGGGTCGCCCTGCTGGAAGATAGGCGGGTCCAGCGCTTTCGAGCGGCCGGGAAAATCCGGGAGCTGGAGAAGAGCCTTGCGGACTGGACCTCCCAGGCGCAGACTGGAATCGGGCACACCCGCTGGGCCACCCACGGCAAACCGTGCGTCGAGAATGCCCACCCGCACAGTGATTGCTCCGGTCAGATCTTCCTCATCCACAACGGCATTATTGAAAACTATCAGGCGCTCAAGCAGGAGCTGACTGCGGCGGGGCACATTTTCGTCTCCGAGACGGACACCGAGGTGCTCACGCATCTCATCGAGGACGCCTGTCGCGATGCGCCGAAGCTTGAAGAGGCGGTTGCGCGGGCGCTGGTCAGAGTCCGTGGCACGTTCGGGATAGCGGTACTCTCCTCGCAGCACCCCTCCTCGATTATCGTTGCACGCCGCAGCAGCCCCATGATTATCGGCATCGGCGACTCCGGCATGTTTGCCGCCTCCGATGTCTCGGCCCTGGTCGCTCACACCAAACAGGTGATCTACCTTCAGGATGACGATCTGGCCGTGCTCGGCCCGGACGGCTATCGGATCAACAACCTCCACTCACCGCTCGAGGTGAACCGCCAGGAACAGACGGTCGACTGGGATGTTGCCGCGGCGGAAAAGCAGGGTTTCCGCCATTTCATGCTGAAAGAGATCCATGAGCAACCGGAAGCGGTTCGCAATGCCATGCGCGGCCGGCTGATCCCGTCTGAGGGGATCTCGGTGCTCGGAGGCCTGGAGAGCGTGAGCCGGCAACTAATAGAGATGGAGCAACTGGTGATTGTCTCCTGCGGCACCTCCTTTTACGCGGCCATGCTCGGGCGTTACATCCTCGAAGCGTGCACCGACATCCGCGTCGAAGTGGATCTCGCCTCGGAGTTCCGCTACCGCCGCCTGAATTTCCGGCCAAATACGGTGGTTCTGGCGATCAGCCAGTCAGGCGAGACCGCCGACACGCTTGCCGCCGTCCGGGAAGCGAAACGCAAGGGAGCGCTGGTCCTCGGGCTGGTTAACGTCGTCGGCAGCAACATCGCCCGCGAGACCGACGCGGGCATCTATAACCATGCCGGGCCTGAAATCGGAGTGGCCTCTACCAAAGCCTTCGTCTCCCAGTTGACGATCCTCTACCTGTTCACTCTTTACCTGGCGCGCCATCAGCACCTGTCGGTAACCGATGGGCAGCGATTTATCCGGGAGCTGGAGTCGATTCCTCGAAAAATCGAACGGATTCTCGAGAAATCCGGCGAAATCGAGGAAGTGGCCAAAACATACGCCCACTTCCGCAACTTCATGTATATCGGACGCAAGTTCAACTATCCGATTGCTCTCGAAGGCGCGTTAAAGCTGAAGGAGATTTCGTACCTGCATGCCGAGGCCTATGCCGCCGGCGAGATGAAACATGGTCCGATCGCGCTCATCAGTCCCGACTTCCCCTCGGTTTGCCTGGCTACGCAGGACAGCACCTACGACAAAATGACGGCCAACATCCAGGAGATCAAGGCGCGTTCGGGCCCTACCATCGCGGTAGGGACGGAAGGCGACGCCGGGCTTCGGGCGCTGTGTGACCATTTTATCGCCGTGCCCGCTTGCTCTCCCCTCTTCGCCCCGCTACTGACGGTCATTCCGCTGCAGCTGTTTGCCTATTACGTGGCACTCGAGAACGGCTGTGAAATCGATCAGCCCCGCAACCTGGCGAAATCCGTGACAGTCGAATGACCCCGCGGCTTGCGCTTTCGCCCGCCTCCGCGCCTCCGCGGGTAACGCCTCAGTCTTGTTTGATAGGTACTTTCCGCGTGACGCACTCGGACGAATGATCTCCGTCTGGGAAGATCCCTTCGGCGCCCCGCAGTCGACGACCTATCTCTACGACTCCCGGGATAACCTGACGGGGGTAGTCCAGGGCGTGCAGCAACGCAGTTTCCTCTATGACTCCCTGGGCCGGCTTGTCCAGCCGGAAAACCCGGAGCAAGACGGGGCGGTTTATTACTCCTACTGCATCCCCAGCAGTTCCGGCGCTGTGTGGAACGGTACGACGGCGACCGACGATATCGGTCCCTCTCTTGCTCGGATCAGTTCCTGGCGATGGCTTTCGCTCAGCTGACCTATCGCGAAGGCTTGCGCCACATCGAGTCCTGTCTGAACCCCAATCCCAGCTGCTCCATCAGATTGGCTTTCGGAGTCGGGTTTGCCGAAGCACCCTGGCCGAAGCCAACGAAATCCGGGACTGGCCGATCTACGCCGATCTGGCCCAGATACTGATCAGCAAGGCGCGCCAGCTGTACTGCGACGAAGACATCGGCCTCGACTTGAAGGAGACGGTGTATGCCTTGGACTCGACCACGATCGATCTGTGTTTGAACCTCTTCCCCTGGGCTCGCTTCCGCCGTGCCAAGGGTGCCATCAAACTGCATACGCTCTTGGACTTGCGTGGTCCTATCCCGACCTTCATCGAGATCACCGACGGCAAATTGTCGGATGTCAAAATTCTGGATGTGCTGGTCGTCGAGCCGGGCGCTTATTACGTGATGGACCGCGGCTACCTGGATTTCCGACGCTTGTACCAGCTCAAGCAGGCCGGGGGCCGTTTCATCACCCGCGCCAAACGGGGCTTTCAATTCATCCGGCATGCGTCTGGACCGGTCGAGGAGGAACTCGGACTGCGCAGCGATCAGATCGGGCGGCTGGCCACCCCCGCCAGTTTCCGCAACTACCCGGACAAGCTGCGGCGCATCCGCTTCCACGACCCCGAAACCGATCGGATCCTCACGTTCCTCACCGATCAGTTCACACTGCCGGCCTTGACCGTTTGCCAGCTCTACAAACAGCGCTGGCAGGTAGAGCTGTTCTTCAAGTGGATCAAGCAGCACCTGCGCATCCGAAAGTTCTACGGCACGTCGGCCAACGCCGTGAAGACCCAGGTTTGGATCGCGATCTGTGTCTACGTTCTGGTCGCCATCCTCAGGAAGGAGCTGAAAATCGCCCACAGTCTACACAGCATTCTCCAAGTGCTGAGCGCGAATGCATTCGCGAAAGTCCCGATTTTGCAACTACTTGCAGATCACTCTATTGATACTCAGCCAGATTCCGGATGTGCAAACGTTAACCAGTTGAATTTATTCGACTTTTAACCGGACGCTAGTGATGTGCGCTGCGGTCGTTTTCACTTAAATCCGACGGTTCTAACTGGTTCTAACAGGTTGTTGGGCCTAACGCCTTCGGCGAAGGAACACCACGACGTAGCCAGACCAGCGCCCAAAACTCTCGCTTTAAGCCCGAAGGCCCCCTCAGAACGCTATTTCAACTACCTCTCCGGAAATGTCTGCATCTGTCGGAAAAGATTCGCGCTGTCATTCGGAACAAATCAAC
>JBHGBF010000067.1:0-44700 GCA_041946865.1 Acidobacteriota bacterium | reverse complement strand
GGTCTGGTGGAGCAGGCCAGGTCGAAAGCCGGGGCGCCGATTTTTGCAATTGGCTCACATCTGTTTATTTTCGGCGGTCCTAACGGACCTGAAGACGTCTGGCACGCGAGAGGAGCGGTGCTCAAGCAGGAGCAAAGGCCAGACTGGAATGAGCTATTGACGGATTTGCAGAACTGGAGCAGATGCGCTTCGCCCCGGCATTTTCCTCCCGTCCCCGGATTTGAAGCCGGGGAAGCAGTGGTTATACATTGGTTGCAGAAGGCCCCCTCCAATGGATACGAAGTGCTCGGTGTGCAATCAAGCTGGCGCGCACGTTCTCTGCGATGGCTGCGGAAAATCCGTCTGCTTCAATTGTTTTCACTTTGTGAACAGCCGTAGGCTGTGTACCTCTTGTGTCAAGGAAGGGGAGGAGACGAAGCGGCACTGGCAAACCTACGCTGAACAGTACGCGAAGATGAGTGTGGACCAGAAGGCCGGGCTGTGGGCGACGCTCAGCCCGGAGGAACGGTCAATGCTGGAAGGCGAGCTCGCTGCCGTGGGGCACTTACAGACTCACCGGCAGGGAAAGCTTCAAAAATTCAGCCGGCTGGCTTTTCCGATTCTGGCTTGCGTCGTTGTTCTTCTCCTGTTCTCTGACAAGGAACTCTGGAAGCAAGCTTTATCAGCGGGTAAGAAACTTGGCTCGGAGGTCGGGTCGCTGGCCGGTGCGGTCAGGCGCGAGGTCGGGGACTTCACCGGCTCGCGCGCAACTGCCGCCTCGCCGCGGCTGCCCGGTCCCATTGAGCTTGTCAGCCAGAGTCTGAGGAAGAACGGCTTGCCGATCACAGCAGGAAACCTCCGGATGAAGGACAACCCAGCCGGCGAGGGGACCATCGTTTACTCCCCTCATTATTTCGGGCCGAACCGCAGGCTTGCCTGGATCGTGATCGACGGGCATGCCTACTCGCTGACCGCGGCTTCCGGGGAGGCGACTCCGAGCCTTCGGACCTCCTACGGCGTCCCGTCGTCACTGTGGAAGAAGACCGGACTGTCGCACGAAAAAGCGCTGAGCCAGCTGCAGAACTCGCTCTGGGACTAACGGGCGCGCCGCGTGCCGGCGGGCAGGCATGCTACCATACCTGCTCCCGTTTCTTGTGCTGCTCGCGGGCGCCCGGCTGACTCTTTCCCCGCTCGAAGCCGCCGTGGTTCGCGCCTTTATCCTTTTCTTCCGGTTCTTCCTGTCTGCCGTCGTCGATATCGTCGGGGCTCGTGTCGCCGTAAAGCCTGTCCCGCGGAGCTTTTCTTTCGGTCTTGCTTTCGGTGGCCCTTGCCATAGAATCAGGATTTCCTTTCTTTGGCGCTTGTCGTACCCGCTTACCGGCGCGAACCGGCATAATGAAACTCGGGGCTCCGCAAGATGTCCTCGCGGTCCATATCGATGTACGCCTTGCGCTCTGTCCAGCTGAACCGGGAAATCCGGTAAGGCGAGACGACGAGGTTTTCACCTCCGGGCCAGTTTGAAGTATCGACGACCATGGCATCGACCGCCCAGTCACGATCGCTGATCACCAGGTCTGCCACATGCCCGATCTCTCCGTCCTGCGCCTGGACCCGATAACCGATCACTTCGGTGGCGCTTCGCGAACCGGTCGTGCCGGCGCCTTTCTTCGCCGTCCTGGCTGATTCAAAACTTGGATCGTTGCGCATTTCCTCACAGCTGGCCCAGAGTTGAATTCGCCTGGCCTGCCAGTCTACTTCCCGGACGGCTTCCGGAGAGATGATCAGCTGTCGGCTTGCCGGCCAGCTGCCGGTTCGGAGAACGAGGTGCGTCGTCATCCATCTTTCATCGTCAAACCACAGATCTTCGACCCTGCCGGCCTCCCGGCCGTTGCAGTAGACCGAGAGACGTTTCAAGTCCCGGGTGCTTCTGTCCATAAACAGCGTGCCCTTTCGAATGGTCTAAGAATCAGTGCGGTCGTCGGCAGTCGTCTGTGAATTCCATGATACTCGATCGTTTGGTCGGCCTAAAACAGAGCCGCCCGCCTGTGTTCTCCGGTGACGTCCCCCCTGATCGCGGCGGTTGAGTATTTTGTCGAATCGACGTATCATCCCTCGACCGAACCCTTGGAGGGGTGATATGAGACAGTGCCTATCGCTTTTGTTTTTTGGAATCCTCGCAGTGGCGTCCGCCAGCGCCGATACATTCATCCGGCAAACCGCGCATACCGACGCCGCCACGATCATGGGTCAGACGCAACCGGCGAGCGACGACACGCAGGAGATCTGGATCGGGCAGGACCAGATGGCCACCGTGACCAAGGCGATGACCATCATCGTCGACACGAACCGTAACGTCATCGACATGGTCAACCACGCCAGGAAGACGTACGTAGAGATGGCCTTGCCTCTCGACATGAACAAGTATTTGCCGGACCAGATGTCCCAAATGCTGTCGATGACAAAGGTGACCGTCACACCGAACGGAATGACGCAGCAGATCAGTCAGTGGAAATGTGACGGATACGATGTCCTGATGGACATGGGCATCATGAAGATCAAGATGGCGGTATGGGCGACGACCGACGTTCCTTTCGATTGGGCGCAGGTCCAGGAGAAACTGGCCGGCCACGCCTTTCAGGCCAATATGCGTTTGAACGACGCGGCGATGGCGGAATTCAAGAAGATCAGGGGATTTCAGGTCAAGTCGGATGCCGGGATAGAGATTATGGGATCGCAGCTGAAGGCCTCGACCACTGTGACTGAAATCTCGACCAAGCCCGCTCCGCCTGGGATTTACGCCGTGCCGGCCGGTTATGCCAAACAAGAAAAATTCAGTCCCGAAGACCTCATGCGGCGATAAAGCCGTGCCGGGCGGTTGACAACTGGCCGCGGAGGGCGCCGGTCGGGGAAGACCTGTCGGTCAGTTCTCAGTTGTAACAAACCGCAAATCTGCCTTAGCGAAAGCTGACGTTAATGAGCATGATTTCTGATACGCCGGCCGTCCTCACCGGCGGGCCCCAGAGTTGGACTCCGCTCGTCACGAAGAAATGGGTTTGACGTTTCTTCAGATATCCCCAGCTCAGCTCATTCTGATACCCGGTCACAAAGTTGACCGGGAAGACCTGGCCGTTGTGCGTGTGTCCTGAAAGGTGGATGTCCACCTTGCTGCGGCTGACATTTTCGAAATCCACCGGCCGGTGCGCGATGAGAATCACAGGCAGGTCTTCGGTCGCGCTCCGAAGCAGCTCTTCCACCGGCTTCCTGCCTGCCGAACGGCTATCGCTACGCCCGGCCACGTAGAAGGCGTGGTCGATCGGTTGGACCGCATCGGCGAGGAGGCGAATTCCTGCCTTCTCGAAAAAGCGGGTTCGCTGAGCAATACGCCTGTCATGATTCCCAGGTGCTCCGTAGACCCCGTGTTTCGGGCGGATCTGACGGAAGTGCGCTTCGTAACCGCTGGTGTCTTCGTCCGGCCGGTCGCCCTCGAGAACATCTCCTCCGATCAGGACGATATCGGGGTTTGCGGCGTTGATCCGAGAAACCAATCTTTCCATCAGGTCGCCGGCCGTGATGGCGGTCAGGTGGATATCGGCGATGAAGAGTATCCTGAGCTGCCTGATCCTTGAGGATTTCCGTGGGACGTCGATCGCGTATTCGCTGACCTGAAGACGCTGGTGATTCACCAGTCCGACAAAGACCACGATCAGCGGCACGACAAGCCAGAAAGCCAGCCTGAATCTCCGCAATCCTTGCTTTCCAAGCGTGTCACGGGACACCACCTTTGCCAGCCGCAGAACTCCGAAGATCAAGTCACAGGCCAGGACCGTCAGAACCAGGTACAGCGCGAAAGGCAAGGAGCAGTAGCCGACGATCATGGCTGGTTTGGCCCACTGGCCCGCCGAACTGTGCGACAGCCTTTCAGCGACGGGATACCCGAGCGCAACAGCGACTGAAACCAAAGTCCAGACTCTCTTGACGATGCCGTCCATTTGCTGCCGAACTCGGATGCAGGCATAGACGGCCAGGGGCGACAGGAGCAGGAGCGTGTCGAGTAAAAACATGGGACCTGGGATCCTTCAAATCTTCAGCCAATGGGCGGATTATAGGCCGCCGAACAAGAAGCAACAAGCTCACATCTTCGTACTTTCTCTTTGTATCGCGGGACCGAAGAGCATAAAGTCATGCCATCGACAGGAGGAGAGGAAATGCGTTACTCGAGACGAGATTTCGGGAAAATGGCGCTTGCCGGGACTGTCGTTACCATGGCCGCGCGCAAACCAGACTCAGAGTTCGGAGGGGTTCAGATCGGGATTATCACTTACAGCTTCCGCGCGTTGCCCGGAAGCGCGGAGGAAACTCTGAAGTATTGCGTAGAATGTGGGATCAGCGGGATAGAGCTGATGAGCAGTGTTGCGGAAAGCTATGCCGGCGGCCCGGTTCAGCCCGGGCGCGGTTTCGGACCGGGCGGAGGTCCGCCGTCTGGAGCGGCGCGACCAGCAGGAACGCCCGGCCGGCCGGAGGGCGGACGTCCGCGGCTCACGCCGGAACAGCAGGCCGCAATGGAGAAGGCCGCCGAGGAAATGAAGCAGTGGCGCCTCTCGGTTTCGATGGACAAGTACAAAGCTTTCCGGAAAATGTATAACGATGCAGGCGTCGAGATTTACGCCTTCAAGTTGCCGCCCACCATGAGGATGTCGGACGAGGAATATGCCTATATATGGAACGTGGCGGAAACTCTGGGGGCCACCCACGTCACCATGGAACTGCCTACAGACGATGCCCTGCTCGCGCGCGTGGCCGGGTACGCGGCCACGCGGCGGCTGCCTATCGCTTTCCACACTCACGGGCAAGGCGGTTCCTCCGGTTTCGACAAGGCGCTCGGAGCATCCAAGTACACAGCTCTGAACCTGGATGTGGGCCATTATTACGGAGTGACCGGTGAGTCCCCGATCCCGATCATTGAGAAGTACCAGGACCGCATAGCCAGTCTGCACCTGAAAGACCGCAAAGGTCCGAGCGGCGCCTCCGGCGGCCCGGGTGGCGGCGGCCCAAACATGCCCTGGGGACAGGGAGAAACGCCGCTCAGGGAAATCCTGCAGCTGATGAAGAAACGGAAGCACCGGTTCCCTGCCAGCATTGAGTACGAGTACACGACTCCGGAAGGTTCCGACGTGCTGACGGAGATCAAGAAGTGCGTCCAATTCTGCAAGGACGCACTCGCGTAGCCGCACGGGGCGCGGGGGGCCGCTTTACGCCAGGTCGGTCCTTGATCGCTGATCGCTGAAAGCTTCTTGTCGCTTCGAAGGAGATGAAAATGCGTATCCTGAACGGTGCCTGGCTTGCCGCCCTTTGCCTGTGGAGCTCACTCTCGTCCGTCGCTGCTGAGGAGAAGATCAAGGTTGAAGAGCTTCTTGCCAAGCATCGGGCTTCGGTAGGAGCTGCTGAGGCTTTGGCGGCGTACCAGACGGCCGCGGTGCAGGGCACAGGGCACCTTCGGATGCTTCGCGGCGGGACGGGAAGCCTCGAGGGACGTGTGGTCATGATTTCCGACGGGCTTAAATCGCGCTTCTCCGTGGACTTCGGCCACCTGCTCTATTCCGGCGAGCAGTTTATTTGCGACGGGAATAACGTCGAAATCCAGTACGTCCGCAACGAAACCCGGTCGCACTCGGACCTCGGGATGTTCTTTTACCGTTATCCTCAGCTCATCAAGAACGGTTTGTGGGGTGGCTCGCTGACCAGGGCCTGGGCGCTGCTCAACCATGACCCCAAGGAGCTGAGGCTGCGCTATCGCGGTTTATCGGGGAGGGAGGGGAGACAACTGTACGAAGCCAGTATCGACTGCAAAGGCTGCGGCGAAGTGGAGATTCATCTTTTTTTCGAGGAGGACACCTTTCGGCACGTCCTGACCACGTATAGTCTGGTAACTCCTGTTCCTCCGACAGAAGGCCGCTCTCTGAATAAGCCGATGAAGGATCCTCCCTTTGTCCGCTACAGCATGGAGGAGCATTTCTCGAACTTCCGCACTCAGTCCGGTATCACCCAGCCGACTGAGTGGCTGGTTCGATACAGCCGCGACCAGCAAGACCGTACGATTCTGCTGGAGCTGAATTCGCGGTTCGAGATCCAGCTGATCAACAATCCCTTCGAACCGGCCCTGTTTGAAGCCAGACCGTAGGGTGCGCCTGCACCCAGTCAGGCTCCGCGTTACGGCTCCTCCCGGCCTGCCATATCGGAGCTTACTTCCTCAGGAACGTGGGAATCTCGTCCGGGACTTCCATGACCAGCTCCACGAATCCCTGGTACCTTCCCTTCTCGAACCACGGAACCTGGTAGACCAGCTTGCGTCGGCCTTCCTTCAGGATCATGTAGACGTTACGTTCCCCTGATTCTAGAAGCCTCTGAAGGCGGCCACGTGCCGGCTGCGGGTGGCAATCGAGCACGTTGCTGCCGATCAGCTTCTGTCCTCCTTCTTTCTTGAACACCTTGCCGGCCTGATCATTCATCTCCAGAATCACCCCGCGTGTGTCACAGACAGTTACTGCAACGGGGATCTCTTGTACCCAACTGTGAATGGACATATCATCCTCGCGCGCATGACTATAGCAGGCACGATTCGCTCTCCATAGGGGTCGAAAAGAAAAGCGAGGAAGCTGTGCCATAATCGACGCTATGAAGTCACATCTCAACATCCGATTTGTCCTTGGGACCCTTCTTCTTTTCGTCGCTACCGCAGGCGCCCAACCAACCTCCAACCCTGCTCCGGCCGGACAGGATCCGGCGGCCGATCTTGTCAGGCAGGGTCAACAGAAAGCCAGGGAAGGCCGGCACGAGGAGGCCTTGGCGATCTTCAGGCAGGTGCTCGCGAAATGGCCGAATTCGTTCCCGGCTCACCTGCAAACCGGCGTGGTCCTCGATCTGAAGGGACAATACGCTGAGGCCCGGGATCATTTCGCCAAGGCGATCGAGCTGGCTCCCGACGCGCAGAACAAGGCCCAGGCGCTCAGAGCGATGGCGATGTCGTACGCTTTCGAGCGAAAGTGCGAAGACGCAGCGAAATACTCGTCACAGGTTTACGAAATGCACATGGTCACCAAGGAATTCGCCGACGCCGGCGCGGTGGCCAATGAGCTGGCCCGTGTTTGCCTCGAGTCCGGCGATCTGGACGAGGCGGAAAAGTGGTACCGTCGCGGCTATGAAGCGGGACTTCAGGAGCTGGACCTCACACCCGATGCCAGGGACCTGTGGCAGTTCCGATGGGAGCACGCGCAAGCACGGCTTGCGGCCAGGCGTGGCAACAAGGTCGAAGCCCAAAAGCACGTCCAGGCTGCCAAGGCGATTTTCGAAAAGGGAACGAATCCAAATCAGGCCCCTTTTGTGCCGTATCTCGTGGGCTACGTAGCCTTGTACACCGGCGACCCCCAGACGGCGCTGACCGAGTTGCAGAAGGGCAACCAGAACGACCCCTTCATCCTGAGCCTGATTGCCCAGGCCTATGAGAAGCTCGACGACCACGTGAAGGCAAGGGAGTACTACCAGCGCGTTCTGCAGTCCAACGCACACAATCCAACCAACGCTTTTGCGCGGCCTTTGGCGAAACAGAAGCTCGCGGCGAAGTAGCCGTCCCAAAAACGCTTTGCAGGCCGGGTGGCAAGCCACACGGTCCGTGCGGACAGTCGCAGGGCCACACCCCGCTTCCAGAGCCGTGGCGCGCGGCGAGGGCGTTGAAAAAGGGTGGAGGATCTGCCTCCCGCAACTGATGCAGGTCTAGGATGTGAAAGACCTGTATCTGGCGAAGTCCAAGGTCCGCATGTAGTCCCCGTAGTTACGGAAACTCTCGTCCTTCCACCCGGTGTTAACCGACTTGGGGTCTCCAACCTTGCGGAGTCCGCCCAATCCCTTTTCGTGGTGATACTTCACCCGTGTTGCTCGAGAAGCTTGGGCAGGATGTCGCGGCCGAAATGCGGGAAGCGTCTGGATCCCGGGCAGGAGCGCACGTCGACTAAATTCACGATCCTATACGCCTGCAGCAGCGCCAGGAACTCGTCGAACGAACAAGTGGAATGACCGACTGTGTAGAGGGACACGGGTTGTATCAGGAACCACGCCCGGAAAGGAACGAAAACGCTCGGCTCGAGGTCAGTTTACCAGTCAAACGGGCGTTTCGGCTCTTTCTCGTCAGGGTGGCGGCTTACGCCGTAGTTGCGAGCGGGAAGCGTGCGACGCCGCTTGACAACTGCCGGCTCCCCAAATAATCTGCGGCGGCACAAACAGGCGGGCTGACCCGGACATCGTCGGGGCCGGATGTCGGGAGTTAAGGAGATGAGCATGAAGATTTGGAGAAGCGTTGTTCTGGTTCTGGGATCAGTCGTTCTGGGAGGTGGAATCCTGGCGGCACAACCGGATAAGGCCGGCTGCATGGATCATCCGCTGTTCCCTACGCGAATGCCGGACTATCGCATCGCGGCCTGCAAGGTCGAGGACTACGGAATGTACGAGTTCAGGACCAAGAATGCGAGGGTAAAAGTGCCGGTCGAGGGCAAGTTCACCTTTATCAGCTATCAGTTCACCGGTCCCAGAGGCACTGAACCGAGCGGTCTCGCCGTTGTCCGCAATTACGAGAACGCCATCCGGAAGGTGGGTGGCACGATTCAGGAGAGTGTGCCAAACTGGTGGGTGAACGCGAAGATTGTCAAGGGCGGTAACGAGGCGTGGGCCCAGATCGAGAAGGGCAACGGCCTGATCTGGCTGCGTGTCGTAGAGAAGAAGGAGATGGAACAGCATGTCGTGGCGGACGCGGCGGGCCTCGGAAATGACATCAGGGCCACCGGTCACGTCGCAGTGTACGGAATCAATTTCGACACCGGCAAAGCGACGATCACCCCTGAGTCGGCCCAGGCGATCGGCGAGGTGGCCAAATTGCTGAAGACCGATGCCGGGCTGAAGGTCCACGTGGTCGGGCATACGGACAACGTTGGCAGCGTGGAAAGCAACCTCAAGCTGTCGCAGGACCGGGCCGCGGCCGTGGTCCAGGCGCTTGTGCAGCAGCACGGGATCGCCGCGGTGCGCCTTCGGGCTTACGGCTGTGGCTCGTTCGCGCCGGTCGCGTCAAATGACGCGGAAGAGGGCCGCGCGAAGAACCGCCGGGTCGAGATCGTCAAGCAGTAGCCATGGCAACCGGAGCCGTGTCTGGGATTGAGGTTCCACAGTGCCTTGCACTCCTGCCCGGAACGCCTCCCGCACGGCCTCATGGACCGCTTCGCGGGTTGACTGCGCGTAGATTGGGCGCATTGTGCCGCAGATGAGGTCCAAATGAGAGCAGCAGTCAGCCCGCAGTACCCTCACACTCATTTGCCGAGGCGGGCTGATGCGGTTCGCGAATCGTATTCCGCAAAGGAGTCGTCGGGGTAACAGTACAGCCAGTACTCTCCGGGCTCTGCCGAGGCAACCACGGGATGGCCGCTTGCGTGTGCATGCTTTGTGGCGTGCCGGTTAGGGGAACTGTCGCAGCAGAGCGTCGCGCCGCACTCCTGGCACGTGCGCAGATGAACCCATCGAGCGCCGATCTTGACACACTCTTCACATTCCCGGCGTTTGGCGACCTTGATGGTCTTTGTGGCCTCGATATGCGAGCATAATCCGCTGTTCATGGCTCTAAATCTCCCTCCTGGTTGCAGGTGCGCTTTGTGGCGTCTTTGGCGACGACCCTTTGCGCCCCGCACCCCTGGAGTGAACCCTTTGATGAGACAAACCAAATTAGGGACAGGTTAGCTCCGGCTGTTTTCGGTTGTTCAGTTGTCCAGTTCTTTGGTTTATCGTGATGTTCTGAACCCAAGAAATCCTCGTTTCGCTGTATAGACTGGTCCTGACTGACGGAAAGAACCGTCACGCTTGCGTGACTCGAAACTGCGGCCCGTCTATACTGGTAGACAAACCCAGCCAAATCTAAAGTCCGAGGAACTACTTGCATGCAAAAAACGGCAGCCTCCGATTCTGCCTCAGTGAACACTTTGCTCGCGACCAAGGCCGAGCTCGTCGAATACTTCAGGAGAGTGCGACACATCAGTGAGCTTTTGTGCGCTCCTCTGGCCACCGAAGACTATGTTGTTCAGCCGATTGAGGACGTGAGTCCTCCCAAATGGCACCTGGCTCACACCACGTGGTTTTTCGAGACGATGTTCCTCGTGCGTTTGAAGCCCGGGTACCGGCCCTACCATCCTCAGTACGCATTCCTCTTCAATTCGTACTACCAGTCTCTGGGCGAGAGGTGGAGCCGGCCGCAACGCGGCGTTTTATCCAGACCGACCGTGGCTGAGGTCTACAAGTACCGGGCGGTGGTCGACGACTCCATGGTGAGTTTCGTCGAGCGGCTGCCCGAACACGAGTGGGAAAGGATTTCAAGACTCCTTGTTCTGGCCATCAATCACGAGCAGCAGCATCAGGAACTGCTCGTCACTGATATCAAGTATATCCTGGGCGCTAATCCCCTGCACCCGGCCTATGATTCCACCGTCCTCCGCAAACGGACTCAGGAGTCAGAAGCAGGCAGTGCGCCGGCTGCAAACCGCGGAGCGGTGGAACTCGCTTACATTAATATCCCGGCCGGAATATACGGGATCGGGCACGATCAGCCCGGATTCTGTTACGACAACGAGCAGCCTCACCACCAGGTTTTTCTCAAGGGCTTTGCCTTCGCAAACCGCCTGGTGACCAACGGGGAATACCTGGATTTCGTGCGAGACGGAGGCTACTCGGACTATCGTCACTGGCTCGCGGACGGTTGGGACGCCGTCCAACGACACGGCTGGGTAGCCCCGCTCTTCTGGAAGGAGATCGACGGCGCCTTTTACGAGATTACTTTGCGCGGGGTTGAGAAGCTTCAGCCCGACCAGCCCGTCTGTCATGTCAGCTATTACGAGGCGGAGGCCTACGCCAGCTGGGCCGGGAAACGCTTGCCGACCGAACAGGAGTGGGAGGTAGCGGCGAGCCGAGGCGGTCCTCCGGCGACGGGCAATTTCCTGGACATGGGGCTGCTTCAGCCTCGACCGGCAGCAAAGCTGTCCAGTTCGGAGGAGATTGCCCAGCTTTTCGGCGATGTCTGGGAATGGACCCAGAGCGCTTACCTCCCCTATCCAGGCTACCAGCACGAGGAAGGCCCGCTTGGCGAGTACAACGGGAAGTTCATGATCAATCAGATGGTGCTGCGCGGCGGTTCCTGCGCAACGCCCCAGGAGCACTTTCGCATCACCTACAGGAATTTCTTCCAGCCGGACAAACGCTGGCAATACATGGGAGTCCGGCTGGCTGACGATCGGTAAAGAGTGGCCAAAGGTAACCAGAACTGCCCGGACTCTCCAGCTCCGGAGTCCGGCGGCTGGCTGCTTTACAGCCCGGCTCTCGGAGAGCCCGGCCACAATAAACGCGCCGATTTTCATAGTTGCGGGTGAGAGGGCGCGATGGAAAAGGTCTGTGACGGTTGCCTTGTTGTAACCGAAGCCCAGGACGAACGGAAGATCTTCAAAGAAGAAGTGAAAGCTGGCCTATCGGCTTCGCCGAAGACGCTCCCCTCCAGGTTCTTTTACGACGAGCAAGGAAGCAAGCTCTTCCAAAGTATTACGAGACTACCCGAGTATTACCTCACCGCCTGCGAGCTGGAAATCCTTAGAAGATCCGGAAGAGACATAACCTCTCTCGTAAGGCAAGAGGAGTTTAACCTGGTGGAGCTTGGCTCAGGTGAAGGCAGCAAGGTCATCCATCTCATAGAGCCGGCTCTGATCAATAACGGCCGGCTGACCTACCTGCCGATCGACCAGTCCATCTCAGCCATGGAGACCCTAACGGCCACTCTGTCCGAGCGATATCCGAGCGTCGAAGTGCGCGGAATTGTCGCCGAGTACTGTACAGGGCTGGAGTGGATCAAGAGCCACATGGCCGGCCCCATGCTCCTGCTCTTTCTGGGGTCTAATCTGGGCAACTTCAGCGGGAAGAGCGCCGGAATCTTCCTGCGAAGGCTGAGACGAACGCTCGCGCCTGGAGATCTTCTCGTCATCGGCTTGGACCTCAACAAAGACCGCGAAACTATGGTCCGTGCATACAACGACGCCCAGGGCGTGACCGCCCAATTCAACCTGAATCTCTTGCGGAGGATCAATCGGGAGTTGAGCGGGAATTTCAATCTTAGCCGGTTTCGACACTACTCGACCTTCGAGCCGGACACCGGGGGAGTAGAGAGTTACCTCGTCAGCCTTGCCCGCCAGTCAGTGTTGGTTAGTGACTTGCGCCGAACCTTCGAGCTCGACCGCGAAGAACCGATTCACACCGAGCATTCCCACAAGTACACCGAGGGTGAAATTCAACGGCTGGCCCAACAGGCAGGTTTCGAAATCGAAGCCGATTTTTACGATTCGCGGAGGTACTTCGTCGATTCCGTTTGGCGTGTGCCGGCCAAATAGCGGAAAGCAGTGGACGCAAGAAAGAATGATTCGTCTTGAGGAAGTCAGCAAGATTTTCGGGGAAACGGTCTTAGCCGTCGACCGGGTGAGCTTCACCGTGGAAAAGGGTGAGCTGATGGTCCTGGTGGGGGAATCAGGAAGCGGCAAGACCACGACCCTGAAAATGATAAACCGCCTGATTGAGTCGACAGAGGGTCGCATCTTCGTCGCTGGTCGGGACACGCGCCTTCAGGATCCTGTTCTGCTGCGCCGCAACGTCGGATACGTATTTCAGAAGATCGGACTTTTCCCGCACATGACCGTCGCCCGTAACGTGGGAATAATCCTCGCGCTTGATGGACCGCAGGACAAGTCCACGGTGAGCCGACGGGTTGACGAGGTTTTGAAGCTGGTCGGGCTGGATCCGGAGCTCTATCGCGATCGCTACCCAAAGGAGCTGTCCGGAGGCCAACAGCAAAGGGTTGGTGTGGCAAGGGCACTGGCGGCGAAGCCCGCCGTGGTGCTGATGGATGAGCCCTTCGGCGCCCTCGATGCCATAACCCGTTCTCGTTTGCAAAAAGAGTACCTTCGTCTGCACAAATCCCTGGGATTGACTACCCTGATGGTGACTCACGATATTGCGGAAGCCTTTCTCCTTGGAGACCGCGTCGCGGTTATGAAAGACGGTCGGGTTTTGCAGTTGGATTCCCCGGCGCAACTCGTACGGTCCCCGGCCGATCCCTACGTCGAGAGTCTGCTCGAAACGACCCTCGGCCAGCTCACTCGGCTGGAGGCGATCGCGACGAAACTGTAAACGTGATGATGACATCCCGTCTGGCGGAACAACTCGCGCTGCTTCCCGATTACCTCGGCAATCACATGGTTCTGACCCTGATTGCCTTGGCTCTCGGTATTGCGATCAGCCTGCCGGTCGGCATCATGGCAACCCGGCTCAGATGGCTGGAGTGGCCGGCGCTGACCTTCGCAGGTGTGATGCAGACGGTGCCGGCCCTGGCTTTATTGGCTCTGATGGTTCCTCTTCTGGGCCGAATCGGTTTCACCCCTGCCCTCGTCGGCCTGGTCCTGTACAGCATGTTCCCGGTGCTCCGCAACACGGTGACTGGCGTTAAGGGTGTAGACGCTGCCTACGTCGAAGCAGCCCGGGGGATCGGGATGACGGACCGGCAGCTGTTGTGGCATGTCCAATTGCCGCTGGCATCGCCCGTTATCCTGGCCGGGATCCGCATCGCTTCCGTCTGGGTCGTCGGCGTTGCCACCCTTTCCACACCGGTTGGCTCGCCCAGTCTTGGGAATTACATCTTTAGCGGACTGCAGACGCAGAATTTCACAGCGGTCCTTGTGGGGGTCGTCGCCGCCGCCGTTTTAGCTATCGTCCTTGATCTTCTGATTCGTTTGATCGAGATCGCGATCTCCCGGCGCAATCGCGCCTTAGGCCTGATTGCCACGCTCGGGCTCGCTCTCCTCGCTGTGCCGGCGCTGATGCCGGCGCTCGCCAGGCCCGAAGGAGGCGGCGCGAAAGCGCCCGTTATCGTCGGAGCCAAAACTTTCACCGAGCAATACATTCTGGCCGAGTTGCTCAAAAAGCGCGTCCGCGAGAATGGCTTTTCAGTTGCCGACCGTCAGAGCCTCGGGTCGACGGTCGTGTTCGACGCAGTAAAGGTGAGCCGCATCGACTGTTATGTCGACTACTCGGGGACCATTTGGGCCAATCAAATGAAACGGCAGGACCATCCCGGTCGACAATCGGTCCTGAGGATCATGTCTCGATGGTTACAAGAACGATATGGCATTGTCAGCCTCGGCAGCCTGGGGTTTGAGAACGCCTACGCTCTGGCTATGCGGAAAGACCGGGCCCAAGCGCTCAAACTCCGGACTGTCAGCGACCTGGCCCGGCATTCACCCCACCTGTCCGTCGGCGGTGACTACGAGTTTTTCAGCCGGCCTGAATGGCAAACGCTGCGGCAGAATTACGGCTTGAGTTTCGCAGCCCGGCGGAGCTTCGATTCCACGCTGATGTACCCCGCGGTCCGGCAGGGGGTCGTGGATGTCATCTCCGCATTCACGACGGACGGGCGGATTCCGGCCTTCGATCTGGTGCTTCTTCGCGACGACCGGGAAGTGCTGCCACCCTGGCATGATGAACTCCAAAAGCGCCTGCCGCTTCGCTCGCAGAAAACTGAGCGGTTACAGAGCTAACGTGACGGCAGAAGGCGGCTGACACTGCGGCTGTGGCGGCCGCCTGAAACTCCATGTGGACAAGGAGGAAGAGATGCATACACCTCAAATCGATAGTTTGCGGGAGCACCTGTTGAAACTGCTGTCTGGGAAGTGGGCTCACCTGGAGTTCCAGGATGCAGTCGCTCGAGTTCCCGCTGGAATTCGGGGAACGAAAGCCGCCGGGCTGCCGTACACCGCGTGGCAGCTTTTGGAACATATGCGCATTACCCAGTGGGACATCCTGGAGTTCAGCCGAAACCCCGGGCATGTCTCGCCCGACTGGCCTGCCGGCTATTGGCCCGCGACCGAGGCGCCCCCGGACGATCGAGCATGGGATCAAAGCGTGAAACGGTTCAAGGAGGACCTTCAGGCGATGCGCGAGCTGGTGAAGAACCCGGATACCGACCTGTTTGCGCGGATCCCGCACGGTACCGGACAGACCATTCTCCGCGAGGCGATGCTCGTCGCGGACCACAACGCCTACCACCTCGGGCAGCTGGTTCTTGTCCAGAAAATGCTCGGTGGTTAACAGCACAAAGGAGTGTGTTCATGCTGAACCCTAGTACCTCCCGCCAGGATTCGTGGCCAAGCCTTCCGCTCGAAGAATGGATCGGCACCTGCGTGACTCTGCACCTGTGGACACAGATCGTCGGCAAGATCCGCCTGGCACAGAGTCCTTGGATAAATCACTGCTGGCACGTGACGCTGTACGTCACGGCCAGAGGCCTGACCACTTCTCCGATTCCCTACGACAACCGAGTCTTCCAGATCGATTTTGACTTTGTCGACCATGCACTCTTGATCCAGTCCAGCGATGGGCGAAACCGCAAACTGCCGCTCCAGCCCCAGTCCGTCGCCGAGTTTTACCGGCGCTTGAAGGAGGAACTGGGGAAACTGGACCTGCACTTGCACATCCACCCAAAACCAAATGAAGTCCCTGATCCAATCCGCTTCGACCACGACGAGACCCACGATGCGTATGATCCGGAGTACGCAAACCGATTCTGGAGAATCCTGGTGCAGGCCGACCGGGTGTTCAAGCAGTTTCGGGGTCGATTTGTCGGCAAGTGCAGCCCGGTGCACTATTTCTGGGGCGCCCCAGATCTGGCTGTGACCCGCTTCTCGGGTCGACGTGCCCCCGAGCACCCTGGAGGGATTCCCAATCTGCCGGACAGGATCACGCGCGACGCTTACTCCCATGAGGTTAGCAGCTGCGGATTCTGGCCCGGTGGGGGATCGATCGCGTATCCTGCTTTTTACTCGTATGCGTATCCGGAGCCGGCGGGCTTTGCCAGAGCGGATATTAAGCCCGAGGCCGCCTTCTACAGCGAAGAGTTTCGAGAATACATCCTCCCCTACGATTACGTTCGTCAGTCCGACTCGCCTGATGACGCGCTGCTCGGCTTCCTTCAAGTGGCATACGAAAACGCAGCGAACCTCGGGAATTGGGATCGGGACTCTTTGGAAATCCGCGTGCCTACCTCGCCCGAGATTGGTCACGAACTGCTCTGAGACACAACTCCGGGCCGATACCGGCGGGATCACCCATCGTCAGCGCTATCAATGGTTCTGACCTTGTTCTCACGCGGTTCGTCCCTAAAAGGGCGTCAACTCCCCGCTCTCCTCACACCAGGCGCCGACTGGTTCGAGCACCTCGATGTCGTTTCTTCCTTCGAGGTCTTTCAAGACCGCAGAAGAGACGTGCAACGAGTCCAGCCGGAGGGTGTTTTGGATCCGGATGACGCGAGCCCTGGTTGGATCGATTCCCGGGCATGCCCGCAGTGCGTAAAAAAGCGCCTCTGCATCAGACTGCGCGACGATAGGGACCTTTCCTCGCTCGAGAAACCCGCTTACGTACAGGTTCTCGTAGAGCGGTTTGGAGTCGATGCTGTCATAGAGGCGGCGGGTTATGACATCGGCCAGCCCGATTCCCAAAGCATTTCCATGCGACCCGGGGGTCAGCTCGCGGGCGATGATGGCCTTGATCCGAGGCCGCTCAGGGTCTGGCTCGCCCCTGATACCCAGCCGTCCGATCACGTTAGTGTCCAGGCCGACGCCGCTGATGTCTTTTCCGATCTGATCGACGATAAGCAGATCCAGCTGGTCCACTGGCAGCGCGGGCATCAGGTCTCTCGCATGGTTCAGCATCGAAGCATCCCGGTCGGGAATCTCCGGCCCGGGGACCGCCCGAATGTCAGCGATCTCCTCGTAGGCGTTCTCGACAATTCCAATACCGAGTATGGGCTTCGACTGCGCCAGGACTCGTCTGGCCACTTCGGGCATGAGGTCACGCAAGCCTCGCACCCCGTGGCGGTGGATCTCGGCTGCCTGGGCGCGCTTTCCCAACCCAATTGCAATCATCTTCATCAAACCGCTTTCATGCCTGCCGTGGAAGTCGGTGTGCGGCTTCACCCGGTTGATGACAATGATTCCGTCCGATTCGAATGCCTGGCGGTCTTGATAAACTCGCGCTTCACAACCGTCTTGCCGCAGCTCGACGACCTCCATCGAAGACCGGATGGGAGCTCCGACGGACTCCGCCTGCACGCCGTAATCCGCGAGTATCTGAGCCTGGCCCTCGGCGGTTGCTCCTCCGTGGCTGCCCATTGCGGGGACGATGAACGGCCCGCCGCCGCGGGTAGTCACCCAGGAAGCCACGACCCGGACCACTCGCGCGAGCCTGGCGATGCCTCGACTGCCGACTCCTATGGCGATGCTCGATCCTGGCCGAACCAGGGTCCGGTGCTGCTCGAGCTGCTCGAATAGAGACCGTTCGAGATCGGGCAGAACGGGGCGGGGAAACGAGCGGCGAACACGATGGAGCTGCGGAAGGTCCCTTTCTCTGAGTTTCATTGTTCGTGCAAAGGCGGGCCGGACAGACCCAGTAAAACAGCCGGATTCAGCCGCGACATCCGCTCGATGTCCGCGCCCGCGAAGTCAGCCTTCCGTAACCCGGCGAAGAGCATTCTGAGGCCATCGAAATGAAGCGGGTTTTCGGGCTGACCGACGTCGCTGGAGACAAGAATGAAGAGGATGAGTCGGTTGATCATCGACCTCACCAGAGAAAGTCAGTGCAGGGACATATCGAGTCGAGACTTCCGTGTCAGCCAAAGCACCAGGAGACAACTGAGCATCAGCGACGCGGCCAGCACCCACAATCCGCCGGTCAATTCCCCGGTCAGATCCTTGATAAATCCAACGACAGAGGGGCTGACGTGTCCCGCAAGGTTGCCAAAGGAATTGATCAGAGCCAATCCGGCTGCGGCCGCGGTACCGGACAACACGGCCGTCGGAAGAGCCCAAAAGGAAGATAAAACGGACATCACTCCGACGGCGGAGACCGTCAGCGCAAGAAGTGACAAGACGGGTGACCCGGTGAACAGCGCGCTGGCCATGAAGCCGACGCTCGCAGCAAACGAAGCGATCGCAATGTGCCACCTCCGCTCCTGAGTCGCATCTGAGTGACGGCCCACCAAAACCATTCCGATAGCGGCCGCCGCCCACGGAATCGCGGTGATCAGCCCGATGTCGCGGGTGCTCTGAATACCCATGTCTCTGACGATTTGGGGGAGCCAGAATGAGATTCCGTACAGACCCATGACAGCACCGAAGTAGACGGCGCTCAAAACCCAAACGAACGGGCTTCTTAGAGCGTCGCCCAGGGTGCTGCCCGTGTGCTTGCGGTTCTTTTCTTCCTGCTCTTCCTCCAATCGTTTCGACACGATCGCTTTTTCTTCCGGGCTCAGCCAACGCGCCTCTCTGGGGCCATCATCCAGGAAGACCAGCACCATCAGACCAACCAGTACGGCCGGAAGGCCTTCGAGAATGAACAACCATTGCCATCCGGCAAGTCCGGAGTAGCCGGCGAAGGTCTCCATGATCCAGCCTGAAACCGGACCGCCGACCACGCCGGTGACCGCGATGGCGGTCATGAAGCCGGCTACCATGCGCACCCGGTGCTTCTGGGTGTACCAGTAAGTCAAGTAAAGGATCACGCCCGGAAAAAACCCCGCTTCGGCGACACCAAGCAAAAAGCGCGCAATGTAAAACCACAGCTCGCTGCCCACCATCGACATGGTCATCGAAATCAGACCCCACACGACCATGATACGCATGATCCAGACCCTGGCCCCGAACCGCTGGAGAAGAAGATTGCTGGGAATCTCGAAGAAAAAGTAACCGATGAAGAATATGCCTGCGCCGGTCCCATACGCCGTTTCGCTGAAACCCAGATCGACCGACATCTGGAGCTTCGCGAAGCCGACATTGACGCGGTCAATATAGGCGCACACATAGCAGATAAAGAGGAAGGGGATGAGGCGTAGTGTTACTTTCCTGTAGACGGCGGCCTCCGCCGGGCTCTCCGCGGACTGTCGCTTGCGCTCTTGCATACTCACCATCTGAACACCTCGCTCCATGAGCGTCGAAAACACTTCAGCTAGAAGCCATCCCTCAAACCCCGGTCCAGGTTTCCCCCCAGTCGTCTCAAGCTCCTTGACCGCATCCCCCACGCCGCTCAGCGTGTCGAGGAGCATTTCCGAGTACTTCCGTTAAATGACGATGCCGTCAACGCCCGCCCGGAACGCCGCCCGGACACCCTCGCGGGTCGATCGTGAGCCGTCGGCCGACCCCGCCTCGAGGTCGTCACCTTCGACCGGGATGTCAACAAGCCGCTCACGCATCATAGCGTATACCTCGCGGACTCCGTCATGAAAAAGGTGCTCCCAGGCGAGCAGTCCGGGGTATCGCAGGATCAAACGTAAAACCGTCCTCAACGGAGAGTCGTCTCGGGTTAAACCCGCTTAGCTTGTCCGATTGAGCTTCAGGACATTCCGTCGCAAAACCGATTTTGCATCATTCAGACGGGATGGCGCGGTGGGTGACGTAGTGGACGTCTTCGGGACCGGCGTTCCGGCTGGACACTTCGAGCAGGACCTGGTAGCTGTCCGGCAGGCCGGAAGAACCTGTGCGAAGCCTTTCGAGCAGGAACTTCACGTGGGACGGATTCGTGAAGTATCGGACCCCGGCCTCCACGCTTATTCCCGTGTTTGCGCCAAACAGCAGGATCAGATACCCCGACACCGGGTCGTTCAACTTGCTGACGACCGCGTAGTCGACTCCCGTTCCGCTGGAGTCCAGATCCGATTTGTACCTGGCTGCTTCACCCGGCGCCGGACGGACATTCAAGACACAGCCGGCCTCCTGAGCCGGATATATGAAATTCAAACCGGCCTGGAGCTCGCGGAAGATCGGATTTTGCCGAGGTCCGCCGAGAATGATGACATTGGCTCGCTTGAAATCATCCCGCTGAAGAGCGGTGCTCGGTTTTACCTGCAGGATCTGTCCGTGGTGTGTGAAAACCTGCGACAGGAGGAGGCTTCCTATCAGCTCGCCCGTTCCGGTCAGAGTCCCGGTTCTTTGCTTCAAGCCCTGCTTGAACCATTCAGCCGCGGGCTCTCCCACCAGGGGTCCTTGACTCGCGCTCGAAGTCGTCCGGGGCCCGTCCCGACCACCTTCGTAAGTCGTGACCTCGGGGACGTGAAAGGAGTGGTTTCTGGTTTGACCCCAATGCATTCACGCTGCCTGCGCGGGGGACTTTCGGGAATTCCGGCAACGGTGTTCTGCGCGGGCCGCCGGACCAGGATTGCGTCGTGGCCGGTCTCAAACAGGGGAGGGTGCTCGTCAGCATGGGATTGCTCACCCAGATGACCGTGCAAGAAAGGTTCCGGCCCGGGGATGTGTTCACGGCATTTGGCGAGCTGGAGGTTGGTGTTGAGGTGCTCGGACCTATCTGGGTTTCGGCCGGGCGTGTCTTGCTATTCGCCAACGGCTCGCTCATCCGGGAAACTTCGGTGCCTCCCTCCTCCAGAAGTCAGGTGCAAAAATGGCGGGGCGGGTGGAAAATCCCAAAGCCTCTGCACGACGTCTACCTGGTGGGCATAGCACTCGGGCCTGGAGTCACTGCCCCACACTGGCCGATCTCCAAGCCCTTTCAACCGTCGACTCCCGATTGGGATCCTTACATCCTAGGCTCTACCGGCGTCCTGTGGGTCGATGCCGACGGAGACGGCCAATTCAGCAGCGCCCGCGACTATGCGGAGCGGCTGCTGAAAGAATCGGGCGGGAATCAGAAGATCCTGGAGCGACAGCTTCAATTCTACGACAAAGCGGTCGCGCTCCAGGTCGCTGCGCTGATGAAGGAGCAGACGGGCGCAATCGTGCTCTCTCAGCGTCAGTAGACGCGCCTGATCGTTCACTTGCGGGCCCTCGGGTGAGTCCGAAATGCCTGGTTCTCGGATCAACGACGCATCAAGGGAGGCTGTATGGGCCGCCGACAATTCCACTCCACGCGGGTTACCGATTGCGGCTTGAGACAAACGTCTTGGCCTCAGTAAGAGCCGCTTCTCTTGTGCCCTTGCCGGAGACCGTCAAAAGCTCGATTGGGACCGCTACCCCTGGCCCGAGGCGGTCACATGGTTTGCCCGGGGGCTGGGAGCGACACGGCTGGGCCGAGTCGCCGAAGCCCGCGGCTTCCGCAGCTCGCAGGTTCCCGCGAATCACCGCGTCCCAGTCTCCCAGTCGAGTGTAGATGTGTGTGGGCATGTGGAGCGCGTGAGGGTTTCTCCATCGCTTTTCCCCAGCGCCGGATTCGCTGCCAGTAGTCGGGTGATTGCGGTTCTCGAAAGAAGGCTTCAACCGCGGCCACGAAGAGGCGCTCACGTTCTGTCGGTGGGTCCAAACCTTTGGCCTTGTTCACCGCTTCCCAGCCCGCTTTGAGCTCAGTGGGCCCCGGACGCGTGGGCCACAACGGCTGGAACAAGGTCATAGCCAAGCCCCAGCAGGCCATCGAGCACCGCGGATCCCGCTCCAATACCTGCTCGAAAACCAGAGACTTGGTTTCCATGTGTCCTATACTGATGTCATGCGACTCTTTTGTCTTCCACTTGCCTCGCTGACGATTCTGTTCTCTTTTATCGCAGGCGGCCAGCCCGATCCAGCGTCGCCCGGAAATGACTACGTTTCGCAGATCGAAGCCGCCCGAAAGGCGCGGGACAAACGCTTTCTTGACAAAAGAACATCCCCTCTCGGCGTGGTGGCAGTCATCAAGCTCGACGCGCCTCGAGTAACGATTGGATCGAGTCCCGAAGCCGATCTGACACTGTCGGGCAGGAGCGTCGCTCCGATTCATGCCGTGGTCGTTCGCGAGGATGCGGGTGGCGAGTCCTTCCGTTGGCTGTTGAAGCCGGTCGGTGGGAAGATTGTGAGGGAAGCGGAGGGGACGGCGGTGACGTCGGCCGAGTTGCGCAGAGGAGACCGCTACAAACTTGGAAAGCAGTTCGTTTACTTCGACCAGTTGGGCACGCTGGGAGCTGTGCTTCGCGCCTTTGATCCGCGTGCCGAAGCCTTCGATCATTTTCGGGGACTTTCTTATTTTCCCGTCGACCCTGCATTTCGGGTCGAAGCAGAGGTTCTCCCTGATGGAAAAATCACGCCGCTGACAATCACCGATACCCAGGGTTGGAGTCGTCCAGGCTGGAAATATGGACAAGTCCGTTTCCGGCTCGAGCGGAGAGATCTGGCGCTCCAGCTCTGGACTTTCAAGCGCGACCCCGGGCCTCAAGACGAGTTCTTCGTTGCTTTCCGGGACAAGACGAGTGGGAACGAATCGTACGGCGGGGGGCGGTATCTTGACATTCCCTTCGTCAAGTCCGGCCGGACCTACGTCGATTTCAACCAGGCGTACAACCCTTCGTGCGCCTACAGCAGCGGTTTCGCCTGCCCCATTCCTCCGCCTGAGAACCGGCTTCCCGTAGCGATCCGAGCGGGCGAGAAAGCTTTCCCGCACCATGACAGATGACCTGGGAGGGGCTTGACCACGAGCATCCGCTACTTCACGCCGAAACTATACTCGCGCGCATCGAAATCAATCGTCCAGGAGTAGCTCGAAAGCCAGGCGTGAGAGACGAGTCCGTCAATTCGAACTCCGCCGAAGACCCTGTCGTACGGTTGATTTGCGTTGAAATAGACGAGAGTGTTCTCCTGCAGAAGACCGGGAATGCCCAGCGGCCTGCGGGTCTCAAAGAACCGGGTCGCCGTGAGTTCGTTTTCCGGAAAGCCCCAGGCGATCAGGCGCTCCTTTGAAGCGGAAAAGGCCGCCTGGACGATTTTCCCGTTGATCGGGGTCAGAGCGATGAGCCCGGAATCAAAGAAGAGATTAAGGCCGTCATGCTCTCCGAAGACTCCCTGGCCGAACATATAGTGATCCCCCCAAAGGAAGAAGGGCATTTTGAACTGTCGCGCAGGGACCATGGCGCGGTGGGCGGAGTGAAGCTCTGGACGGACCCGCGGGGTGAGAATGAACCGCGAATTAGGGTAGTCGACGGTTGCAAGAAACGGCTCCAGGAGATTCGTGCCGAAAATCACCCAGTCGAGTTTCGGCAGCACCGAAACCGGAACGTTCTCGAACACCAGGCCATCGCCCAGTTCGACCCGTTCAGCCAGGCCGTTCCAGACGGTCACGTCGCGACTGCCCGCCACACCCGGGCCTGACGTGAAAAGCGGGATCCCGAGGCTCTCTGCCTTTTCTTTTCCCATAGTGAGAAACGGAGCGCCAGTGTCGAATCTCATGCCTACGGACTGACCGTTGATCTTCCCCGCCAGACCGGGCCAGAACTGAAGCGGCACTTTCGGGTCGGCGACGAACGGAAGCAGGTAAGTGCGCTCGGCGTTGACTTTGAAGGGCTTGCCGGCACGCGCCTCATAGAAGCCCAATTCCTTGAGGTCCAGCTCCTTGGCCAAGCCCAACGCGTCCTCGGGCTTGTTCAGGTGGTAGTAAGCCTCGAGCATGGTCAGCCCCAGGTCGCCCCGTTTCTGGTATTGCCGGCTGATCCTCCCGAAGGAGTCCAGGGCTTCACGGTACTTCCCTTGCACAAACAGGGCCAGGGTCCGCACGTGGAGCGCGTCGTTGTCGGCAGGCTGGTCCGCCAGGACGGCGCCTGCCGCCCGCAATGCGTCGCCGACGCGCCCCTGTTTCCACAGCTCCCAACCCTGCCAGGCCCTCTCCTGGGCAATACAGAGCGGCGCCATTGCGGATGAAATCACCAGGAATGCTGCAAAGAAAAATGAAGCTGGTCGAATCTGCATAATGAACCTTTCCGTTAACGTTCTTTTCTTACGTCTTTTCCGTTAACAAGTTGCAGAATGTTGTGTAGCCCCGCTTTCCCGGCACTGTGCGATTGACTGCCCGCCTGAAGGCTTCATCCTTCTCTTCATCCTTCATCCTTCATCCTTCATCCTTCTCTTCATCCTTCTCCTGGCGCAGGCGCAGGCCTTGCCAGTCCCAGCGGCGGGCCAGGTCGAGAAACGCGGCCGCGGGCTTGGTGGCGTAGCTGTCCTTCCTGGTTACCATCGCAATTCGAGCGAGAAGCGGGCGTTCGCTTTGCCGGATGAGACGAAGCCGGCCGCTTCGCAGGTCTCTGTCTACGATCCACATGGGGAGAACCGAGATGCCTTGGTCGAGCTTGACCATTTCTCGAATGGCATCAGCGTTGTCCAGGCGCATGACGACGTTCGGCCGGAAGCCGGCCTCGACGAAATACTGATCGATGATCCGTTCGAACAGACCGCCTTCCTTGTAGAGGATAAACGGGGTAGCGGTCAGTTCCTGCAGCCGGCAACGACGAAGCTGGTGCCGGGAGCTGCCCACCAGGACCAGCTCGAACTCCCAGGTGCATTCCACGGTAAGGTTCGGGTCCTCATTCAGAGGCGTAGACACCAGGATAATCACATCGAGCGTGCCTGCGGCCAGGGAGTGAACCAGGTGGGTCATCTGCCCGGTCTCGACATACGCCTCGAGCCTGGGAAAGCGGCGATTGAACTCCTGCAGCAGGGGAGGCAGCATGTGGCTGCTCATGGTCGGCCCGGTGCCGATTCGAACCACGCCCCGCTTCAGACCCTTCCATTCGTTCAGGTCTGAAAGCGCCGCCTCGTACTGCGCCAACAGATTCCTGAGGTGGGGCAACAGGACATCTGCCGCCTGGGTGGTTCTCAGGTGGCGGCCCTCTTTTTCGTACAGTTTGACACCCAGCTCCGATTCCAGAACTTTCAGCTGCTTGTGCACGGCGGCCGGGCTGAGATGCTGGCGCTGTGCGATCTTCGTGATGTTGCCCAACTCCTTTAAAAGGACCAGGCTCCGCAGTTCCCTTATTTCCATCGCCTCCTCCCCGCCGTCCGGATATTAACCAATAGTGAGCATACGTTAAAGAAAATTCGCTTGTGCTCACTTTGCGGACCTCATAGGATGCGCATGTGAATCAGATCCGGATGCAGGGTCCGCAGGGCGGACGAATGAAAGCTAACGGCTTCTCTAAAGGTTTGTGTATGCGATTCCTGAGCTTCTTGATTGTCCTGTTTATGCTCTTGCCGGCTGCCTTACCGGCTCAGCCTGGGACACCGGCAAAGTCGGAAGTCTATGTCGTGCCATTCTCTCACCTTGACCTTTTCTGGGGTGGCACCCGGGAAGAATGTCTCAGCCGGGGCAATCGCATCATCAATCGGGCGATCCAGCTGGCTGACAACTCCCCGGAGTTCCGGTTTCTGATCGAAGACCAGGTCTTTGCGGAAAACTTCATCCAAAGCCGGCATGGGTCCCCGGAAGTCGAACGGCTCAGGCAACTGGTGAAGGAGGGCCGGATCGAAATCGCCCCCAAGTGGGCGAGCATTTACCAGAACCTCCCGCGCGGGGAAGCCACCGTGCGCAACATGGTTTACGGCAAGCGCCACGCTCGTGAGGTCTTCGGCGTCGATCCGCAGGTGGCCCACATGGGAGACATCCCCGGATTTACACGCCAGTACCCGCAGATCCTGGCCAAGACCGGCGTTCCCTATATGGTCATGACGAGAATGGGACCTCCGGATAAGACTCTTTTCCGCTGGAAGTCCCCGGATGGATCCGAGGTTCTGCTCTGGCACACTGTGAAGGGGTACGGATGGGGTGTCGGCCTGGGACTCCACCGCCAGCTGGATGATGTGGCGCTGGCGAAAATCGCGAAGGAAACCGGGGATGTTCAGGCGACGACCGGCGGGCCCGTCTACCTCGGCTGGGGAACCGATCTCTGGTCACCCAACGACTTTCTGGTGAAGAACATCGCCGTTCTCAACCAGCGCCTGGCGCCGAAGCGTTTCCGGCTGGCGACACCGGCCGAGTATTTCCGCGAGGCCGCTAAGACACCGGATTTGCCGGAATTGACCGGAGAGATTCCCTCCTCGTGGGCCAACCTGATCAGCTCTCTGAGCCATCTCTGGCCGCACTTTATGACGGCGACCGACACCCTGATCAATGCCGAGAAGTTCGCCGCCATCAACGATGCGCTCGGCTATGCGGACTACCCCGGTCGTGACCTCGAGCTGCTCTGGAAGTCGGTCCTCGAGGCGATGGACCACAACAATTACGGTCAGGGCGGCGACCTCGGAGACGAAGGGAAGCTGGCTTTGGCCAATGTCGCTACGCTGGCCGGCGGGCGGATTCTGCGCGATTCGCTGCGCAACATTGCCGAGCGTGTCGAGCATCCCTTTCCGGTGAGCACGCCGATTGTCGTCTTTAATCCGCTCAGCTGGAAGCGGGATGACGTGGTCAGGGCGCACGTGACCCTTTACGGCGACCTTGGACCAGGACAACTGGGTGACTACCGGAAAGCGATGCGGCTCCTCGACGCGAAGGGGACGTCCGTCCCGTTCGAGGTGGAGCAATACAGCGAGAACATCTCCCGGGCGGTCGAGTTGGTGTTCATTGCTCGCGATGTTCCGTCGCTCGGCTACAAGACCTACTACCTGACGCCGGCGCCCGCGCCGGATGAATTTCCTGCGGCCTGTCGGCTCCAGCTGGATACCGAAAACGACGCGAAACAACCGCGGCGTGTCATCGGGGCGCACGTCATCGAAAACGCTTTTTATCGGGTCACGGTCGACCGCCCCACCGGCCGGATCGAGGTTTTCGACAAGGCCCTGGACCGGGTCATTGTCAAGGACATGGAGATCGCGGCCGCCGAAGAACGCGGCGGGAATACCCTGAGCATCGAGCCCCAGACGGGTCGGACCGTTATCACCATGGTGAACGCCGTCGAGCTGGAAGAAAACAGTCCCGTCCGCACAATTGTGCGCATCAGCGGCGATGTGGCCGGAGTGCCGATTACTCAGCGGCTGATTCTGTATCAGGGTTTGAAGAGGATTGACATCGAGAACTCGATCGACTGGAAGCCCGGACGCTTCATGAAGATCGAGCAGCTTTTCCCGACGCCCCAGCGGATTGCCGACACGCGTGTCGGTGTCCCTTTCGGCTCGGCGGGAAGCGCGGATCTCATGCCGAATGCAGGGCCTCACTTCAGAGACGAAGTGCCTCGCGAGATCTGGCAGAACTGGCGACAGGTCCAGGACTGGGTCTTTGCCGGAGGAAGTGACTGGGGCCTGACCGTCAGTGGCGACCATCAGTTCTTCACGGTGTCCGAGACCGGTGTTCGCGGAGGAATGCTGAGGGGAACCCGCTATAACCCGCTGGCCATTGTTCAGGACGGCAAGCCCGTCCTGGTTCAGCAGCCGCCTGCCGGGCGCTACGTCTATCGCTATTCCCTGACTTCGGGCAAAGGCGACTGGTCTGCGGCGCTCTCGTGGCGATTCGGGATGGCGTTTAATACCCCACTTGTTCCGGTAAGCGCGGTTGACGAGCTGTCGAAGAAGGCTTTACCTCCGGAGCAGTCATTTTGCTCGCTCGACAGCGAAAACCTGGTGGTGAGCGCATTGAAGAAGGGCGATCGGAATGGGTCGATCGTCGTGCGGCTGTTCGAGACTCGTGGGGCGGAAGCTGAAACCCCGCTGCGTTTTCTGGGCGAAACCCGTGATTTCCGCACGGTCAACATGCTGGAAGAAGAGTCGGCTGCGAGGGATGAGCGGGTGTTGAAAGTGAAGCCGTACGAGATCACGACGGTCCGGTTGAGCAAGTAGTGTCGCTTTGGAGTGCCGCGGACAAGCGAAACAGAGCCGCAGGCGCAGCGCTTTGCGGCTCTGTGGGATCTGCGGCTCTGTTCCGCCAGGGATCAAGGCAAAAAGCAGCCGGCCTCCAAATGGATTTGGTGATACATGGAAGCTTTAGTTTGGCTTGGCACTGAACAGCTTGAACTTCGGGATCTGCCCGTGCCGGAGCCGGCTGCCGGAGAAGCGATCGTTCGAGTCCGCTATACCGGCATCTGCGGTACGGACCTGCATATTTTTCATGGGAAGCATCCCCGGGCCAAACCTCCTCTCGTGATGGGACATGAGTTCTGTGGCCATATCGCGCGTCCAGGCGCGGGACGAGAGGACTTGCGGGAAGGGGACTTCGTGGTCGGCGAACCCCTGATCTCCTGTGGCGTCTGCGACGCCTGCGTCCGCGGCTATCGGCATGTCTGCCAGAAACTGGGCCTGTACGGCATTGATCGGGACGGCGCCTTTGCCGAGTACCTGAGGATCCCCGCCGCGAAGCTGCTGAGAGTGCCGTGCGCGCTGACTCCCGAGAAGACGGCCCTTGTCGAACCTGCGGCCGTGGCTGTCCATGCCTTGCGCCTTTCGGCCATTCGAAGCGGGGATACGGTTTGCGTGCTGGGCGCCGGTCCCATGGGTCTCCTGACCGCGCTCGTGGCCCGGGACAGCGGCGCCCAGCGTGTGCTGATTTGTGAGCGCGAGCCAATGCGGATCGGCCTGGCGAGGGACTTCGGGCTGGAAGCCATCAACGTGGACGAAGTCGATCCGATGGAAGCGATCATGGAGGCTACCTCGGGACGCGGGGCGGACGTCGTGTTCGAGGCGGCCGGGTCTGCCTCCTCTTCGCTTCTTGCGCCGAAAGCCTGCCGGGTGCGTGGCCAGATTGTTCTGATTGCCATGCCGAAGAGTCCGGTTCCGATGGACCTGGTGACCATCACCTTCAGGGAGCTCGCCTTGGTGGGCGTGCGCGTTTATGAACCGTACGATTTCGAGAGAGCGATGAGCTTTCTGGCGGGTTCAGATCTCGATTTCAACGCCCTGCTGTCGAGACCCTTTCCGTTGAAGGACGGGCCGACGGCCTTTGCCGAAGCCGGCCGGGGAGGCGCGGTGATGCGCGTCCTGTTCGCTCCCGGGAGGCCGGACGAAGGAGCCGAAGGACAGAGAGGCAAGAGAGCAAAGCCATGAAATTGTTTGATCTTCACGACAAGATTGCGTTGGTCACGGGGTCGTCTCAGGGCCTCGGCTTCGCAATGGCGAAGGGTTTGGGCGAAGCGGGCGCGACGGTGGTTCTGAACGGCCGTGATCCTTCGAAACTGGAACAGGCGCGTCAGAGTCTGCTCGAGTCCAAAATAAACGTTTGCGCCTGCGCCTTTGACGTGACGGTCGAAGAGCAGGTGACAAGAGCCGTCCAGCGGATCGAGGAGGAAATCGGACCGATTTCGATCCTGGTGAACAACGCGGGGGCCAACCTGCGAGGACCGTTGGAGACTTACGAGGCGGCGCGCTGGCGGCAGCAGATGCAGTTGAATCTGGACGCGGTGTTCCTGATGACCCGGGCAGTCGGCACGAAAATGATCGGCCGGCGCGCCGGCAAGATCATCAACGTGCTGTCGCTGATGAGTGAAGGTGGCCGGCCCTCCACGGCGCCCTACGCCGCCAGTAAGGGCGCCGTCAAGATGCTCACGAAAGCCACAGCCGTGGAGTGGGCCGGTTACAACATCCAGGTCAACGCGATCGGACCCGGCTATTTTGTGACCCCCCTGACCGCGGGTCTGCGTGCGGATCCTGAGTTCGACCAATGGGTCCGCACCCGCACTCCGTCCGGCCGTTGGGGATGCGTCGAGGAGCTGGCCGGCGCTGTGATCTTTTTTGCCTCCCCGGCGTCGGATTTCATCACGGGCCAGGTGTTATACGTCGATGGAGGCTGGCTGGCAGCCTTGTAGAGAATTGTTTGGAGTGCAAGGCAGAAGATTCCGAGGGACGCTTCGGATTCCCCCTGCCGCCCCACAAAACAAGCCGCTTCGGCGGGAAATGGGAGCTTGATGACAACACAGACGCTAACACTGGACACCACGGAAAGAGAATCGCGGCTTCGCTGGTTCATTGTCGGCTGGATCACGCTCTCCACGATGCTCAACCTGATCGACCGGCAGACTCTCTCCATCGTTGCGCCGGTCCTGCGGGAGGAATTCGGGCTGAGCAACAGTGACTACGCGAACATTCTGAACGCCTTCCTGTTGTCGTACACCGTTATGTACACGGTTGGGGGACGGCTCGTCGATCGCATCGGCGAGAAGATCGGGATGACGTTTTTCGTCCTGTGGTGGTCGTTGTCGACGATGCTCCACAGTCTCGCGAGCGGCGCTCTGAGCCTGGGCGCCTTCCGCTTTCTGCTCGGTGTCGGGGAACCGGGCAATTATCCCGCCGCCCTGCGGGCCGTGACGACCTGGTTCGCCAAACGCGAGCGGGGTTTCCCGATCGCCCTCTATTCGTCAGGCAGCTCGGTCGGGAGCCTGGTTGCCGTCCCCCTGATCGCCTGGCTCACCCTGACCTGGAGCTGGCGAATGGCTTTTGTCGTGCCCGGGCTGATAGGGCTGGTCTGGGTGGCAGTGTGGTGGAAGGTCTACCGCAATCCCAGCCCCAGCATGGCTGCGGCCTTTTCCGCAGCGGCTTCGCCGGCCGCTGTCGGGGACCAGGGTCCGGCCCGCGCCTTGCCGTCCATGCTCAGCCTGCTTCAGGACAGGCGCGTGGTCGCCATCCTGGCCGCCCGGTTGATTACCGATCCGGTCTGGACCTTCTTTCTGTTCTGGACGCCGCAGTACCTGAAGAGTGAGAGGGGCTTCAGTTTGACCGATATCGGACTGTACGCCTGGATCCCGTTCCTTTTTGGAGGCGCGGGGGGAATGCTCGGCGGGGCCGCATCCGATTTTTTGATCCGGCGCGGCTTCAGTCCGGCGCGCGCCCGCACCCTGGTGCTTTACGTGACGGCGGCGGTCGCGCCGGCCGGCGCCGCCATCGGCTTTGTCGGTTCCGCCGGGCTTTCGATTGCCCTCATCGCCATGATGGCCTTCGTCTGTTACGCCTGGTTCATCAACACCGCCGCCCTGGCTTCCGATGTTTTCCCCGAAAATGTCATCGGCACGGTTCAGGGCTACATGGGGACGATCGGATGTATCGGCGGGATGATTCTCACCTGGGTGGCGGGCACGGTGCTCGACCGCTTCGATTCCTATACTCCTATGTTCGTCATCGCCGCCTCCGGACACCTGACCGCAGCCATCATCTTGCGGGTGTTTCTGAGGACCAAGGAAGAGTGAGGTTATTGACATGAGACTGAAGGATCAGGTCGCGATCGTGACTGGCGGCAGCCGCGGAATCGGCGCGGCGCTGGCCGAAGGGTTGGCCGCCGAGGGCGCTCGGGTCGTGGTCAACTATGTTCAGGCGGCCGAAGCTGCCGAGGCGGTCGTCAAGCGCATCAAAGACGGCGGCCGGGAAGCCTTCGCGATCCAGGCCGACGTGGCCGATCTCGAGGCTCAGACCCGGCTCATTGCGGCCACTTTGGAGGGATTCGGCCGTCTCGACGTCCTGGTGAACAACGCCGCCGTGGAATTTCGGGAACCGTTTCTCTCGACCCAGCCTGAAATCTGGGACAGGACACTCGAGGTGAATTTGAGGGCGCCCTACTTTCTCAGCCAGAAGGCCGCCGAAGTGATGCGGTCGGCTGGCAGGGGGAAGATCATCAACCTGTCGAGTGTCCACGACAACGTCCCGCTGCGGGGGCGATCGGCCTATGCCTGCAGCAAGGCCGGGCTGGCCATGTTGACCAAGGCCCTGGCCCTCGAGCTCGCCGAGCACCACATCAATGTGAACGCGGTCTCGCCCGGCGCCATCCTCACCGACATGAACCGCCAGCACCTTTCGGTACCCGAGGTGCGGGCCAGACTGCTCGAGCGTATTCCCTGGAATCGTCTGGGTGAGGTCCAGGATGTTGTGGGCATCACGGTGTTCCTGGCGTCCGCTGAATCCGACTATGTGACCGGCGCCATTTTTTACGTTGACGGAGGACTGCTCCTCCGCCGCCTGTAGTTACGAACTTGTTTCGATTCGGCGGATCGAAATTCGAGGTACTCACATGGAACCAGTAACGACACTTCCCGTTTTCGACATGGAACAGATCTGCGTGCGCTACCGAAAGCTTTACGCAGGGTTGGTTTTTGACGTTCTTGAATCGCTCGGCTTTTCAAACCAGGTACTTTCGCACGAAATCATGCCGCTTTCGCCCGATATGAAGCTGGCCGGACCCGCGTTCACCATCAAGGGCGCCACGGCGGCAGAGAAAGACGAGAATCTTCGCTACCGTCGCCTGAACGCGCTCAAAGAAATGACCTTTCCCTGCGTCGAGGTCCGAGACCGCAGCACCCCTTTTCGAGTGGCCCTTTATGGGGAGCTGAGCGCCACTTCGGCCAGAGCCCACGGGGCGGTAGGCGCCGTGGTCGACGGCGGGACCCGGGACAGCGGCATGATCATCGGCATGGACTTCCCGGTCTTCGCCCGCTACCGGACGCCGATCGAAGCCTATGGGCGGATCGTCACCATCGCCACTCAGGTTCCAGTCATCCTCTCCGGCGAGCTGACGGAGACGGTCGTCGTGAATCCCGGAGACTTCGTATTCGGTGACCTGGACGGAGTTCTGATCATCCCGAAAGCGCTGATATGCGAAGTCCTCCAGAAGTGCGAGGAGATCGCAGGAACGGAGAACCTGGCCCGCGCCGATTTCCAGAAGAAGGAGGACCCAGTCGAAGTCTTCAAACGATATCGGCGGCTGTGAAAGCGGGGCACCGTTGTGGTCAAGCGCTCTCGAGCGACACGCCGTCCGTCCCTGCGCGGGGCCTGGAGCGGCGAGCCCGCCGTGAAGCGCACCCCCCTCGGCGCAACTCTATGGCTGGTTGTCGACGAAAAGACTTTTCACTGGAAGTGAATGCCTTTTAAAAAACATTCGATTGCTTTGATAAATGTCACGGATTATACAGCAGGCAGGAGAAGGGTCTGTTGGGTCACTCGCCGGAAAACCTTCCGGCTCGAACTCCCCAGGCTCTCCCCGAAATCAACAGGCTCCTTCTCCTGAGGGTCAAATAGAGACAGACAGGATGTCGAGGACATCCGGGAGGACGAAGATGCAACGTGGAAAGCTTTTATTAATGGTTCTTTTTCTGCTCGCTGCGGCGGCGCCGCTGGCGGCGCAGACCACCGGCGGCCTGATTACAGGCACGGTTCAAGACCCTCAGGGAGGAGTGGTGCCTGGGGCCTCGGTCACCCTGACGGACGTCGGCCGGAACACCTCCCTGTCCGCCATAACGGACGACACCGGCGTGTTCCTGTTTCCGCAGGTTCTTCCCGCCCGCTACACGCTGACCGTGGAAATGGTCGGTTTCAAGAAGTACGAGCAGCGGGACCTGGTCCTGAACCTCAACGACCGGTTGTCGCTCGGCCGCATCACTCTCGAGGTCGGAGAGGTCCAGCAGACCGTCGAGGTCACCTCCGAAGGGCTGAGGCTGCAGACGGAGAGTGCGGAACGGACCGGGACGATCGTGGGCGAACAGCTGCAGAACATCCAGGTCAACGGTCGCAGCCCCCTCGCCCTTTTGCGCGTGTTGCCGGGGATTGTCACGAACTATGATTCTTCCCGCGCCAACAACCGCATACAGGACATCTACATTAACGGCGCCCGCGGAAACTCGCTGAACGCGACCATCAATGGGGTCAGCGTGACCGGCACCGGCGACAACACGAAGCTGATGGCGACGGTCAGTCTGGACTCTCTTCAGGAGTTCAAGGTTCTCGCCAGCAATTACCAGGCCCAGTACGGGAAGGCGGCGGGCGGGACGATCATGTACGTGACGAAGAGCGGCACGAGCGACTTCCACGGCAGCGCCTACACCTACTACCGGGACCGCGGAATGAACGCGAACTCCTGGATCAACAACCGGGATGGCGTGCGCAAGAGCTCTTACCACTACAACTACTACGGCTACACTATCGGAGGCCCGGCTTACATCCCCGGCAAGTTCAATACGAACAAGGACAGGCTTTTCTTCTTTTGGAGTGAGGAGTACCAGCGCCAGCTTATCCCTGAAGGTTTAAGGCGGGTTACGGTTCCCACCGCGCTCGAGCGCGCCGGCGACTTCTCGCAGAGCGTGGACCGGAACAAGACTCCGTTTCCTTACATCCGCGATCCGCTCGCTGCCTCCCGCAACTGTAAAGCATCCGACACCTCCGGTTGTTTCTCGGACGGCGGCGTGCTCGGCAAAATCCCGGCAAACCGGCTCTATGCTCCGGGCGTGGCGCTGCTGAAGATCTTCCCTCTTCCGAACGTGACGGGCCAGGCCGGATACAATTACATATCCTCCATCTCCAGCTCGAATCCCCGCCATGAGCGGCTGCTGCGCCTGGACTCGAACCTGAGTCAGAACTGGCGGTTGTTCGGAAGCTACACGCAATTGGTCCAGGATGTCGAAAACTCGGCTTACGGCGCCCAGGGATACTCCCTGACCCCCAACTATCCCCTGTCGGGTGGCGTCCATTACAACCACCCGGGCTATGCCCTGGCGTTAAACCTCCTGACGACGCTCAATTCCACTTCTACAAACGAGGTGACGTTCGGCATCACCCACCACGATGTGACCACGGGTCCGAGGAAGGAGAGTGACGTCACGCGCGCCGGGACGGGCGTGAACCTGCCTACCCTGTACGAGCCCTATGCCGACTGGATCCCCGAGTTTGCCTTTGGTGGCAGTCGCATCGCCAATGCGCCTGACATGAGGACCGGAGGCGGCTCGTTTGCGCCTTTCTATACCTACAACACCACCATCGAAGTTGCCGACAACTACAGCAAGCTGTGGAAGGAGCATTTCATCAAGGCCGGCGTGTACATGCAACGCAACCGCAAGAACCAGAGCGCCTTCGTGCAATCCGGTGGCGACTATAATTTCGGCGACTCCGGCAGCAATCCGCTGGACACAGGGTTTGGTTTTGCGAACGCCGCTGTCGGTGTCTACACGTCGTTCACGCAGGCTTCGGACTACCTGATGGGCCAGTACCGTTACACGAACCTCGAAATGTATCTCCAGGACACGTGGAAGGTCGCTCCTAAGCTCACGCTCGATCTCGGTGTGCGCGCTTACTGGATCCAGCCGCAGTATGATGCGGGGCTCCATACGTCCACTTTCTCACCGAGCAAGTACGATCCTGCCCAGGCGCCTCGGCTGTACTGGCCGTGCTGGGTCGACGGTTCGCAGAAGGCCTGCGATTATCCGAGCGTCGGTCCGGGCCAGACGCCGGGTCCCGGCGTCGTGGCGGCAGAGGTCCGCTCGGCTCTTGACATCGGAAAGTTCGTCCCGGGATCCGGTGACGTGACCAACGGTATCCTGCCGGCGGGGCAAGGCATCAACAAGTACCTGATGCGGAGCCCGGGCCTTCTCTGGGCCCCTCGCGTCGGCGTGGCCGTCGACCTGACAGGAAACGGGAACCTCGTGTTCCGGGCGGGCGCCGGCGCTTTTTACGATCGCTACCAGGGTAATGAGATCTTTAACACGATCGTGAACCCGCCGTCCGTGTTTACCCCCACGGCTTTGAACGGCTTCGTCAGCGAGCTCGCTTCGGCCAGCGCCCTGACTCGGCCCAGCAACCTGACAGTCATGAGCTACGCGGGAGAGATCCCGACCATCTACAACTACAGCGCGGGCATACAAACCAGGCTTCCTTGGGCCCTCGTGATGGATGTCTCCTACGTGGGATCTCTGGGTCGTCAGCTGCTCTATAACCGTAATATCAACGCGGCGCCGTACGGGACGGCCTTCAAGGCGGAAAACCAGGATCCGACCAAGACCAAGGGAACGGTTCCCGCCGGGCCTTACGACGGGTCCAAGGGCTACGACTCGGACTTTGTCCGACCCTATCGGGGCCACAGCAACATCACGCTCCAGGACTTCGGCGCGACGTCCAACTACAACTCGTTGCAGGTCACGCTGGACAGGCGTTTCGCCAAGGGCCTGTTCCTGGGAACCTCCTACACATGGGGGAAATGTCTCACGATCGCCAGCAGCGATGGTGACGGCGGACGGATTGACGGCCTGACCCGGCTGGCCAATTACGGACCGTGCAGCTACGATGTTACTCAGAACTTCACCTTCAACTACATCTACCAGATTCCGGGTGTCACCGGTCATGGATCGCTGGATAACCCGGTCACTCGCGCTATTCTCAATGGCTGGCAGGTGTCCGGTATCACGGTCTTCCGAACCGGTCAGCCGATAACGCCGGGTTTCAGCATCTCCGGCGTGAGCGGTGTGATGCTCACCGGCTCCGGCGCAGTAGGGGCGCGCGTGAAGCTGGTCGGCGACCCGACGGCCGATACGTCGGACGAGCCGTACAATCGCCTTAACGCGGCAGCTTTTGCGCCCCCGACTCGCCCCAGCCTCGGTCTCGAGTCTCCTGTCAATTATGTAAGAGGTCCAGGTTGGAACAACTGGGATATGTCGCTGCAGAGGATTGTGAATCTGAGTGAAAAGACCCGCCTGGAATTTCGTGTGGACGCTTTCCAGGGTAGGCGCTCAACTGCGCGCCAACCCTGGGCTGTCTTGCCTAACGCCTTCGGCGTTTTTCGCCAAAGACCAGTGTCCCGACGGGACCAGGCGGTCCCTTCGGGGCAAAAAAGACAGGCGCTCATCCGAGCGCCACGGCCCGTTAGGTGCGTATGAACAGGTTATCAAGATGCTCAGTTTTCCTTTACTTCACCTGCCTGACACCCCTCCTTGCACAAGCCCTGCCCACTGAGGTGTATTTCACGCCTTTCTCCCATCTCGATTTCTTCTGGGGAGGAACACGGGAAGAATGCCTGGCGCGAGGCAACGGGATCATCGCCCAGGCCATCAGACTCGCGAAACAGTCGCCTGACTTCCGCTTTCTTCTGGAAGACAACGTCTTTGTCGCCAATTACGTGGAGACGCACAAGGGACTGCCGGAGCTTGACGATTTCCGCCGCCTTGTCAGGGAAGGCCGCATCGAGATTGCACCCAAATGGGTGGGAATCTTCCAAGGCCTCCCCGACGGAGAAGTCCACGCCCGCAATCTGGTGCTCGGCAAGCGGTATGCAAGGCAGGTTTTCGGTGTCGATCCGGTCGTCGCGCACCTCGGTGACCTTCCTGACTACACGCCTCAGTTCCCGCAGATCCTGGCTCAGGTCAAAGTCCCGTTCATGGTCATGACCCGAATGGGACCTACCGACAAATCGCTCTTCCGCTGGAAGGGGCTGGATGGCTCCCAGGTCCTGGTGTGGAACACGCTCAAAGGCTATGGCTGGGGGACCTTCCTGACTTCGAAGAGGACACCGGATGCCGACAAGCTGGACCGTATGCGAAAGGACCTGGCGGATGTGCGGGCGACGACTGACGGCCCCATCCTGATGAATTGGGGCACCGACCTGTGGTCACCACCGGACGATCTCGTAGAAGCAGTCGGCAGGGCCAACCAGTCGGGTGTCGCAAAGTTCATCCTGGCAACCCCTCTGGAATTCTTCAAGCGGGTCGAAGGGAACACAAACGTTCCCGAGACCTCTGGTGAAATCAACACTTCGTGGCCCAACATCGTCTCCTCGCTGCCTCACCTCTGGCCGCAGATAATCCCGGCCACAAACACTCTCCTGACCGCGGAGAAATTCGCGGCTGTCAATCACGCTTTGCAACTGGCCGACTATCCCCAGGATCAGTTCGATCTTCTCTGGAAGAAGCTGATCGAATCAATGGACCATAACCATGACGGCCAGGGAGGAATGACTGGGGACAACCGCAAGCGCGGCTACATGGAGATGGCGAAACTCCAGGGAAGTGAAATCCTTCGCGACATGCTCCGCAATATCGCCGAACGTGTGCAGATCCCAGTAGCGAAGAGCTTTCCGATCGTCGTTTTCAACCCGCTCGGCTGGACGCGCACCGATGTCGTCGAGGCGCACCTGACGCTTTATGGCGACGTTTCTCCAGCCGACATTGCAGATTACAAGAAGGGTTTGCGTTTACTGGACGAGACCGGAACCTCCATTCCCTTCCATGTCGAACAATATAGCGAGAACATTTCCCGGGCGCCGGAAATTGTCTTCATCGCAAGCGGAGTTCCTTCGCTCGGCTACAAAACCTACTACCTGGTGGCCAGCGATCAGCCAGAGGTTTTGTCGCCGGCGGCCTCCGTACAGCTCGACCGGGAAAAGGACCGCCGGGAATCCCGCCGCGCCCTCGGGTCGGACATCGTAGAGAATGACCTGGCGCGCGTAAGCGTTGATCGGGCGACCGGCCGGGTGACGATGTTCGACAAACGGCTGAATCGTGAAGTCTGCCGGGGCATGGAAATCGTGGCGGTGGAGGAGCGCGGCGGCAACTATATCGGAATCGAGCCTCTCAGCGGGCGGACAATCCCGAGTTCCGTAAATTCAGTCGAATTGGAGGACAATAACCCGATTCGAACGGTCGTGAGAATAGAGGGACAGATTGCCGACATTCCCATCGTGCAGAGGGTGATCCTCTATCGCGGCCTCAACCGAGTTGACCTTGAGAACACGATCGTTTGGCGCGGTCCCCGCCTGGTCCGACTGCAGCAACTGTTTCCCCTGCCGGACCGGGACTCAGTGATCCATTACGGGGTACCCTTTGGCGCCAATGCCTTCGACAATATCATGCCGAAGAGCGGACCGCGGGCTGTCGACGAAATCAAACCGGATTCCTGGAAGCAGGTTCGCCACATCCACGACTGGATCCATGCTGGGACTTCCGAGTGGGGTCTGACCATCGCCGCGAACCAACAGCTAGTGAAGGTCGAGAGTGGGCTGATCAGGAGCGAGATGCTTCGCGGTCCGCGTTACACCTCGGTCAAGGTGGTCCGCGGCCAGGAGGTCACATCCATGCAGTACCCACCGGCCGGGACATACGTTTTCCGGTACTCTCTCTGCGCGGCGGGCGGCGACTGGAAAAGCGCCAGGAGTCAACGGACCGGAATGGACTTCAACAACCCGCTCATACCGGTGAGCGTCGTCGACCGGATATCGACAAAATCACTCGCGCCCGCCGGCTCATTCGCTTCGGTTGCCGCAGAGAACCTGGTGATCAGCGCCGTGAAAAAAGCTGATGGCGACGGGTCCGTGGTCATGCGCCTGTACGAAACCGAGGGTTCGAAGGCAGAGACAGCCGTCGAATTTCTGGGCCGGAGATGCGAATTCCGTGAGCTAAACCTGCTCGAAGAAGAGACGGGTCCGGCCGCTGAGCAGGTCTTGAGAGTCGGTCCATACGGCATCAAGACTCTTAAGCTGCTGCTGGGCAAGTGAATCGCGGGGTTTATCACAGAGCCGCAAGCCGGCTGAGGGTGTTGGAAAAGAGGTAGCATATGCAACTTGCCGAGATGTTCTGGCCGGGGCAGGACCGCGAGATCCAGCTGGCCCGGCAGATTGGCATTACTCACGCGATCGTCTGCGTTCGTCCATCCCTCGCCGCGGTTCCCCGGGAGCGATACGCCGAGACGCTGGCAGGAATCAAGGCCTGCTTCGAGTCGGCTGGGCTGGTGGTGGCCGGCGTGGAGAGCCATCCCGTCGACGCGGAAAAGATCAAGCTCGGCCTGCCTGGGCGTGATGAAGAAATCGAGAATTACCGAGCCGCCATCCGGGCGCTGGCCAGCCTGGACATACGCCTGATCTGCTACAACTTCATGGCAGGCCTGGGCTGGTATCGGACGAACACCCACGTTGTCGAGCGCGGAGGCGCGCTCACGAGCGAGTTTGACCTTAGTGCGGCCCAGGAGCAGGGCCTGACCGAGTGGGGCGAAGTCACCGAGGCGTCGATCTGGGAGAACATCAAGTATTTCCTGGAGGCGATCATTCCCGTCGCCGAGAGCGCCGGGGTCCAGATGGCTCTGCATCCCGATGATCCGCCGATCTCTCCCCTTCGCGGCATTGGGCGTATCCTGACCAGCGCCGCAAACATCCGGCGCGTCCTCGAGCTGGTCCCCAGTGCGGTGAGCGGCGTGACCTTTTGTCAGGCTACCTTCAAGGCGATGGGCGAGGATATTGAGGCTCTCGCCAGAGAATGGTGCTCTCAGGGCAAGTTGTTCTTTGTCCACTTCCGTGATATCGACGGAGACCGCGAGCGCTTTCGCGAGACATTTCACGACAACGGTCCCACCGACATGCCCCGTATGCTCGAGACTTACTACGAGTCGGGCTTCACGGGTCCCATCCGTCCCGATCACGCCCCCACCATGGCGGGCGAATCGAACGACACTCCGGGGTACGCCATGGTAGGGAAAGTCTTTGCGGTCGGTTACATGAAGGGGATCATCGATTCGCTCTGTTCAGCTCGGCGGCACTAACAGGCCAGCATCCATAATGATAGGGATTCGGCGCGGCAAAGGTCCGCGGTAAGAGCCACGTTTGAAGGCGGTGCTATAATCCGCGTATGGAGTCTCTGTCATTGCCGGGAAAGGAGCTGATATCGCAAGGCGTAGAGGATTTGCGGTGCGGAAAAGAGTCCGTCCCGGCTCTCCTGGTGTCGATCGGAGCGCCGCGTTTGCGGCTGCTTAACGTGCAGGTTCCTGAAAGGGTCTTTCCCTCGCCTGAGTTGCGGCTTTACGAACTCCTCTGTGACACTGACTCTGACTCGGCTCACTCCCGCTACAATGCGCTGATTCGGAGACTGGTCAGTTTCGAGCGGGCTGCGGAATGCGTAAGCTAGCCGACGCTAAACGGGTCAGCCTTTTCATGCAGGTGCTGGGGACCGCGGTTGACGAACCTGCCAGGGTCTATTTCACGGGAGGAGCGACCGCCGTCCTCCTTGGCTGGCGGGCCACCACGATTGACGTGGATATCTGGCCCATCCCGGACTCCGAGGCCCTGTTGCGGGCACTTCCCGGACTGAAGGAGCGTCTGGAGATAAACGTCGAGCTCGCTTCCCCGGCCAATTTCATCCCGGAGCTCCCCGGTTGGGAAGGCCGCAGCCGTTTCATCGCCCAGGAGAACCAACTTTCCTTTCTCCACTACGACTTTTACGCGCAAGCGCTCGCCAAGATTGAGCGCAGCCACGCCCAGGATGTTGAGGACGTTCAGCAGATGCTGCTTCGGGGGCTGATTGATCGCCAGGTTGCCTGGACTTACTTTCAGGACATCGAGCCCCGCTTGTACCGCTACCCGGCGATCGATCCCGGGTCGTTCCGCAGTCGCGTCCGCGAAGCTCTAGGCGTTGGCTGACAGAGGAGGCGTGCGATGGGGGAGGCCAGTGCGAGCGGTGCCTTACGCCTCGGGGAGATCGGTCAGCGTTGAACCGTCCGCGTTTTCCCGAACGGATCGCCGGTCTTCCACTCCGGACGCTCGGCGGCGTTCCCGATTGATAACGTCAGCAGCCGAACCAGCTCCATCATCTGTTCGGCCCCTTCGAAACTCCAGCTCGGGTCAAACTCGTCGTTTGGCTGGTGATACCGGCGCGCCAGGTACTCATCTGCCAGCCTCTGACCCCAGTCAGGCGGTTTTCCTTCGAAGTCCCGGCCGTACCTGATGTAGACAGCGGGGACTCCGACCTTCACCAGGCTGAAGTGATCGGAACGGAAGAACCCTCCCTTCTCGGGTTCGGGATCGGGCGACAAAGCCAGACCAAGCTGCGCAGCCAGCTCTTCGACGTTCCTTTCCAGGCTGGATCGTTGGGCCCCCATGGCGATCATGCTCCGGGTGCGTCCCCAGACGTTAATCGCGTCGACGTTTATGTTCGCAACCGTCTGGGCCAGAGGCCAGGCGGGGTGGGCCGCATAGTAGGCCGAGCCGAGCAGGCCCTGTTCCTCGCCGGTCACGGCCGCGAAGATCACCGACCTTCGGGGAGGTTCGCTGGAGGCGGCCAGAACCCGGGCGAGCTCAATCAGCCCGGCTGTCCCTGACGCATTGTCCAACGCGCCGTTGTAGATTTTGTCTCCGTTGACTTCCTTTCCAATACCGAAATGATCGTAGTGGGTCGTGATCAGAATCGCCTCGTTCTGGAGCGCCGGGTCACGGCCCTTGAGCAGTCCGAGGACGTTCGGGGACTCAATGCGGCGGGTGTCCGAGCGAAATCCTGCGGAAACTGTCATCCCGAGGTCCACTGGAGCAAACTCACGCTTGCCGGCCATCTCGACGGCGCGCTCAAAGTCAAGCCCTTTGCGTTTGAACAGTTCGTCGGCTTTCGCCCGTTGAATCCACCCTTCGAACAGTGTGCTCTGCGGCGATTCCGCCGGCAGGTCAAACCTCTCTCCGGTCCAGGACGCCTCGACCACCTGCCAGGCGTATCCGGCCATTTCGGTATCGTGAATGAGGAGAACGCCGGCCGCCCCTTGCCGGGCAGCCTCCTCGAACTTGTAGGTCCAGCGCCCGTAATAGGTGAGCGCCGGGCCACCGAAAAATGACGGATCGGCGGACGGAGGATCGTTGACGAGCATCAGCAGCACTTTCCCCTTCGAGTCCTGGCCCTTGTAGTCGTCCCATCCCATCTCAGGGGCCTTGATGCCGTAGCCAACGAAGATCAGCTGACTATCCGTCAGTCCGGCCTCTGGCCGGCTTGAAGCCGGCCAACCCACAAAATCCCGGGCGAACTGGAACTGGACCGGCGCCATCCCGGCACCGCTGATTGCCAGCTTGGGCGGCTGGCTCGGTTTGCTGCCGATCATCGGGACCATCTGGAAGAAGGAGTCGCCGGAAACGGGACTCAAGCCGGCCAGTTCGAACTGGGTGGCAATATACTTCGCTGCGAGTTCCCCGCCCCGGCTACCCGGCGCACGACCTTCCGTAATATCGTCCGATAGAAACCGTGTATGGATTCGGATGTTCCGGCCTTGGACCGTGGACACGCCGTCCTCAGCCAGGAGAGACAGACTCAGGGCTGTGATCAGAACAACCAGACCGCAAACCGCTTTCATTGAAGCTTCCTCGCTTTTTTGAGTAGGTGTTCGGCTGTAGATTACAGGGTTGCGCCCGGTTTCAGCAACCACTGGCAGGGGGACAGGGCGTTACCGGCCCTGACGCAGCTTCGGATCCAGGAGATAGGCTTGGGCCAAAGCCGCCTCTGCCGCGCCGGCGTTGCCCGCTTCAGCTTCCAGACGACCCAGGTTCAGCCAGGCTATGGCGTATTGGGGACGAATGCGAGTAATCTCCCTGATTTCCCGGAGCGCTTCGTCTCTGCGGCCGGTCAACCGGTACAGACCCGCCAGGTTGTTTCTCGCCTTGTAGTCGGAAGGCGCTTGTCTCACGATTTCCTTCAGCTGCTTTTCCGCCTCGTCGAAGTCTCGAAGCCTGATGAGCAGTGTCGCGTAGCGGCTCCGTGCCATCGTGTTGTCCGGCTGCGCCTTGACGGCTTCCTGATACATCTCCCGGGCTGCCTCGAGGTTTCCAGCCAGCTCGGAAGCCCACGCTTGAAGGTAGAAAATGCCTCGGACTTCCGGGGCGGCTTCCTTAAGCTTCCTCAGATCCGCGAGCACCCCCGGACCAGGCCGGCTATTGGAAAGCTCGTTCAGAACGGCATGGTAGCGCTCGAAGACCGCGATCCGGTCTTTCGGATCGAGCAGGGACGACCCCTCGGTTTTCGGTTTCGCCGACCCTGTGTTCAAGTACCCAAGGGCGAGCAGTTTCCTGGCGGTATCCGTATCGGTCGGCGCCGGTTTTTTCTCCGGCGCCCCTGCGCCGTACTTGCTAATAAAGGCTAACAGCTCTTTACGATACTCCCTCGCAATCGTGGGTTGCTGGTCGTACAGATTCCGGGTCTCGCGGGGGTCTTCAGTCAAGTCATAGAGCTCGGGCCGAGGTGCATCAATGTACTTGTATTTTCCCAGACGCAGGCTGGCGAGCGGGCTCCATCCAAAATGGAACTGTGGGACAAAACTCTCGGAATACAGGGGGGTGTCCTGGACGGTTTTGCCGGAGCAAAGAGGCCACAGACTGCGGCCTTGAACTGAAGCCGGGATCGGTACCCGGAGGCGCTCAAGGATGGTGGGCATCAGGTCGGCCAGCGAAACCTGGTGCGCGATTCTCTCCCCCCGTCTCCCGCCCCGGCCGGCGGGGCGCACGATCAGGGGGACGTGCAGGGTTGAGTCGTAAACGAAAAACCCGTGTCCTTCTTCCCCATGTTCACCCAGGGATTCACCATGATCGCTCGTCAGGACGATGTCTGTCTTTTCCAGAAGGCGACTCTCCCGCAAGAAGGCATCAATCTCACCCAGGGTTTGATCGACGATCGAAACCTCCGAGTCGTATCCCTGGGGCCGCGGCATGTGGGGATCATAGAAGTGCACGAAGGCGAAAAACTTCTGATCCTGGTTCTCTTTCAGCCATTGGAGGAATCGCGCGGCGACTTCCGGGGCGGGACGCTGCAGATCGGTCGATACCCCGACATTCTCTATGGATGTCGCAAAGTCTTCATCAAAGACCTCAAATCCCTGCGCCACTCCGAACTCGGCGGCCAGGACATAAGATCCGATAAAGGCGGCAGTCCGGTACTGTTGGTCTTGCAGGATCTCGGCCAGGGTCGTCTGCCCCGGATCGAGGTGAAAGCCCGCGTTTTCGCGGATTCGATGACGCAGGGGAGTCTCGCCCGTCAACATGCTCACGTGAGCCGGCAGCGTGAGAGGGTACTCCGAGAAGGCCTGTTGAAAAAGGAAGCCCTCGGACGCCCACCGGTCAAAATGCCGAGTCCGGTTGGCCTGATAGCCGTAGCAGCTGAGCCTGTCGGCGCGAAGCGTGTCGACACTGATCAGAATCAGGTTTCCGGCCTCACCCGAGGGCAAAACCAGCCAGATCCAGAGCTGCAGGACGTAGACCAGAAGCTGCAACATCGCCATTGCTGGAAAGCATAGCATTGTTGAGGTCGTCACTCCCGGCAATGACCGACCTCGCGGCCGTCCGAACCCGTACCGATCGGGTTTCAAGAGCTCCGAAAGAGACGCTAACTAGGCAAGGGCTTCGCCCTTGATATCCCTGCGGGATATGGAATTCAGAAGTCAG